>NZ_MKKG01000023.1:0-43937 GCF_001942325.1 Gordonia sp. CNJ-863
CATATACCTGGCCCACCCGCAACGCTTCCGCCGCCCACCCCGGGCCCCGGAGATCCCGACCATCGTCGGGATCAACCACCGAAGAACAACCAACCAAGTCCTGTCTCAGACAGGTTGAGAAATTCCGTGATGGGGGGTGCGTTTGCCGAAAAGTGGTGGGCTTGTCGGAGCTGGCATCCTGGAGACAGCACCACGTCGGACAGCCAGGAGTGAACAGTGACCGCACCAGACCGCGTCGACGTCCTCATCATCGGAGCCGGGATCTCGGGCATCGGGGCCGCCCGCTACCTACGGACCAAGCGTCCGTCGAAGACGTTCACCATTGTCGAGGCTCGTGCAGCCGCCGGCGGAACCTGGGACCTCTTCCGTTACCCGGGCATCCGCTCGGACTCGGACCTGCACACCTTCGGCTACGAGTTCAAGCCGTGGACCGACAAGCAGGCGATCGCCGACGCCCCGCGAATTCTCGACTACCTCCACGAGACGATCGAGGAGAACGACCTCACCGGCCACATCCGGTACCACCACAAGGTCATGGCCGCCGCCTGGTCCTCCGACGACGCACGGTGGCTCGTCGACCTCGAGCGCACCGACACCGGGGAGCGGACGCAGATCAGCGCGCGGTGGATCTTCTGCGGTTCGGGCTATTACGACTACGACGAGGGATTCAGTCCCGACTTCGCCGGCGAGGACCGCTTCCGCGGTCAGATCGTGCACCCGCAGCACTGGCCGGAGGATCTCGACTACGCCGGGAAGCGGGTCGTGGTGATCGGAAGCGGTGCGACGGCCGTGACGCTGCTGCCCGCAATGGCCGAGGAGGCCGCGCACGTGACGATGCTGCAGCGCACGCCGACCTACGTCATCCCGTTGCCGCGTGAAGACGCAATTGCCAACTCGCTGAAGAAGATCTTCGGCGACGAGCGGGGATATGCGCTCACTCGGCAGAAGAACGTCGCGCAGCAGCGAATCCTGTTCGAACTGTGTCAGCGGTTCCCCCAGGTGGCGCGACGAATGATCCGGAAGATCAACAAGTCTCAACTCCCGGAGGACTTTCCGGTCGACGTCCACTTCAACCCGCCCTACGACCCGTGGGATCAGCGCCTGTGCGTGGTGCCCGACGCTGATCTCTTCCGCACCATCCGGTCGGGCAAGGCGTCGATCGTCACCGACCGGATCACGTCGTTCACCGAGACCGGCATCCTCCTGCGGAGTGGCGCCGAACTCGAAGCCGACATCATCGTCACCGCAACGGGACTCAACATCAAGATCATCGGCGGCATCGACCTCACCGTCGACGGCAACCCGGTCTCGCTACCGGACACCGTCGTCTACCGCGGGATCATGCTGTCCGATGTGCCGAACTTCGCACTGGCCATCGGGTACACCAACGCATCCTGGACACTGAAGATCGGGTTGCTGTGCCAGTACTTCTGTAAGTTGCTCGGGTACATGGACTCTCACGGTCACGACGCGGTGTGGCCGGTAGCCGACTCGGGCATGCCCACCCGGCCGTTGCTCGACTTCGGCGCCGGGTACGTCCAGCGCGCTCTCGACACCCTGCCGAAACAGGGACCGCACACCCCGTGGGTGATGTCGATGAGCTACTACGCCGATCGTCGCCTGTTCAAAGGCGATGTCGCCGACGAGAATCTACGGTTTGCGCAGGCGCGGCAACCGGAGGTTCTCACGTAGGAAACACGGACAGAACGACATACCTCGCCGGCTTCACCTGTCGGGCAAGCGAAACAATCAGTCGAACTCTAAGTCCTTCGCGGCCTCTCGCCGGTTCAGTCGCTGGGCGACGACACCCACCCCGAAGCCGTGCAACACGACGCTCGCCAGGACCGTCACGGTCATCGCATACAGCGTCTCGTTGGCGACCATGCCGTCGAGTTCGTTGAAAGCAAGGAGACCGAAGACGATCGACGCGGTTCCGCGTGGCCCGAGGACGCCGATCAGAAGTCGATCACGTGGGCCGATGTCGGTGCGCAGCAGCGCGAGGTAGACGGGAACGATCCGGAGGACGGTCAGCGCGGCGAGGGCCAGAACGACGATCTGCCAGACGAACCCGAGTTCGAAGACCAGCACGGCGGCACAGCCGAAGACGAACCACATCGTGAGGGCCGCGAGCGCACTGACATCGTCGGCGAGGCGCAGTTGCTCGTCGCCCGGACCGTCGGCCCGTGCCGCCTTGTAGGCGATACCGCAGAGGAATGCCGCCACGAAGCCGTTGCCGCCGAGTTGCACCGAACATCCGTAGGCGAGGATCGGGATGAGGACGAGGCTGATCCGGATGGACTGTTCGGTGGCGAGCCCGCGGCGAATGGTGAAGTTCGTCAGTCGCGCGGCGAGGAGTCCGATGACGCTGCCCGCCAACACCGCCCACAGCGCAGACGGCACCGCCTGTTCGAGTGCTTCGGCGGGGGAGGAGGCGTGCTTGTGGTCGCCTGCGAGCGTCAGGGCGAAGATGAAGAGCGGCGCGATGATGCCGTCGTTGTAACCGCTCTCGATGTTCAGCAGGTGTCGCACCCGCGTGGGGAACCGCCGATCACGTACCAGCGACGAGGCGGGCGTCAGGTCCATCGGGGTCACCACGCAGGCGATCAGCAGCGCGACGCCGACCGCCATCGACGGCAGGAGCGCGACACCCAGCAGGGTCGCCAGGGCGACCGACAGCGGCATCGCAATGAGCAACAGCCGCAGAGATGTTCGACGTTCACCGGCGAAGTAGCCGCCTCGCACCTCGATGGCGTCGACGAACAACAGGAGAGCCAGGATCAGTTCGACGAAGGGTTCGGCTGCGTCGGTGTCGAGTGCGTTGCCGATGGAGTTGTTCGTGGTCAGCCCGATCACGAGGCCGGCGACCACCATCACGATGGCCCCGGAGATCTGGAGCCGCGACAACCGGCCCGCGACCAGGGTCCACCCGACGATCACCACGATCGCGATCAGTGCGGGAGTCATCGACCTCGCCCACGTGACAGCATTGTCGGATCTTATCCCGGCCGGCCGCGCTGATCAGGTAGGTCGCAGCGAGATCAGTGCACGTGAGGCAGCTTCGCCACGTCGTGAATCCATGAAGTCGGCTCGCTCCGGACAGCCGTTGCACACGGGTGGACGCGGATAGGCTGACGTGCATGGAGTTCGAGGACATCTTCACCGCGGTGGCGGTCGCATTCGAAGCGCTCGGCGCACTGGCCATGATCACCGGCTTCATCATCGCGCTCGTCCTCGGTGCGCGGTCGTTGTCCCGCAGGGAATCCGGCAGCGAAGCCTTCTCGATCCTCCGGACAACCCTGGGCTCGGCCATCCTCCTCGGTCTCGAGATCCTCGTCGCCGCAGACCTCATCCGCACGATCACCTCGAAGCCCTCGATCGAAGACGCACTGATCCTCGGGATCATCGTGGTGATCCGGACGGTGCTGTCGATGTCCATTCAGATCGAGATCGAGGGCACTCTGCCGTGGCGGCGGGCGGTGCTGACCAACGGCGGTCAGTTGCTGAGCAAGGCGGTGGCACGTGACGCGGCCGCGAGTCGGGCGGTCGAAGAATCGTGATCGGCTGATCGACAACGCGTTCGGACGCCTACCAGATGCGCCTCGGGATGAGGAGTCAGCCGGTGACCCGAAATTGACGGCGATAACTGGTCGGCGACGTCGCGAACGTCGCCGCGAAGTTCTGTCGCATCGTCACGCTGCTGCCGAAGCCGCATCGTTCGGCGATGGTGTCCATTCCGACGTCGGTGGTCTCGAGGAGAACCCGGGCACGATCGAGCGTTGCCGAAGGATCCACTGCGCGGGCGTCGTTCCGGTGACCATCTTGAAGTTCCGCACGAAGCTCCGGGTACTCATGGCGGCCCGGGAGGCGAGATGTTGCACGGTGAGCGAGTCGTCGAGATGCTGCGCGGCCCACTCCATGAGTTCGCCGATCGGGTTGCCTGTTGCCGTCACCGGGACGGGCTGTCGGGTGTATTGCGCCTGACCGCCGTCCCGGTGCGGCGCGACGACCAGGCGGCGGGCGACGTCGTTGGCGACGTCGGCACCCAACCGTTCGCGGACGAGGTGCAGGCAGGCGTCGATCGCCGACGCCGTGCCCGCTGACGTCAACACGTCACCGTGGTCCACGTACAGTACGAGCGAGTCGAGCGGGATGTCGTTGTGGCGCTTGCGTAACGCGTCCATCGCCGCCCAGTGGGTCACCGCCGATCGCCCGGACAGCAGGCCGGCGTCGGCGACCGGGATCGCGCCGAGACACAGCCCGACGATGACCGCGCCACGGTCGTGGCCGTCGATGAGGATCTGGCGGAGAGAGGCGTCGAGCGGCGGGAGATCCTCGGGCCAGGACGGCACGACGATCATGTCCGCATCTGCGGCAGCCTCCGGTCCCACAAGACCGGAGATCTTGTACCCCTCGCCGACGCCGACCTCGCCGCCGGCCATTCGCGCCACTCCCGACCGTACTCTGCGACGACGCATAGTGAGGTGGTCGGTCGACACCCCCGGCCGCCGACAGATGGGAGACCCGACCATGACCACGATCCGCCGCGCACTGATCCTCGTCGACGTCCAGAACCAGTACTTCGACGGCCCGCTGGCCATTCAGTACCCGCCTCGTGACATGAGCGTGCAGAACATCGTCCGACTCATCGACCACGCGAAGGAGCAGCGCATCCCGGTGGTGGCCGTTCAGCACACGTACCCGGCCGACGCGCCGGCGTTCGCGGAGGGGTCGCGATCGTGGGAACTGCACCCGGACGTCGCCTCGCGGGCGACACCGTCGTGGAAGCGGGTGCGCAAGATCCACGGCAGCGTGTTCGCCGGGACCGACCTGGCGGAGTGGCTGCGGGCGCAGGACGTGAACACGGTGACGTTCGCCGGCTACATGACGAACAACTGCGACCTGGCCTCGGCCGCGGGCGCCGAGGAACTGGGCATCGCCGCCGAGGTGGTCTCCGACGCGACCGGCGCCATCCACATCGCGAACGCCGCCGGGAAAGCCTCGGCCGAGCAGGTTCACAACACGCTGATGGCGATCCTCCACTCCAACTTCGCCGCGGTCGCCACCACCGATCAATGGATCGACGCCAGCGCCGGTGGAGACCCGCTCGACAAAGACGATCTGGCGTCCTCAGCCGTGGAAGGGCAGCGGGCATTCGGCGCCTGACGAGCGCGGTTTTATATGTCGACCGTCATAGAGTAGCGTGCACTGCGTTATAGCGGTCGTCATAGTCGCGTGAGGAAGAGTCCTGCCATGCCCACACTCGCCGAACTCGTCTCGGGTTTCGATCCGACCTCGGAATTCGTCGTCCCCACCCAGTGGACGCAGGGTCGTACCGCTTACGGCGGGCTGACCGCGGCCATGTCGGTACTCGCCGCGCAGCTGACCGAGGGTAAGCCGCTACCGCCACTGAAGTCGGCACAGTTCCTGCTCAGCGCGCCGGTCGTCGACGCCGCGACGTTCACCGCCCGCCGACTCCGCGAAGGGCGATCAGCCTCGAGCGTCGCCGTCGAAACCGTGAGCGGGGGACAGATCGCCGCGCACGCGTCGCTGATCTTCGCGCAGCCGCGTCCGAGTGCGATCAGCCATGACCTCGTCGGCGCTCCCGAGGTTCCGGCACCCGAGGATTGTGGGCCGTTCGGCGACGCCTCGGCGCCCCTTCGTCCGGCGTTCGTCGACAACGTCGAGATGGTTCGGGCGGGTGGGACCGTCCCGCTGGGTGACGACGGGGACCCGCGGTTCCTCGCCTGGGTGCGGCATCGCGGTGCCGAGGGAGTGGATCCGACGATCGCGCTGGTCGCCCTCGCCGACGCCCTGCCGCCGGCGACCACGGCCGCGTTCACCGAGTGGGCGCCGATCAGCACGATGAGCTGGTCGCTGCACATCTGCACCGACGACCTGCCGAAGCCGACGGACTGGATGCTCCTGGAATCGTCGAGCACCTTCACGCGCGACGGCTACTCCCATCAGTCGATGACCCTGTGGGACAGTGCATCGCGTCCGATCATCCAGGCCTCACAGACGGTTGCGCTGTTCGCCTGACGAAGCCCGGAGAAGTGCGGCGTTCAACCGCCGTGGGATTCCCTGAGGGCTCGGCCCTTCTCGATGTCTTCCTGGTGGATCTTCTCGTTCTTGTCCGAGACGGTGGTGTCGCGAGGGGGAAGCTGTAGCCGCTCTTCGGCAGCCATACCCGCCTGAAGCTGACGACCACGCTCGAGTTCGGCGTCGAACTCCGCGCCGAAGAGCAGGGCCAGATTGGTCAGCCACAACCACAGCAGGAAGACGATCACACCCGCCAGCGCGCCGTAGGTCTTGTTGTAGCTGCCGAAATTCGAGACGTAGAGAGCGAACGCCGCCGAGGCCACGATCCAGGTGACGATCGCCAGGACTGCGCCCGCACTGATCCACCGGAACTTCGGTTGTTTCACATTCGGTGTCGCCCAGTACAAGACAGCGACGATCACCACCACGAAGACCAGCACCACCGGCCAGCGCACGATGTTCCACACAGTCAGAGCGGTGCTGCCCAGACCGATCGCATCGCCGATGGAACGTGCGATCGGTCCACTGACCGCGAGCATCAGCGCCACAGCAGCGGCGAGGATCAGGGCCACCAGCGTCACCAGCAGCATGGCGGGCCGCAGCTTCCAGATCGGACGGCCTTCATCGACCTCGTACATGCGGTTCATCGCACGACCGAATGCGCCGACATATCCCGACGCCGACCACAGAGCGCCGGCGAGACCGATCACGAGGGCGAGGCCTGCACTCGGCGCGGACACGAGTTGTTCGACGGGTGCACGCAGCGTGTCCACCGCATCCGACGGGCCCAGGTCTTCGACCATCGTCAGCACCGCGTCAACCGTCTTCTCTCCCTGTCCGAAGACACCGAGCAGCGAGACCATGGCGAGCAGTGCGGGGAACAGTGACAGCACCGAGTAATAGGTGAGCGCGGCCGCCAGGTCGGTGCATTGATCACGGGAGAACTCGCGGGCCGTCTTTCGCAGCACGAACATCAGCGACGGCTTGGTGAGGTCGGTGGGCGATTCGGGCTTACGTGGATCGTCTGGATCGGCGAGAGTCGGGTCGTCTTCGACGTCCCGGCCGGCCTTGTCCATGGTCTGCTCGTCCTTGCTCATACCCCGGTGTAGCCGCCGGGTTCGCAGACCAAACTCTCCATGCCTTGACCAGGCCGGACGGGGGAGCGCGCCCGGTGGCGGTCAGCCCGCGGAGGCGACCACACGTGACAGCGCGAGCTCGCGGCCGGCGATGCGCGCGTTCTCCTCGGCCTCGACCTTGAGCTCGGCCGCGATATCGGCGAAGGCATCGAGGGCAGGATTCACACCGACGAGCGTGAACTGACGTTTGACGATCCGGAGGTCGAGTCCCCAGACATCCTCCAGGACGCGGCGCAGCCACGGCGTCGAGCGGTCCCAGCCGTCCCTCGGCGTTCCCGGGTCGTAGTTGCCGCCCTGGGTCGTGACCAGCACCGCGGGCTTGCCACGCAGCGCGGCCGGGTCGACGCCGATCCGCGGATCGGTAGCTGCGAGGTCGTACCAGCCCTTGAAGTGTTGGGAAACACCGAAGTTGTAGAGCGGAACGGTGAGCAGCAACGCCTCGGCCCCGATGACCTCATCCGCGATCTCGGCGGCGACGGCGACTGCCTCGCGTTGCGCAGCGTCGCGGTCGGCCGGCGGGACCGTTCCGGCGATCACGGCATCGCGCCACACAGTCGCGGAAACGGGATCGGTCGACAGATCTCGGCGTGTGACCGTCGAGTCCGGGTGAGCGCTGGTCCATTCGCGCTCGACGAGGTCGCCGAGGGCGCGGCTCGACGACGTGGAGGGGAGGATGCTGGCATCCAGACGGAACAGAGACATTCGAACTCCTCGGGAGCAACTAGGTATTTAGAAGTGACTACTCACAAGGTAGTACCGTCGTCGTCGAAGCGCCACCGGGCGACTAGGATGTGGTCGATGTCCGATATTTCCGCGACCGGCCACGCGCCGCGCACATGCGACGATGCGTTGCGTCGTGCGTTCGGCTTCCTGGGCAAGCGGTGGAACGGCATTCTCATCGCAACGCTGATGAACGGACCGGCGGGGTTCGCCGAATTGCGTTGCGCCGTCGGAGGAATAAGCGATTCGGTGCTGTCCGGCCGACTCTCGGAACTGACCGCGGCCAATCTGGTGGAACGCCTGGTGGATCCCGGACCGCCGGTGTCGGTGTCCTATCAGCTCACCGAGTCGGGGCGCGCACTCATGCCGGCACTGACCGCCCTCACCTCTTGGGCTTGGGAGAATCTGCCGCCGTCGGTGGCGGAGTAACTCGACGGATCAGACTGCGATCCGACACACTTCGTCGACCACGCCCTGCAGGTCGCCCTGGATCATCCTCGTCAGCGCGGCAGGCGTCTCGTCCTTGAAGCCGGTCAGGTCGACCGGATCCCCGAAGGTCACCATCGGTCGGGCCCGATCGCTCTCCGATGAGTAGGCGATACCGGCGGACACGAGCGTGACGTCGACGCCCGCTTTCAACGCACGGTAGGCGATGTGGCCGATCCCGGTTCCGAGCTTCTGCAACCGGGTCACGTCACCCTCGTTGCAGGTCCCCTCGGGGAAGACGGCGATGCTGTCGCCGCGGACCATTCGCTCGACGCAGACGCCGAACATCTGGCGACCGGCCTCCGCGGCGGCCCGGACACCGTGGTCCTTCTGACGGAAGACCGGAATGCCGCCCAGGGTGTCGATCTTGCGTCGCTGCTCCGGGTCCTCGAAGAGTTCGTCTTTCGCCAGCACGCGCAGGTGACCGATGCGGGGACGAAGGGGTGAGCGGAAGCCTGCCGCCGCCAACACCAGCGGATCGCGCTCGGACACATGGTTGGCCGCGACCAGTAACGGTTTGCCGCTGCGGACCGCGCGAACCAGACGATCGCGGGCGGTGAACCCCACGACGGGCCTGATCTTGGCGGCGAGCACCCCGTACATCAACTTCGCGCGTACGCGATCCTGCTGGTGATCGAGGTAATGCGCGTATACGGCCTCAGACCGGGTGAGCTCCACATCCACGTAAGTTACGGTACCGTAGGTTAGTTGTCATGCCCAAGGAACGGCGAAACCAGTCTGTCTGTGGACGACGAAGAACAGCAGGTGGGGGGCTTGAGTCCATGCCGGGGCGATGTTCAGTCAGGCACCACGACGGCTCGACCACGTAGGTCATTGGCGGCCAATCGCCGGTAGGCCTCGACCCCGTCATCGAGCGAGAACCGTTCGACCGCCACCTCTAGGACACCGTCTCGTGCGAGGTCGAGAACCTCGATGAGCTCGTCGCGTGCTCCCCAGTACGGCGCGCGCACCGACACCTCGTAGGGCTGGGTGAAGAAGCCGACCTTCGCCGCGGCGACCATGTCGCCGATGCCCACGATCACCACGTCACCCATGGTCCCGACGACGCCCATCGCGATGTCGAGAGTGGGTTGCAGGCCGACGAAGTCGAAGACTGCGGTCGCACCGTCGTTCCCGGTGATCCTGCGGACGCCCGCGACGGCATCGGCGTCGGAGAGCACCACCTCGTGGGCCCCGACCTCGCGCGCGAACTCGAGCTTCTCGTCGCTCACGTCGAGGGCGATCACTCGCGACGGAGTCAGGTGCCGAAGCAGTTGGATCCCGACATGCCCGAGACCACCGGCTCCGATGACCACTGCCGTGGTGCCACCGACCAGCTTCGGAAGCGATGGTTTGATCGCGTGGTAGGGCGTGAGGCCGGCATCGGTGAGAGGGACTGCATCCACCGGATCGAGGTCGCCGAGGGGCACCAGGTGGCGCGCATTGTCGACGAGCAGGTACTCGGCCATCGCGCCCGGGTTGCCCAAACCCGGTGGTGCGATGCCCAGTTCGCCGGCTCGGCTGCAGTAGTTCTCCAAGCCGCGGGAGCAGAAGTGGCAGACGCCGCAACCCCAGGCTCCGTACACGGCCACTGAGATGCCCTCGGAGATACCGGTGACGCCGGTGCCCACCTCGGCGACCACGCCGGCTCCTTCATGGCCGAGCGTCATCGGAAGGGGATACGGGAATCCTTCTTCGGGCAGGTTGAGGACGAAGTCGTCCGAATGGCAGGCGCCGGCTGCCGTCACCTTCAGGAGCACCTGTCCGGGACCCGGCGAGGGTTTGTCGACCTCACGCAGCTCCGGCAGTTTGCCCGGCTGGATGACCTGAATAGCCTTCATGCGCATACCTTTCGATCCGGCGGATGGTGGACCCGCCTTCCGGTCTACTCCGTCGGTCGCAAAGCCATGCGTCTTCCGTCGAACTCGGCACAATCCGCTCGGCGTGGCAACTTCCTGTTCACCACCGGCGGGATGGGTTCCGTGCCGCGCATCGCACGCATTGCCGGGCCGCGGGGAGGACCTCGAGTCGCTCGGGGTCGATGACCTCGCCGCACGTCTCGCAGCGGCCGTACGCTCCGCGACCGACGCGCTCGAGAGCAGCGTCGATCTCGTCCAGACGAACCCGCGATCGTTCGAGCTGGGCGACCAACTGGCCACGCTCGACGGCGAGTGTCGTCCCCTCCGGATCGTGTTCATCGTCGGAGGCGGCGTCCGCGGTCGACTCGATGACGGCGGCCAGACTCGCAGACAGTGATTCGATGAGCGTCGCGGTTCTCTCGCGCTCGGCGATCAGCGATATTTCCGATTGGTTCGGGCCGGAGTTCGGGTCGGAGTGGATCACGTTGACCGAGCCCAGGTCTGTGGTCGACTCACGGCTCAAGTTGTACGCCGCAGGTACGACGTTCTCGGTCACGCATGAACGTCGCGGAGACCGACGGCGCCGCGCAACCCTGAACAGTTGACGCACCCCACGCAGCCCCCACGCAGCCGACACAGGCCGTGCAGCGGACGCAGCCGACACATCCAGCGCACCGCCGGCACAGCAGACAGGCCACGACACCGACACTGCCGGCGACCCCGAAACTGATTGCGGTGGCGACACTTCCGGCGACGAGCAGGCTGGCCATCGTCGCCGCCGAACCCGTGACGATCGCGCTCGCGACCGTAGCCGCCGAGGAACTGACACCGGCGCTGGCCACCGTGCCGGCCGACCCGGCGACGGCAGCGCTCGCGACGGTGCCGGCCGAACCGGCCACCGCCAGGCTCGACGTGGTCGCGATCGAGCCGGCGACCGCGGTCGAGTTCACGGTCGAGGGTGATTCGACGACAGAAGTCTCATCGCGGGTGAGTGTCCACATGATGTCCATGGTCGCGCAGTCGGAACACGCACGCAGGGGGTTCGGGGGCAACTCACCGGTGTTCCGCGGAACACTCCCGACACTCAGGTCCCGCAGAACGTCTGGAACGACGAGTTGAACTCGTCCGAAGCAGGCGCGGTGTACTTGACCCATTCGACGCGCCGCTCGAACGGGTGCGTCACGACGTCGAGTAACTCCTCGAACGGCGCGAGGTCACCCTCGTGCGCGGCGCGGAGGGCGGCGTCGACCATGTGGTTGCGTGGGATGTAGAGCGGGTTGACCTGATCCATCGCGTCTGCGGTGGTGTCGTCGTCCCGGCCGTGATCGGCGAGCGTCTCGCGCCATCGTGCGAGCCAGGGCGCCGAGACCTCCCGTGGGAGGAGTAGGTCGAGTGGAGCCGTTCGTCCGCGGAGTTCGTCGGCGAGCGCCCGGAAGGCCCCGGTCCAGTCGGCGCGGTGTTCTGCCATCAGGGCCAGCAGGTCGTCGATCAATGCGTGGTCGACAAAGGTATCGGCCAGCCCCAACTTGGCGGACAGACCTTCGTTGAGGTGCTGCTCGTACAGACCGTCGAAGGTGGACAGCGTGGCGGTCGCGATGGCGATCGCCTCGTCCGGCGTGGGGCTGATCAGCAAGAGAAGCGTTTCGGCGAACCGTGCAAGGTTCCATTTCAGGACGGCGGGCTGGTTCCCGAAGGCGTAACGCCCGCCCTGATCGATCGAGCTGAACACCGCTGCCGGATCGAAGGCGTCGACGAATGCGCACGGCCCGTAGTCGATGGTCTCGCCGGAGATGGTGGTGTTGTCGGTGTTCATGACACCGTGCACGAACCCGACGAGCATCCACTGGGCGACGAGGCGGGCCTGACGGTCGACAACGCCCTCCAGCAGCTTCGCGTAGCGGTTCCCACCACCGGTGGTCGGCAGATCGGACAGGTCGGGGTAGTGGCGAGCAATCGCATAGTCGGCGAGGGGTTGCAGGATGTCGCCGTTGCGGGCGGCGAACTCGAAGGTACCGACCCTCAGGTGACTCGCTGCGACGCGCGCGAGCACGGCTCCGGGCTCGACACCGGTGCGGTGAACGCCGCGACCCGTCGCCACCACCGACAGTGACCGGGTGGTGGGCACGCCGAGAGCGTGCATGGCTTCGCTGACCAGGTATTCGCGGAGCATCGGTCCGACGACCGCGAAACCGTCTCCTCCTCGCGAGAACGGCGTCGGACCAGAGCCCTTCAACTGCATGTCGACGCGGTGACCCTCGACGTCGAGCAGTTCACCCAGCAGAAGTGCCCGCCCGTCGCCGAGCAGTGGGGCGTATCCGCCGAACTGATGTCCGGAGTACGCCGTCGCCACCGGTTGCCCGTCGGCGGGCACGGCTGCGCCGGCCAGGATCGCGACCCCGTCGTCGGAGCGCAAGGCCTCGACGTCCAACCCCAACGACGATGCGAGCTGTTCGTTCACGACGAGGAGCTGCGGATCGGGCACGTCGGCTCCCCGCCATTCGACGGTGAGCGGCGTCAGCTCATCGACGAAAGTGCTCTCGAAGCCGGTGATCGCGTCGGACGTGCGGGCGGGGGAGTCGGTGGCAGCCACTCTTCGAGCGTAACCACTCGTCGCGCTGCCCGACTTTCGCTGATGTCTACAGTGCGATGGCGGCGCCGCAGATGCCGCAGGCCTCGAACTCGCGCCGTCCCCAGCGCGCGATCGGGATGAAGAACACGGTGAACTGCTTGAACTCCCGCATCCGGGTCCACTGGGTGGTGTTGTGACAACGGGGGCACGTACGGGTCTGTCCTGCGCCGAGTTGCTGCTGCTTGGGGCCGTATCCGAAGAGGAAGAACACTCCGTCATCGTATGCACGACCGCGACCGGCCCGTCCGGACTGGATCGAGACCCGGCACCCGTCAGTCGCACGCGTGTGCGAACATGGACGCGTGAGCTCGCAGAAGAGGACCGGCCTGACCGCCGTTGACCTGGAATCTCTGTCCGCCGCACTCGCGGCCGGCAAGCGCGTGACCGTCTACCTCCGTGACCCGATGCCGTCCCTCGGACTCGACGCCGGGACTTCGGCGCGGGTTCTGTCCGTCGACGGTTCGACGGTGACGGTGCGGCCCAAGGGCGTCGACGATCAGTTGCCCTTCGAGGCCGACGAACTGCAGCGCGCACGTTCCGCCTCAGCACCCGCGAAGGCAGCCCCACGGTCGCCCAGGACCGCCCCTGCCGACCCGACACCGTCGGTACGCCCTGCGCCGACACCGAAAGCAGCTGCAGTGGAACCGAAGCCGACGCCCGAGCCCACTACGCGTCCGGAGCCCGCACCGCCGCGATCGGCCGCGCCGAAGTCTGCTCCGGCGAAAGCTGCTCGACGGTCGAAGAACTCGACAGCGGCGGTGAGCGTGACCATCACGTCAGCGGGTGAGAGCCTCTGGACGGTGTCGGTGGCGCACGGGACCAAGAAGGGAAAGCCTGCTGAGGTGACCGCTGACCGCGTGGCCCGCGCGATGCAGGAACTCGGCGACGACGCAGCGATCACGGCCGTCGACGAGGTCATCGAATCCGCGCGCGAGGCCGCGCAGAGGAAGATCGAGGAGCTGACGCGCGAACTCGAGAACGCACGAGCAGCGCTCGCTCACCTCGACGTCGGGCCCGCCGAGAGCTGACTCGAGTTCATCCGGCCGGCGGGGCGAAGAACTCCAGCGCGATGTTGTCCGGGTCCCGGAACGATATCCCTGATCCGTAGTGGGCGTGCTTGATGCCGCTGTGCGCGATTCCGGCCTTGTCCAGACGGGCAACCCATTCTTCGAGTTCGGGCCGAGTGCAGGCGAATGCGACATGGTCCAGTCCGACGTTCCGCTCGTCGAAACCGTCAGCATCCGACCCGCTCGAACTATGGGTGTGGAGTCCGAAAAGCGTTCCGCCGGCGAGTGCGAAGACCGTGTGATGGAAGTTGCCGGATTCCTCGTCCTCGTCCAAGACCGGTTTGGCGTCGAACAGGGTCTGGTACCAAGCGGTACTCGCAGCAAGGTCACTCACGGTGATCGCGACGTGGGTGAGAGCGGGAAATGCAGGCATCGGATGCCTCCTCCCAGGAAGGGCGCCGGATGGGAACTCTGGACGCACCGACCAGTTTATCGCCGCAGCCAGAGTTCAGGCCTCAGTCCGGGTCGGTGAACCGAGGTTCCCGGCGGGCCAGGCCGGCGTGCACGGCCTCGAGCTGGTTCGGTGAACCGATCAGCTCGACCTGCAGTGTGCTCTCCAGCAGCAGCGCGGCCGATGGGTCGGTACCGGTCCAGGTCTCGTCGTAGAGGCGCTTCGCGGCGCGCACCGCGTGGGGCGACTTCGCCGCGATCTGGTGGGCGAGGTCCAGGGCGCGGGCGAGCGGGTCGTCGGCCGTGCCGGTGACCAGCCCGAGCTCGTGGGCCTCGGCTCCCGAGAGCACACGACCGGTGAAGGTGAGTTCTTTGGCCACGTCGGCCCGAAGGAGGCGCGGGAGCGTCTGGGTCATACCCATATCCGGCACCAGGCCCCACTTCACCTCCATGATGGACAGTCGTGCGTCGGGGGTCGCGTAGCGGATGTCGGCGCCGAGCGCGATCTGCAGGCCACCTCCGAAGCAGTTGCCATGGATCGCGGTGATCACCGGCGCCGGCACGTGACCCCAATCGAGAGACACCCGCTGCGCCTGGTTTCCGCGGTCGGCGTCGTCTCGATCCAGCAGAGAGTCGGCGAGCCCATCGCCGCCGAGTGATGAGATGTCGAGGCCGGAACAGAAGCTCTTCCCGGCTCCGTGGACGACGACCGCCCGCACTCGACGATCCGCCGCCAGGTCGCCCGTCACCGCGAGCAACGCGTCGAACATCGCGGGGTCCAAGGCGTTGTGCTTGTCCGCCCGATTGAGCGTGACCGTCGCGACGCCCGCATCGTCGACATCGAGCAGAATCCGTTGTTCCGTCATCGTCTTCACCACCTCGCCGTGTGTCGTCGGCCGTGCGATGGGCCCGGCCACGTACTCCGAGCGCTTACACTACGGCGGTGGCGGAATCAGTCTGGGAGTTCACCGAATCCGATGGTTCGGTCGTCGTGCACACCGATGTGGGCGGGCGGGCGGCACGCACCGGCCACCGACTGACGATCGCGATGCGCACCTGGTCGGCGTCGGTGACACTGACCGACGACCTCGTGCCGACGAACCTGAGCGCCACGATCGCGGTCGACTCGATGCACGTGGAATCCGGGGAAGGTGGACTCACCCCGATGACCGGTGCCGAGAGGTCACTGGCCCGCATGAACGCCCTGAAGTCCATGGGCGCCGACAAGTACCCCGAGATCACCTATGCGGCAGATACATTCAGCACTACGGACGGTGGTTACCGAGCCGACGGAGTGCTGACGATCCACGGTCGGTCACACCCGCATGGGCTGGACCTGCAGGTCGTCGAGACCGCCGATGGTTGGCAGATCTCGACCGAGTCCACCATCACTCAGAGCGACTTCGGGATCAAACCGTATTCGCTGATGATGGGCACGCTGAAGGTCGTCGACGACGTCCGCGTCGTCGTCGAGGTGGCCCGCACTCGCTGACCAGCGGTGGCCGCGCGCCTGACTTGGCTCCGGTGCGAGTGCGTTCCGGTCGGTACGCTCGATGGTGCGCGATTTGTCCGCCTGGTCCGTCAGCCCTCGCGGGCTTGCGCCGGACGAGCCCGTCGGACACGCACGAGCTGGAGAGAACCGTGGAAGCACTGATCCTGATCGCCGTCATCGTCCTGATCGTCGTCGGGGTGGTGGTGATCGCTCAGCAGCGCTCGGGCACCAACGCGGCCCGAAACCTGGACGACGCGAAGGCCGACGCCCGACAGGCGATCGAACGGCTCGGCGGGCAGGTGTTCATGCTGATCGGCGACGGCCCGGCGTCGAAGCAGGCTCTCGCCGACGCGGGCGAGCGCTATACCGCGGCGGGGTCGCAGATCGAGCAGGCCAACTCACCCGCGCAGGCGCGCCTGGCCAAGCAGACCGCCATCGAAGGCCTGTACTACATCCGCGCGGCGCGGATCGCGATGAACCTCGATCCCGGTCCCGCCATCCCCGAACTCGAGGGCCGGCAGAGGGCGGGCAAGGTCACCGAGGATCGGAAGGTCGAGTTCGAAGGACGCCAGGTCGAGGCGTCGCCCAACCCGTCTGATCGGACGCCGAACTACTACCCGGGTGGCCGTGTCGCCGGGCGGCCGGTTCCGGCCGGCTGGTACTCCGAGCCCTGGTGGCGGCCGGCGCTCGTGGCGGGCGCCTGGGGTGTCGGATCGATGTTCCTGTTCTCCGCGATGTTCTCCGGCATGGCCGGCGTCCCGTACGACGCCCAGGGCTTCGAGAGTGGCATCGGCGATGGATCCGACATGGGAGCCATCGACGGTGGCGCCGGAGGCGACGACTTAAGCGGGGGTGCCCCCGGCGGCGATGGCGGTTTCGGCGGAGACGGTGGTTTCGGTGGAGACGGCGGCGGTTTCGGTGATTTCGGTGGCGGAGGATTCGACTTCTGATCGACCTGAGGGGCATCGAAAACCGCGGTGTGTAGCCATCTTCGAGATGTCCTCCACCGGCAACGACCGCTCGGCGACTCGTGGTTCGATGTGCGGGTTTTGCGGCACGGTCCGCTCAACGGCGAAGAGGTCTCAGTACCTGGAATGGGCATAGACGTACAGCAAATGGAGCATCTTCGCATCCGCATGATGAGCCGGATGCAGCTCCTCCGCGACACAGACTAGAGCCGGCCTTGTCGACCCACTCGTAGCTTCCACCCTCGAACCCACTGGTCAGCGCACCGGCTATGGGTCAATCGCCCGTCCTTCGATTTTGGTGACACAGGTCACTCGACGCCCATATAGTTACCCAATGCCACTTAGTCATCTAAGTGACAGAGGACGGCGGCGCCGTTCCTGATCCCCAATTGAAAAGGACACACCGATGAAACCGTTCAGAGGCTCGCGCGTCGCCAAAGTGGTGGCCGCATCGTTCGCGGTGGTCGCGCTCAGTGCGACAGCTGCATGTGGCAGCGACGACAGCGGTGACGGCTCCGCGTCGGAGAGCGTCGCCGCACCGGAGGGTTCCTTCCCTGGGACTGCGGCCAGTGGCGAGCCGGTGAAGATCGGTCTCATCAACAACGAGGGCGGACAGGCCATCTCGATGCCCGAGAACCGGGAAGCGGCCGAAGCCGTCGTCAAGTACGCCAACGAGAACCTCGGCGGAATCGGTGGCCGGCCCATCGAACTGGTCATCTGCAAGCAAGGTGAAGACGCCAATCAGGCCCGAGACTGTGCCAACAAGATGGTGGAGGCCAAGGTCTCTGCCGTCCTCATGACCAGTAGCGGCCAGGGCAATTCGATGGTCCCGATCATCACCGGGGCCGGCATTCCCTACGTTTCCGCAGCGGGTCAGGCATCGTCGGAGCTGACCACCGACGGTGCGTTCATGTGGACCGCAGGCCTGCCCGGCGCGCTCACCTCGATGGCGAAGTACTCCGCCAACCAGGGCATGAAGAACGTCACGGCCTACGTCATCGACGTCCCGGCAGCGACCGCCGGTGTCCAGGCGATGGGCGCCCCCGCC
Source organism: Gordonia sp. CNJ-863 (assembly GCF_001942325.1). Classification (NCBI taxonomy): domain Bacteria; kingdom Bacillati; phylum Actinomycetota; class Actinomycetes; order Mycobacteriales; family Gordoniaceae; genus Gordonia; species Gordonia sp. CNJ-863. Next base: position 17,835 of record NZ_MKKG01000023.1, read on the forward strand.
TTCCAGGCCGCGGGAGTCAACCTCAAGGTCGTTCCGATCCCGCCGGGCACCCCGGACGCCACTCCGCAGGTGAGCGCGGGCCTCGGCGACAACCCCGACGGTGTGGTCGTCATCGGTGAATCCACCCTCTGCACATCGGTGTTCAAGGCACTGGGCACGGTATCGACGACGGCCGAGAAGATGACCATCCAGCCGTGCTCCGATCCGGCCGTGGTGGAAGCGGTCGGCAACCAGAACCTCAACGGCACCAAGGTCTTCACCGCCTCGGTCATCAACGCCGACGATCCCGAGACGCAGCTCTACAAGGCGATCATGGCCAAGTACGCGCCCGACACCGACATCGAAGGATTCGCGATCATCGGTTACCAGGGCATGCTCGGCCTGGTCCGCGCAACCGAGTCGGTCCAGGGGACGGACACGTCGCCGGCCGCGTTGACCGCCGCGATCAAGTCCGCCAAGGACGTTGTCCTGCCGGCCGGTTACGGTCTCAAGTTCACCTGCGACGGCAAGGCGATGCCCGGCATGGTCTCGGTGTGCGGCAGCGGAGGAATCGTCGAGACCTTCGAAAACGGCGAGCTCGTCGACCCCCAGCTCGTCTGACCTGACGAACGTTCACCACACCCGCACGATCATCCGGAAGTCGGTAGATGACCCAAGATATTCAGTTCTTGCTCCTAGGGCTCGGCAACGGCGCTGTCTACGCAGCATTGGCACTGGCCCTGGTCATGACCTATCGGAGTTCGGGTGTGGTGAACTTCGCCACCGGTGCCATCGCGCTGTACATCGCGTACACGTACGCGTACCTGCGCGACGGCGAGCTTCTCATCCCGATCCCGGGGTTCCCCAAGACAATTGATCTCGGGGGACCCCTGGGATTGGCACCCGCCATGGTGATCGCACTCCTGATCGCCGCCGGCCTCGGCGCCCTTCTCTATCTCTGCGTGTTCCGAATGCTCAGGACCGCACCAGCCACGGCCAAGGCGGTCGCCTCGATCGCCGTGATGTTGGTGATCCAGGCTCTGCTCGCCGCCCGGGTGGGTACCAGCCCGGTGTCGGTGGATGCGATCCTGCCCACCGACATCATCGAGATCGGAGACATCCGCGTTCCCGCCGATCGCGTGTGGATCGCGGCACTGGTCGTCGTGCTGACGGTGCTGTTGATCCTCGCCTTCCGCCTGACCCGATTCGGTCTGGCCACCCGGGCAGCCGCCGAATCGGAGAAGGGCGCAATCGTCGCGGGCCTGTCACCCGAGCGCATCGCGTACGCCAACTGGGCACTGTCGACGATGATCGCAGGTCTGGCAGGCATCCTGATCGCCCCGATCGTCCCGCTGATCCCGGTGTCCTACACGCTCTTCATCGTGCCGGCCCTCGCCGCGGCGCTGGTCGGCAACTTCTCCGCGATCGGTCCGGCGGTCGCCGCCGGTCTGGGAATCGGTGTCTTGCAGTCGGAGATGACACATCTCCAGGCATCCGTCAGCTGGATGCCACAGTCCGGGATGGCCGAGCTCATACCCCTGGCGATGATCCTGATCTTCCTGGTGGTGCGCGGCAAACCCCTGCCGACCCGTGGTGCGATCATCCAGAACACTCTCGGTGCCGCACCACGACCACGAAACCTGTTGATCCCCACCATCGTCGGTGTCGTGGTCGCGCTGGGGTTCCTGATCTTCACCGAGGGCAGTATCCGAGGCGCGGTCATCGTCACCTTCACGGTGGCGATCATCGCCCTGTCGCAAGTGGTGGTCACCGGGTTCGCCGGCCAGATCTCGCTGGCGCAGCTGACCCTTGCGGGAGTCGCGGCGTACACGATGTCGCGCCTGACCACCGATTGGGGCGTTCCGTTCCCGATCGCACCGGTGTTGGCGGCCCTGGCGGCAACGGTGGTGGGTGTCGTCGTCGGGCTCCCGGCACTGCGGATCCGGGGCCTGCCGGTCGCGGTCGTGACGCTCAGCCTCGCGGTGTTCCTGGAGGCGTTCTGGTTCCGCAACAACGAGTTCAACGGCGGAATCGACGGGGCGGTCGTCAAAGATCCGTCGCTGTTCGGTCTCGACCTCGGCATCGGCTCCGGAAGCACCTATCCCAACATCGCATTCGGCATCCTGTGTCTGATCGTCCTGACGCTGGTCGGCCTGGGCGTCGCCCGGCTGCGGACCAGTCGTCTGGGTGCCTCGATGCTGGCCGTTCGCGCCAACGAACGCTCCGCCGCCGCCGCCGGGGTCAACGTGTCACGAACAAAACTGGTGGCCTTCGCAATCGGCGCGTTCATCGCCGGGATCGGCGGCTCCCTCATGGCCTATCAACAGACCGTGGTGGTTCCCGAGTCCTATGCCGCCATCGCCGGAATCGGCATGTTCGCACTGGTGTACCTGGCCGGCGTCACCTGCGTCTCCGGCGGCGTCCTCGCGGGCATCATGGGCGCCGGCGGCATCCTGTTCGTGCTGCTCGATCGCACGGTCAACCTGGGCACCTACTACCACGTCATCACCGGCGTGCTCCTGGTCATCACCATCATCGCCAACCCCGAGGGCATCATCTCCGAGGTCCACAAGGCGGCGAACTGGTTGCGCAACAGAATCTTCGGCAACCGCAAGGAAACCGATGCCGACCTCGACCTCACCATCTCGTCCGAGGCCGACACCAAGAACGCCGAGGGGCCTCGCGCGCCTGGGGAAGTCATCCTGTCGTCCAAGGGAATCGGCGTCCGGTACGGCGGCGTCACCGCCGTCGACGATGTGTCGTTCGACGTCCGCGACGGCGAGATCATCGGCCTGATCGGCCCCAATGGAGCCGGAAAGACCACCTTCATCGACGCCATCAGTGGCTTCGCCGACGCCACCGGCAGTGTCAGCCTGGACGGCGACAGCCTCGACGGGCAGCGCCCCTATCAGCGCAGCCGCCACGGCCTGGGTCGCACGTTCCAGGGGATCGAACTGTACGACGACCTGTCGGTCCGTGAGAACGTCGCGGTGGGCGCCACGGCCGCTCGACACCGTCCGAACACAGCAACGCTGGGCGACGACGACCTGGACCGCCTCTTCGAGCTGTTGCATCTCACCCCGGTGGTGGACCGGCAGGTGAAGGAACTCTCGCAGGGGCAGCGGCAACTCGTCTCGGTCGCCCGCGCACTCGCCGGACGACCTCGAGTGGTCCTGCTCGACGAACCGGCTGCCGGCCTCGACAGCACCGAGAGCGTCTGGCTCGGACACCGCCTGCGTGCGATCCGTGATGCTGGGGTGACCGTCGTGATGATCGACCATGACATGGAACTGGTTCTCGCAGTGTGCGATCGGATCGTCGTCCTCGACCTGGGAAAGGTGATCGCGATCGGCACACCCGACGAGATCCGCACCGACCCCGCTGTCGCCAGCGCCTACCTCGGCGCCACCCACAGCGGTGAGGAGCTGAAAGCATGAGCCACGTACTCACCTGCACAGGTCTGGACGCCGGGTACACCGGCCGCCCGTGTGTCCGCGGATTCGATCTCGAACTCGCGGCCGGGGAAGTGCTGGCACTCCTCGGGCCGAACGGGGCGGGCAAGACGACGGTGCTGATGACACTGGCCGGGTTGCTCCCGAGCCTGGCCGGCGAGGTGTCGATCGACGGTCACAAGGTGAAGTCCGGACACGCACGGAGCGCCGCGAAGGCCGGACTGGTGTTGGTTCCCGACGACCGTTCGTTGTTCACCTCGCTCACCGTCGAGGAGAACCTGCGGCTCTCCGTCCGGTCTCGGCGTTCCTGGCCGACGGAACGGGACACCATTGTGGAGACCTTCCCCCAGCTCGCCGACCGGCTCAAGGTGGCCGCCGGTGCACTCTCCGGAGGCGAGCAGCAGATGCTCGCGATCGGACGGGCTCTCGTTCAGCACCCCAAGGTCCTGCTGATCGACGAACTCAGCATGGGCCTGGCGCCGGTCATCGTCGAACGCCTGCTGCCTATCGTCCGCGCCGTCGCCGACAACACCGGCACCGCAGTGATTCTCGTGGAACAGCACGTGCAACTCGCCCTTGGTGTCGCGGATACCGCGATGGTCATGCGGCACGGAAATCAGGTACTGCAGGGCAATGCGTCGGAGCTGGCCGCGACACCCGAGGTGATCGAGAACGCGTACATGGGTGAGGCGTTCGCTGGACCCTGACATCGCGGTGGTGTGCCACACGCCACGACTACGGGGCGGACGTCCGCGGCTGTGACCTGCGAGGACCATCGTTCTGCGGTGTCGAAACCGGGGCCTCGGCCGTGTCCGTACAGAGGTCGTTGTCAGCCAGTTTCCTGCGCTGCGCGCCGGCGAGGATCCGTCAGGAACGAAGGTGCATCGAGGTGTCGCCGACGTGGGTGATGTCGCCGTAGTCGCGACTCGCGAAGTGCCGCTCACCGTCGTCGACAACGAAAGTGTCATGGTGTCGGCCGATCATGACGACGTACTCTCCGTCCGGCCCGTGCTGCACCACCGTGTACGCTGCCCGCACCGACCCGGTTGCCGGAGACGAACACTTCCGCTCGGCCGAAGAGCTCTGCGACACCTGTGAGGTCACCGCCATCCAAGCGTTGAACGTAACTGCGCAGCAGGGCCGTGATGGCCGAAGTCGGAGATCCCATCAGCCGTGGACTCGGACGGCCAGCGACCGGAGGCGGCGGACGAGAAGGCTTCGCTCCCAATGGGGATCGGCGGTGTCGACGGTGGGGATCCGAGCAGTTCGGCGACAACCGCCATCGGCAAACGTTGGGCGACGGCGGCGACCCAGTCGATCCGGCCGTCGCGGAGCCCTTCGGACCACAAGCGCTCGACGGTGACGTCGATGAACGGTTCGAGTGCACGAACCCGCTTGGCCACCAACGACGGCATGACCATCGCACGGTGGGCTTTGTGACTCGGGTCGTCGACCGTGGCCAACACATGGATGGGGGAGCCCAACTCGGCTATCGGGTACTCCTCGACCTTGCCGCCCTCTTTCCACACCATCGTCGCGGTGAGGTTGGAGGAGAAATCTTCGGGCCGTGCTACCGCCTCGGCGATCGCATCCCATCCCGTGACGAGATAGAAGTTCGAGTCACCGACACGGCTGACAGGAGCGGCTCGGGTCAGAGCGGACAGTTCTGGATACGGATCGTCAAGATCATGCACGCCACAAGGGTGTATGCCGTTGTCCCGCGCACCTAGCAGTGTCGGCAGGGTCGATACGATCACGGCATCGATCCGACCTGCGATTGTCTCAACGTGACGCTTCGAACTGCGGTTTGTCTCTGGGTCGTGGTGTCATGTCGTCTCACGGTGAGATCACGCTGACGGCTGCCGACATCGACCGGAACCGGGCCCGGGCTGGAGAAGGCCAGTCGGCGACGGGCTCGATCGACTGCCGCAGCGGTCGTCCAGCGACTCAGGTCAGCCGTGTCACCGGTTGGCCGGGGTGATCGCGCTATGCGGTCGCCTTGTTGCGAACCGACGCGAGTTGAGACGCGATCGGTATGTCGAGATCGGCAAGTGCATCGCGATCGACCGGCAGGCCCTGTGTCAGAACACGTTTGCTGAACATGAACTCTTGCGGACGATTGACGCAGTCGGCTGCGATCAGTTCTCCCGCTCGCAGGTAGAAGCAGGCGAACTCGCGGTCCGACGTCGGGTCCCCGCGGAGTACGACGCTGTCGTACCCGGTGTTGAGTCCGGCGATCTGCAGCTTGAGGTCGTATTGGTCTGACCAGAACCACGGAAGAGCCGAGATCGTCGCCTCCTTGCCGCACATGGTGGCGGCGGCGACCTTGGCCTGCTCACCGGCGCTCGGCACCGACTCGAGTCGCGTCTTCCCGTACCGCTCATCGTGATACGCGACGCAGTCTCCGGCCGCGGTGATGTGGGGGTCGCTCGTGCGGCCGTGCGCATCGACGATGATGCCGTCGTCGACGGCGAGCCCGGCTTCGTGCGCGAGCTCGATGTTCGGCCGGACGCCGATCCCGACGATCACGAAATCCGCAGGTACAGTCTCGCCGTCGGCGAGGCGTACCCCCGTCACGCGATCTGTGTCGTCGTCGCCCTCGAAGCCGACGACGGTCGCACCGGTCCGGATGTGAACGCCCTCTGCTTCGTGGATTCGACGGAAGTAGTCGGAGACCTCCGGAGCGGTGACCCGCTGCAGGACACGGTCGGCCGCCTCCACGACGGTGACAGAGAGACCCAGTTTGCGCAGCGATGCCGCTGTCTCGAGTCCGATGTATCCGCCGCCCACGATGACGGCGCGCTTGCTGCCGGGAACATCGGCGCGGATCGCCTCGACGTCCTCGGCCGTCCGAAGGTAGTACACGCCGCCGAGGTCGGCTCCCGGAATCCGTAGGCGCACTGGGCGAGCACCGGTACACAGGGCGAGCCGGTCGTAGTACACCGACTCGCCATTCGTCAGGACGACGCGCTGTTCGGCGCGGTCGATGCGTTCCACTCGAGCACGACGAACCTCGATGTCCTGCTTGTCGTAGAACTCGGTGCCGCGGATCAGCAGGTCGTCGATCCCGACGGTGTCCGCCAGGTACGTCTTCGACATCGGCGGACGGTGATACGGCAGGTACGGCTCGTCGCCGACCAGGACGACCTCGCCGTCCCACCCCGACGACCGAAGCTGCGCACTCAGTTGGGCGCCGGCATGGCTGGCCCCGACGACGACCGCACGCCCCGTGGTCATGACCGTGTCTTCGGCGTGAGTTCGACCATCAGCTTGCTGTAACCACGGACGAAGTTGGACTGCACGTACTCGGGTTCCTCGATGACCTTGATGTCATCGAAGCGCTGCAGCAGTTCTTCCCAGAGGATGCGCAGCTGCAGTTCGGCGAGACGGTTGCCCATGCACCGGTGCACACCGAAACCGAATGCCATGTGGTTGCGGGCGTTCGGCCGGTCGATGATGAGTTCGTCGGGGCTGTCGAACTTGGTCTCGTCCCGGTTGCCCGAGGCGTACCACATCACCAGCTTGTCGCCCTTGCGGATGAATTGGCCGTTGAGAATCGCATCCTTCTTCGCGACCCGTCGCATGTACGCGAGCGGGGTCTGCCAGCGGATGATCTCCGACACCATGTTCGGGATCAGGCTCGGATCAGCCTTGAGCTTCTCGAACTCGGCGGGGAACTTGTTCAGTGCGTAGACACCGCCCGACATCGAGTTGCGCGTGGTGTCGTTTCCGCCGACGATCAGCAGCGTCAGGTTGCCGATGAACTCCATCGGACGCTTCACTAGGTCGGCGGTCTTCGGATCGGACTGCAGCATGCTGATGAGGTCGAATCCCGGTGCCTCGCCGGCGGCGCGTCGTGCGGCCTTGTCGTGCCACAGCGCGCTGAAGGCACGGGTCATCTCCAGGGCTGCCGCGTACACCTCGTCGGGATCGCTGGCGCCGCCGGTGGCCTCTTCGCTGCCGGACGCGAGATCGGACCAGCGGACGAGACTGCGCCGCTGCTCGTACGGGAAGTCGAGGATGGTCGCCAGGGTCCGGGCGGTGATCTCGACCGAAACGCGATCGACCCAGTTGAACGGTTCGCCGACGGGAAGGTTGTCGAGAACCTCGCACACGCGTTCCCGGATCAGCCCTTCCATCTCCTTGAGATTCTTCGGGGCGACGACGCCCTGAACGGCGCGACGCTGCTCGTCATGCCGCGGCGGGTCCATCGCGATGAACATCTCGACGTCGAGGCCCGGTGGGGGAGTGCCGATCACGATGAAGGGTTCGGCCGAGAAGGTCTCGTGGTCCTTGTCGACTGTCATGATGTCGTCGTAGCGGGTGATCGACCAGAACGGGCCGAACCGGCTTTCCGGCTGATAGTGGACCGGCGCCTCGGCGCGGAGGCGAGCGAAGTAGGGAACCCACTGCCCCTGCCGGTACATGAACGGGTTGCTCATGTCGATCTCGTCCAGACCGACTTCGTTGACCGGCGGGATAGGCTGCTCCACATAGGTTTCCGGCCGCGACTCGCCGAGCAGGCGAGCACGCGTCTTGTGGAAGAGCTGGAGGCCCTGAACCTGACGGTCCAGCGGGATGTTCGCCTGCACCGTCTCAACGACGCGGTCGAGGATCTGCATCAGTGGTTCTCCGATCGGTTCAGAACTGGAATTCGGGAAGATTGACGATGAGGCCGTCGTGCTCGGCGTTCAGCGCGATCTGGCACGACAGACGCGACGTCGCCTGGCAGTCGGGATTCATCTCGAGCATCTGCTCTTCGGCGACAGTGCGGCTGCCGGCCGCGGCGGCCCACTGCTGCTCGACGATGACGTGGCAGGTGCCGCAGGCGGCGTCGCCCCCGCAGTCACCGTCGATTCCCGACACGCCGTTGTCGGTCGCTACTTGCATCAGGTTCTGTCCCTCGACGAACGGGACCTCCTGCTTTTCGCCGTCGTGGGTGACGAAGGTGACGCTGGCCATGACTTCCTCCTCGGGTTGGGCTGCCCCCGGTGTGACGATTGCCACGTGTTGGCGCTGTCAACATGAGAATGGCCCACGATGTTGTCCTTGTCAACATCCGTTGGCACACATGTTGCCCGTGTCGCGTTCACCCAGGTAGGAGGACTGCACACGCGTCGGTAGAGTGACCGCCATGGCATCGGAGCGCAGCACCTACCACCACGGCAACCTTCGCAATGCCCTCATCGACGAGGCGTGGGAGCTGGCGCGCACCAGCGCGCCAGAGAAGGTGACCGTCCGCGAGGCGGCGCGTCGCGCCGGCGTTTCCCACAACGCTGCCTACCGGCATTTCGCGGACCGCCAGGAGCTGATGACGTCGATCGCCGATCGTGCCCTCGCAACACTCGCCGACTTGATGCGCGAGCGGATCGCGACGGTTCCCGACGACCAGGCCCCCGGGGAGGTCGCACGATCCCGGTTCCGGGAGACCGCACGTGCCTATGCCCTCTTCGCGATCGACGAACCGCATCTGTTCCAGGTGGCGTTCCACGCCGAGTTCTCGCGACCGGGTGTCAATCCGGACGTGTCCGCGCGCCGCGACGGCCCGTACGCCATCCTGCACAGCGTCCTCGACGAGATGGTGGCAGCTGGGGAGATCCCGCCGGAACGCCGCCCGGACTCCGAGATCGTCTGTTGGGCAGCGGTTCACGGATTCGCCGAACTCTGCATCAAGGGACCGCTGGGGTTGTTACCCGAAGCCGAGCGCGAGAACTACTTCGAGCGACTCATCGGCACGATCCTGCACGGACTGAAGGCCCCGCTCGGCTGACCCGTGAACTTCTGCGTCGCACGACGTTTCGACACTTCTCCACGGATTGCCCACCACCGGTGTTGAGCTGACGTATGTTCACCTGAACCCAATGCCGAGGGATTCGGGTATCTCCGCACGGGCGAGTCCGCAGCAAACGCCGCTCCGGAACGATCGAATACCGCGGAAGAGGTACCGGATGTCAACGAGAGGTCGTCGGTGTCGTACGACGCGCCTGATCGCCGCCATAGCCGTCAGCGGTCTGGCAATTGTCAGCTCTGCGTGCAACCAAGAATCCGACGCGAGCACAGGGGAGTCGCTGCAGATTGTGCTGGGTTCGCCTCCACAGGCGTCGCAGATCCCATTGGTCTACGGCGTCGACCACTACGGCGGGGACCTCGGGCTGAACCTCAGCGTCGAACAGAACGTCACGATCACCGACACGCACACCGACGCGGTGAAGACCTTGTCCGACGCCGATGCCGAGGTCCTGGCGACGTCGTTCTCCGCGATTCTCGATGCGCGGAAACGGGGCGAGGACCTCAAGGTGTTCTGCCCGTACGTCAGCATGGACGACTTCGTTCTGGCCGGCGCGAACGGTGTGAACACGGCCGGCAGCTGTTCGAGACGTCGACCCGCGTGGGCATCGACAGCCCGGGCGGCGCCGGCGCCATCGTCCTCAACGCGCTGTTGAGCGGCATCGGCGAGCCCCGGGACGTCCACGAGATCCCGAATCCGAAGATCATCGAAAGCTCAAGCGCCCGAACCGAAGCGTGGGCTACAGGACAGCTCGACGCCACCGTCATCCACGACACGCAGTACGACGCCGCCCACTCAACGGTGAACCGGCCGGTCCTGATCGCCACCCTTTACGAGAACGCCCCCGGTTTCATCAAGGTGGCCCAAGCCGCCGAGGCCGACTGGCTCGTACAGAACCGTGAACTGGCCGCGCAGTACTGCGCCACCACGCTGCGGGCGATGAAGGAACTGAAGAGCGACTTCGCCGTCTTCCGGGCTGCGGTCGGCGAGTACGTCGAAGAACCGCCGTCCGAACAGTCACTCAGAGAGCTCTACGACCTCATCCAGAAGTACCCGTTCTGGACAGCAGACGGCGGGCTCTCCGACGAGAGTGTGGAATTCATGATCGACATCGCTACCGAGTCGGGCGTCCTGACCGGACCGATGAATGCCGCCGATGTCGTCGACCGGGAGACTCGGCGTAGGGCCGTCGAACTCGCGAACACGCCGTCGACGGGGTAGTACTCACTTCCTGCCTGAGGGCACGTCGTTGCGGTCGGAGTCGGGCCCGGGCGCTTGGCGTTCCTGCTCGACCAGTTCCTTGGTCCGGAGCAGGCGCAAGGCCGTCACCAGCACGATGCCGCCGATGATGTTGAACACGACGGTGTACCAGAACCATGACAACCACCCGACGACGGTGACCCCGCCGCCGACCTGGATCGCTCCGAAGATGAGCAGCGAGTCGAGGACGGAGTGGAACAGCTTAGACCCGCCAGCAGAAACGCTGTTCCGACAGTCGCCGCGATCTTGGCCGGGTCGGACGACGTGCCCTGCTGCATCCGGGTCAGGAGAGTCATGACGGCTCCACCGAGTACCGCCAGACAAATGCTCTGCAACGACAGCGGGGCGTCGGCGAAGTGGTGTGCCGACTCCGACAGGGTCTCGTTCCATTCCGGAAACGATCGCGTGATCAGCCACATGATGACCCAACCTCCGAGGAGGTTGGCGAGCAGTGTGCCGACCCAGAGCTTGATCAGCTGAAGAACAGACCCCTTACGCGCCACCACCGCCGCGATGGGCATCAGGAAGTCCTCGGTGAACAGCTCGCTGTGCGCGAGGTATATCGCGATGAGTCCGATGCTGAAGGCGAGGCCTCCCAGGAGGTGGCTGCCGGTTTCGTGGACGACGGCCAGCATCGCCATGACGCCGAGTCCGACCTCCAGCCCACCGAAGAAGCCGGTGATGAGAACTGTGCGCACCGCCCGGTACAGGCGTTCGGTGCCCTCGGTCACGACTTCGTCGAAGCTCTCCTCGAGTTGCTGTTCGAGGGGGCCGTCCGCGCGACCGGCCGCGCGTCGGTCGTCCTCGTGGTCCCGCTGGTTCGCAGTCATCGCCATTCCTCTCGGAACGCGGGGCAGGCGCCACGCACCGCCCCTGCGCGGTCCCGCGCTGCTGCAGGTGCGACCCGAATGCTACGCGTCGTCGACGACTACGCAGGGGAACCGACCGATGCACGGCCGGTGTGCGTTGATGACGGTCGGTGGGCGGGCTCAGGTACGAGGAGACCGAACAGGTTGCGACTCATTGTTTCCGGCCGACGAAACCCCCAGCGGTTGGGGTCAGGCCGGCTCCAGCGCCCGGTTCGCCTTCTCCAGAGCGGCGAGCGTACGCAGGACGGAATCCCGCTTCGCGGTCAGGTCCGACACCTTGGCCTTGCCGCTCAAGCCGGAGTCCTTCTGCGCGATCGCCAAGCGTTCCTCGATCTCCGCGAGCTGCGCCAGCAGGTTCTCGGCGCGGCTCATGAGCTCGGCGCGGTCGGGGCGGGTGACTCCGGACTTGTCATTCTGCGTCCTGGTCGCAGGCGCCTTGGTGCTCGCCTTCGGAGCGGTGGTCGTGGTGCGGGTCGTGACGCGCTGCCCGGTTCGAGACTTGGTACGGGGAGGTGTGTGCGAGCGGGTCTGGTTGAGCAGCGCCCGGGCCTCGCGAGCGGCCACCCGGTGTTCGTGTTCTTCCTCGTCCTCCGAGGCGAGCGATCCACCCAGGGGCCGCAGACCGTACAAACCGACGAACTCGCGGGCCACAGCAATGGTCTGTTCTGCAGTGCGGCAGCGCCCGCACCGCGGCTCACCACGGAACTCGGCGATGTCCCCGGTGGACGAGCACCACACGCATACGCGCGAAGTGAGGTCGGTCATGAAAGCATCGTCAGCAGCGGAATTCACGTGAGAAAAGACTACGGCACATGGCTTTTCGATCGGCAGCGGGGTTGCACCCTCAGTCCGACGGATGCCGCGACGGATGTTCCTCTGAGGACGTCGCCGCCCCGATGACCTCAGCAAAGTAGGCGTCGAGCCGGTCGAACAGTCCGAGGAAGGCCTCGACGTGGCGGTCACCCGAGTCCGCGTAGCCCGCGATCGCCATTCGAGCAGGCACGCCCAGCAACCTCTCAGGTCACTTCATCTAGCCGTCCAGGATTCGTGCATCACTGCCGGTGAGTTGGTCGCGTGAGGTGTCCTTGAGCGCGACTCCGGATCTCCCGAGTTTGCGAGCGCCGTCGACCAGGGCCGCGGTGATCGCGGCGGCGGTTGTGTAGTCGAGGCCGTCGGGCGGGTGGATGTTGGAGATGCAGTTGCGGTCTGCGTCACTGCGTCCGGCTCGCGGGAGATGGGTGAGGTAGATACCGAGACTGTCGGCGACCGATAGGCCGGGGCGTTCGCCGATGATCATGATCATCGTCTGGGCGCGGAGGCTTCGCCGAGGTGGTCGCCGAGGGCGACGCGCGCTTGGGTTGCGATCACCGGGGGAGCGAGGGAGTAGCGCGGGGCGAGGGTGTCGAGGAGCGCTTCGAGCAATCCTCGTCCGTGGTCGGCGAGCGCACGCGGTGAGAGTCCGTCGGCGAGCACGATGGCGAGGTCGGCTCCGGTGTCGGGCAGGTGAGACAGATCCGCGGGCCGTCGCCCGAGATCTGGTCGCCGCAGGTACTCACTTCGGGAGCCGGCCTCGCTGTGCACATGGAGTGCTGGCTCGATGTCGAGATCACTGATCTGATCGTTGAGGTCGGCCACGTCGAGCGGTTCGTGCACGGCGTCGCGGGCTGCGGAGTGGGCAGCCTTGAACTCGAGTACTCGACGCGAGGGGAGTGAATTCCCGGCCCGGCCCAATCCGATCCGTGCTCGGGTGGTCAGTCGCAGTCCAGCCCAATGGTCCTCGGCCGGTTGGCGGGCGTTCATCGGGCCGCACTCAGTGCACGCAGGGGAGAGTCGAGCACGTCGACGGGCAGGATGCGTCCGTCGGTGTCGGCCATACCGAGTCCGGCCAGCCAGGCCTCGAATTCCGGAGCGGGACGGAGGCCGAGTGCCTGACGCACGTAGAGCGCGTCGTGGAAGGACAGGCTTTGATAGCCGAGCATGACGTCGTCGGCGCCAGGGACGGCGATGACAAACGCGGCGCCGGCGACACCGAGCAGGGTCAGCAGAGTGTCCATGTCGTCTTGGTCTGCTTCGGCATGGTTGGTGTAGCAGACGTCGACACCCATCGGGAGACCGAGGATCTTCCCGCAGAAGTGGTCTTCGAGACCGGCGCGAATGATCTGTTTCCCGTCGTAGAGGTATTCGGGTCCGATGAAGCCGACGACGGTGTTGATCAGGAGAGGTTCGAGGTCACGCGCCACGGCATACGCACGGGTTTCCAGTGTTTGCTGATCGACGGGTTTGCCGCCGGTGCCGAGATGCGCATTCGCCGACAGCGCGGATCCCTGCCCGGTCTCGAGGTACATGACGTTGTCACCGACGGTGCCGCGGTGCAGAGAGTGGCCCGCTTCGTTGGCTTCTCGCAACATCGCGATGTCGACTCCGAAACTGCGGTTGGCGCCCTCGGTTCCAGCGATCGATTGGAAGACCAGGTCGACCGGTACCCCTTTCTCGATCAGGTCCACAGTGGTGGTGACGTGTGACAGAACGCAGGATTGCGTCGGGATCTGAAAGCGTTGTCGGATGTCGTCGAGCAGGTACAGCAGCTCCGAGGTCGCGTGCGGCGAGTCGGTAGCCGGGTTGATGCCGATCACCGCGTCTCCGCATCCCATCAACAATCCGTCCAGAGTCGCCGCCGCGATGCCGCGAGGATCGTCGGTGGGGTGGTTGGGTTGCAGTCGGGTGCTGATGCGTCCCGGCAGGCCGACTGTGGTGCGGAAAGCTGCGGTGACGGTCGCGGCTGAGGCAACCAGGATCAGGTCCTGGTTGCGCATGATCTTCGATACGGCGGCAACCATTTCGGGGGTCAAACCTGCTGCCACAGCGGCAATTCGAGCGGCACCGTCGTCGCGAACCGCGGTTTCGAGGAACCAGTCACGCAGTCCGCCGACGGTCAGGTGCGCGATCGACTGGAACGCCACCCGGTCGTGGGTGTCGATGATCAGTCGGGTGACCTCATCGGTCTCATACGGAACGACCTGTTCTTCGAGGAAGGTCGTCAAGGGTAGATCTGCGAGTTGCCATGCCGCAGCGGCGCGTTCGGCATCGGACTCGGCAGCACACCCGGCGAGTTCATCGCCGGAGCGGCGGGGGGTGGCCTTGGCCATCAGTTCGACGAGTCCGTCGAAGGTGTAGGTCGTACCCGAGATCGACTGGGTGTAGATCATCGTAGGTCGTCCTCCGCTTCGGCGAGCGCTGCGAATTCCTCGTCGGGCGAGTTCGCGACGAGCCGGTGTCGGCTGTACAGGGCGAAGTAGAGCATGAACAGGGCGAACACTCCGAGGCAGCACAAGGCTGCCACCACGTCGACGAGGAAAGTCGCGATGACCGCGATGACTGCGACGACGAGTGCGAAGCCCGTGGTCGCGACGCCGCCGGGGGTGCGGTACGGGCGCTTCATATCTGGTTCGCGGCGCCGTAGAACGATGTGGCTGACCATGATCAACACATAGCTCGAGGCGGCACCGAAGACAGCCATGTTCAACAGGAGGTCGCCTTTGCCGGTGAGCGACAGCAGGAAGCCGATGATCCCGGGCACGATCAGCGCTAGCGTGGGGGCCTTGCGTCGGTTGGTCACCGACAACACCGTCGGCAGGTAACCAGCTCGTGAGAGTGCGAACAGCTGGCGCGAGTAGGCATAGATGATCGAGAAGAAGCTCGCGACCAGACCGGCAAGCCCGATGTAGTTGACCACCTTGGCCATCGACGAATCACCCAGTGCCTCGACCAGCGGATTTCCCGACTCCGACATCGGACCTGCACCACCTGCGCCGGTCGTCAGGAACAGCACGGTGACACAGGTGATGAGAAGGACGCTGATCGCAGCGATGATGCCCCGCGGAACGTTTCGTTCGGGGTCGGCGGTCTCTTCGGCCGCCAGCGGTACACCTTCGATCGCCAGGAAGAACCAGATCGCGAACGGAATGGCCGCCCAGATCCCGATGTAACCGAACGGCAGGAACGACGACGACCCGGCTGCGTCCGTGGGTGCGATGTCGGTGAGGTTGTCGATCTCGAAGTGGCCGATGGCAGTGATCGCAAAGATGACCAGACCGACCAACGCGATGGCAGTGATCGCGAACATCACCTTCAACGCCTCGCCTGCGCCGGACAGATGGATTCCGATGAAGATCATGTACACGACCAGATAGACCCACCAGCCGTCGGTGATACCGAACAGGTTCAACGACTCGACGTAGGCGCCGATGAACGTCGCGATCGCTGCCGGCGCGATCGAATACTCGATCAGAATCGCCGTGCCCGTGGCGAATCCGCCCCATGGACCGAGTGCCCGGCGGGCGAACGTGTAACCACCTCCAGCCGCTGGAAGAGCCGAGGACAGCTCAGCCATCCCCAGCACCAGGCACAAGTACATCGCGGCGATGATGACCGCGGCGATTGCCAGGCCGCCGAAGCCGCCGTGTCCGAGGCCGAAGTTCCATCCCGAATAGTCGCCGGAGACCACGTAACTCACACCCAGACCGGCGAGCAGCAGCCACCCGGCGGTGCCGCCCTTGAGTTGACGCTTCGCCAGATAGTCCGCCGATTCTGCGTGACTGTCCACGCCACCGGTGTGGTGCGAACTCTTCGATTCGTCGATAGCCAAACCGGCCTCCTCGGGAGAAGGACCTAGACCAAGTTATCCAGGCCACACCGGTCCGTGAACGTGACGCCTGACATTAAGGCGAGCAACGTTGCAACCGAGTTGGCCAGGGTTGCGCACTGCCCGAACGGGCAGGGCCCGTCCCAGGGTGCGAGCCGCGAGACGTCGGACACGGACCAGCCCGATCGCCGCACCGGGCGAGCAGGTACTCGAGGCGGCCCCTCAGCGCAGTGCGGCCACGACCTGGTCGGCCATCGCCCGCTGACCGAGTGCATTGGCGTGCATCGCCGGGAAGCTGACCGCACCCAACGTCGGCTCGACCCATCGCCGATCGCCCGCGCAGGCGTCGTGGCCTGCGGAGACCTTGGTCATGTCCACATAGGTTGCGCGCGTGGCTGCGGCGGCGCGGCGCATGGCGTCATTGAGGGCGGCGAAGGCCCGGTGTAGGTATTCGGTGTCTCCGGGCGTCGTGAGCAGAGACGCCGAGCAGAGCGCCGAGCCCACCGCCGGGAAGATCTGCGGATACCCCACGAGAAGGACGCGGGCTCGCGGCGCGGCGCGTTTGATGATGCGCAACGCGTTCACGAGGTCGGGGTAGGTCGCGGAGTTGATCCTGTCGACAAACGAGGTGCCGAACTTGTCGCGGCACGGGGTGGCCGACAGCGGCGCCGCCAGCCAGGCCTGCTGGCAAGCCGAGGTCGAGAAGCTGAAGAGCCCGTTGTTGTTCGCGCCGATCGTCAAGGTGATCAAGCGGGTGGCCGACCCCACCGCGGTGATCTGCGGTCCCTGCCACAAGTGTTGCGCCTGGGTCAGGTCTTCGGTCGACGCGCCTGAGCAACTGACGTCGGCGACCGAGAGCCCGCGTCTCTCCGCGACGAGATGGGAGTAGTTGACCAGCGAGTTCGAACAGAACATTGCCGCATTCGTCGCCTGGGGGAATACCGATGCGCCTGCGCTGTAGCTGTCACCGAGATTGACGTACGGGTATCCGTCCGCTGCCCGGGCCCCGCCGGCGTGGGCGAGTCCGCAGACGAGGGCGAGGGCGGTGGCCGCCGCGGTCAGCACGGTTCGAATGCCGAGGCGCCGGCGTAGGTCACGGCCGTACGGCAAGGGCATTCGGGCACTCCAGATCGTGGTGCTCAAGTTACTGATGGTGCTGATGAGACTAACACGGACGGAGAATTGCCTAAGTTGCAGCCGTCGATTCAACGGGCCTGCATTTGTCGCGTGTGACGATTCTCTTTTTGGTCGAATCGGGTCAGGACCTTTCGACGTCATGCCGATGACCTTCGACTCCGGCTTGTCGGCGGTGGCGGGGCGAGGATGAGTGGAGTCGAGGGGAACTGCTGCCGCAGGCTGTGCAGGGTAGGAGACAAACCATGACTGATTCAGTGACCGATGCGACCGCACCGATTGTCGTCGGGGTAGACGGTTCGGACTCCGCTTTGATGGCGGTGAGGTGGGCGGCCGGTGCTGCAGTTCGGGAGCGACGACCCCTGCGGCTGATCTCTGCGGTGGGGATCGTGCCGGGCGCGTACGCGCCGACCGCGACGTTGACGTCCCCGGCAGTGGTCGAGGCGATGCACGCGGGCGCGGCGCGGGCCATCGAGGCCGCGACTCAGGTCGTCGCAGATGTCGACCCTGACGTGGACGTTGCAGGCAAGACTGTGAGCGGGTCGGCCATGCTGACGCTTCGTCACGCGTCCGCGTGGGCGCACATGCTCGTGCTGGGCAGGCGTGGTCTCGGCGGAGTGCGCGGACTGCTCCTCGGATCGGTCAGCACCGACGCCGCCGCGCATGCGGAGTGCCCTGTTGTGGTTGTGGGCGGGCCGGCGCCCACGACCGGCCCCGTGGTCGTCGGTGTCGACGGGTCGCCTACCTCGACTGCGGCGATCGCCCATGCGTTCCGTCAAGCTGACCTGTTGAACACATCTTTGCTCGGGGTGCACGCATATGGAGGGTCTTCGGGCGCAGCGTTCTACGGCGCAGACCAGAGGACCCTTCGACAGTTCGAGGACGAAGCCGAAGAACTGTTGGGTGAACAACTGGCCGGGTATCCCGAGGACTACCCCGATGTGCAGATCGAGCGTCACGTCGGCATCGCCTCACCTGCCGAAGAAATCTTCGATGCGGCTCAGACCGCGCAGCTCGTCGTCGTCGGGACCCGCGGACACGGGGGTATTCGGGGATTGCTGTTGGGGTCGACGAGTCGCGCCGTGGTGCAAGTGGCGCCGTGCCCGGTGATGGTGGTGCACCGCAAGCCCTGACCCGTGACCGGGTTGCTCACTCAGAAACAGGTGTTCCCGGAGGTGGAGCGAGTCACCGATCCTGTGCGGGCTCGCCGCGAGAGGTAGCGCGGTGGATCGACCGTAGGGTCGTCGTCGATGGTGTCGACGTGCGGGTCGGCGAGAATGTTGGTAACCGCAAGGGAGCTGGCACCGAAGGTGGCGAAGTGCGGGTTGACGTCTCTGACGACACTCCGTGCACGGTCCGCCGGCCAAACGAACGCCGGGATCGGCCAAGAAGACCCGAACGGCGCGCGGCGTGGTTGTCGTCCCACGCGGCCAGATCAGCCTCGCCTCGCACAGGTAGTACCGACGGACGCTATGCCGCCGCTGCTCGTTATTGATGTTGATCCTCACGGCACCGGTTCGCCCGCACAGGGTCTCGACATGACTGACCAACGGCCCTCGTGAATTAACCCCTGGCTCAGTGGGTGACCGGTAGTAGCACTCGTCGCGAGTGGTGGTGTGCTGCATTCGAGCGAAGTTCTGTACACCGCGAGAAGCGCCTGAGACAGTGAGCGGGTGAGCCCGTCGTGAACTCGCCCCGGCCGTGCATGGTCGGAAGAACGTGCTGAGCGTCGACGAACTCCAGCCAGGCGGGGGCGCCTAGGTGTCTGCGTTGCCGTTCTTCCATTGTGGCCACGGGATGTTCCAATCGCCGAGTCCATCAACTCCCGGCAGTGTGTCGGCGTTGGTGTTCTTGACCGTGACGGGGTCACCGCGCAGGGTGTTCTTCACGAGCCATTCCGCGTCAGTGGGACTCAGGTTTGGGCAACCGTTGCTGACGTTGCTGCTGCCTTGCGCCGACATCGACCACGGTGCGCCGTGCATGTAAATGCCGCTGTAGGACATTTGCACCGCCCATTGAACGGGTGTGCGGTATCCCGCTGCGGACTCGACAGGCACTCCGTAGGTGGACGAGTCCATGATGATGTGCTCGACGCGATCTCCGATCATGTAGATACCGCGGGGCGTCGGAGTGCTGTCTTTGCCGAACGAGGTCGGCATCGTGCGGATGACCTTGCCGTCTCGTTTGACGACTATCGTTTTGGTGTTGTCGTCGGCAACGATTTCCTGAGCTCGGCCAATCGTGAAGTCGTAGGACAAGTTCTCGTCGCCGTAGAGCCCGTCGCCGAGGTCGACTCCGTAAATGTTGACGGCGACACTGACTTTGGTGCCCGGCGTCCAGAAGCGTTCGGGCCTCCACCGGACTTCGGAGTCGCTGATCCAATAGAACGCACCCCGCATCTGGGGGTCAGACGACACGGTGATCGCCGCCTGTGCCTTCTTTCGGTCGGGGATGGGATCGGCGAACCGCACCCCGACTGTGTGGGCGATCCCGACGGTTTTCTCGCCGAGGATGGCAGCGCTGGTCAGTGACTCCGGTGAGGTCGTGGTGAAGCGCTGCGAGACGACCGATCGACCGCCCACGCCCACGGCCTCGGCTTGAACGGAATACCGCTTCGAATATCCCAGGGGTTGGGTGCTTGTCCACGTTGAGCCGTCCTCGCTCAGTGAGCCCGCCAAGGGACGGCCGCTGGCTGTGGGGATACGGACGTTTGTCAACGCGCCGCGGCTGGCCGTGACAACAATAGGAAGCCCAGGTTCGACAACCGCGTTGGGCGCGAGTCGACCGCCACCTTCGGTGGCCACAGCAATGGAAGGCTGTGCGATGTCGGCGAAGCTGTCAACGGCCTGAATCTCGTTGCTGTAGGCGGCGCCTCCGGTTGAGCTGCACGAGGTCAATAACATCACCACAGCCGTCAGGGCTGCGAGCATCAGCAGTCGCGGAATACCTGCCCGGACCGACCCGCGGCATCCACGAGCGCTCGAGCACTGCGGCTGCGCACCGTAAGCCGCCAAGAGATCACGTGGCTCTTCGATAGCTCGAGTCCTTCTTACGCGGCCCATCGATTGTGGCGAACCCTCTCACTCGGCGCCTGGACTAGGTTTACTATCCACGATAGTAGTTGAATGCTGTGCGCTCCTCTACCCGCTGCACAGCGCGAGAGAAGGTTCGAAACGTCTTCGTGGTGGGCGACCGCCGAGCGGTCACGTCGACCTCATTATTGCCGTGTGGCGACACCCCACAGGTAGTCCCCGCCGATGCGTGTTCGCCACCGCTCGCCGACGTCGAGGCCGTGGTGCGACAACTCTCGCGACACCTGCGGGACCACTCGTCCTCATACCTCCCGCGCGCCGATAAGGCGGGTCGTCCGACGACGTAGACTCCCCGGGTTCTCAACCACGGTGCAGGATCGAGTTTGGGTCCATCTTGCTGCCACACCTTGTAGTGCAGGTGTGGGCCGGTGGAGTAGCCGCGGTTTCCTACCGTTGCGATCTGCGCGCCGGCCAGGACTCGCTGCCAGACGCTCACCAGTGTCTCGCTGATGTGCCCATACACGCCGATCGTGCCGTCGTCTTGCAGCACTCGCATCCACAGCCCGAAGCCGGCGGCCTTCGATAACCGTCCCCGCCCAAGGCGATCTTTGAGGTCGCGGGTTCGGTGTGCTCACGCAGCTGTGACACGCGCAGCAAGTTCGTGGGGTAGTCGGGGCTGCTCGTCTCATCGATAACGACAGTGACGTCGTCGAAGACGTGGCGTTTCTGGGTGCCGTCAGGTGGTCGAGAGTGACCACCCAGGTCGGCCGGGTGCCACCGTCTGTCAGATCCTGCTCGTGGAGTGGGTGGAGTGGACGTGATCAAAAGCGCGTCCGGATCTGAGTCGCCTCCTTCCTTCGTTGCTCCACACGAGTCCGTTAGCTGAGCGTGTAGAGCAATTGTTCGTTTGCGGCGTATGCATTTTCGGCGTTTCTGGCGACCAGCGCGTTGACACTATTGATGGTGCTGCGTTGTTCCCAGTGTGTGCCGTCTGGGCTGCGCCAGACGGTGTTGGCGGTGTCGATGCCCCAGAGCGTGCCATCGGGTGCGGCCGCCAGGAGGGCTAGGGCCGGCGCATCGGGAACGGTTGTGAAGGTCTGGGCGTCGTCGGTGCTGTGTTGCAGGCCATCTGGGGTAGTCGCCCATACGCCGCGGTCGGTGATCGCGAGTGCTGCTGCGGCCAGGGGCGCGCCGGGGGTCCAGCTTCTCCCGTCATCGGTCGATACGAGCAGGCCGTTGATTCCGTCGAAGCCTACGAGTAGTTGTCCGTTGGTGGCGAGCGCGTGGAAGTCGATGTCGCCGGCCACCGATCTCGGTGTCCATGTCTGCCCGCCATCTTCGCTGGCGACGAGTCCCAGCGGGTTGGGTGCCGAGCTCCGCGGGCCGGGATGGCCGGAGGCGAAGATCCGATCAGAGCCGGTTACCCCGGCCAGTCCCATGAAGTCGTCGTCGGAGACGCCGACCCGGCTGGTGGTTCCATCTGCGGTGAGGGCGATTACGCCGGTGTGAGTTCCGGCGAGGATAGTGCCGTCGGCGCGGATGTGCAGGGCGTGGAGGTGGTCGAGTTCTGGGGTCAGTGTTGCGCTCTCTGCTGAGGTTGCCGACGGTGGTGGGGATGTGGGTTGTTCCCGGGTGGAGCAGCCGGTTAGCACAATCAGCGTGGCGATGACTGCGAGGACGACCGCAGCGGTGCGGTTGGACGGGTTTGAGGCAGGCAAGCGGCTAGGACTTTCGTGTGGGTAGGACTGAGTTCGGGCGTGGGTGGTGTGGTGATCGGGGTGGTGGCGAGACCGGGTAGGAGCCGCCCTAACCCTCTGGGGGTGTCGTGGTCACGACTTCTGGATGGGGGTGGAAGGCTGTGAAGGCTTTTGGCCGCAATGCTTTTGGAGGACGAGGGAGATGAGCACGTTGCCGAGGTGGTGACGTGCCCCGGAGAGGTCGCCGATCGCAGCGAGGTGGCGGACGAGACCGATGTGTGCGGCGAGGTGGCGGCGTCGGTTCGAGGTGACGCTGAGGTGGTGGGCGCGGTGGAAAAACTGGTGGGTCGAGTATGGCGTGGGTGCTCGGTAGACGTCTCGCATGGCATGCAGATACTGACGACGGTGGTCGTCGGGGGGCGAGTGCGTCTCCTTCGGGTTCTCGGTCACGGCGCATTCCTCGGACTGGTACGCGCAGGCCGGGTCAACCCGCGTCAACTAACTACTATAAAACCTAGTAATTGGCGGCGCGGTCGGTGCCTGAGTTGCGGCGTCACCGACGAACTTCTGGGGCATACTGGCTGGTGGTGCAGGTGGTGGGTCGCCGGGAAGGTGTGTTGAGTGTGGGTCTCAGCGAGCACGACGGCGGGGCGTCGAGGATCGAGGCGAACGATGGGTGAGCATCCATGAGTGCAGCGGTGGTGTTAGTTGTTGCCGCGGGTGTGCTGGGCTGGTTGTGGCCTCGATGGATGGTTCGGGTGCAGGGCCGTATCGATGCTCGTTGGGTGTTGGTGGCCTGGCCGGCCGCGCAGGTCGTGTTTGCGATGTTGTGGGTGGGAGCTGTTGTGACGCTGGCGGTTCCCGGCCATTTCGGCATCCATTCGTTGTCCGAGGTGGTGTCGTGTCTGCGGGTGTTGTCACACGGCGCATCCCCGCGGGTGGAAGCGATCTCTGGTGGCGTGCTGGCGGTGGTGACCGTGGCAGCGATTGTCCGAGCGGTGACGATCGCGGTGCGATCGGCGGTGCGGATGCGTGGTGCTCGTGAGGAGTATCTTCAGTCGTTGCGGTTGGTGGGCGCCCGCAGTGAGCGCTATCCCGATGTGTGGTGGCTCGCCGACGGGCGGCCGATGGCGTTTTGTCTGCCGGGCAAGGATGCCGGCATTGCCGCCACGACCGGGTTGCAGGCGGCGTTGTCCGGTGAGGAACTCGATGCCGTCGTTGCTCATGAGCGCGCGCACCGGCGGCAACGTCATCACACCGTGGTGTTGGCGGCCCGCGCTCTCGGGCGTGCGTTCCCGCTGATTCCGTTGTTCAGCCGCGCGGGCCGTGAGGTCGCCGGCTTGGTCGAGCAAGCCGCCGATGCCCGCGCGGCCCAGCTGGTGGGTGCGCGGGCGGTCTGCTCGGCGTTGGGAACGTTGGCCCGTTCGGGACCTGTAGCGGGCCCGGTGGGTGTGTTGTCGATCAGCGATTCGTCGTCGGTGGGGCCTCGGTTGAGCCGCTTGGACTCCGGTCACCGGTGCCGGTCGCGACGTCATCATGTGGGTGCTGCCGCGGCGGTGGCTGGTGTGGTGGCGGTGCCGACCACGCTAGCGGTGTCCGGTGTCGTCGCGGCGATGGTGATCGCGATGTGTGTGTAGCCGAGGCAAGCCCGGGCGGGTCGGGCCGCTAGGGGTTGTTGAGAAGCTGCTGCATCCTCGCAATTTCGCTCTCCTGGTCAGTGACGATCTGGCGTGCCAGCGCGATCGCCTCGGGCGATTGGCCGTCTTGAATCTCGGTCTTGGCCATGGCGATGGCGCCGCGGTGGTGTTCGATCATCTGGGTCAGGAACAGGCGCGACGCCTCGGCGCCTTGCGCGTCGCGTAGCTGCTGCATCTGTTCTGGCGACATCATGCCCATCATCGACGGCATCGGGGAGGTACCCGGTGCCATCGAGGTACCCATGTCCATGTTGTGTCCCTGGCCCTCGAGTGGGGCTCCCCATTGCTTCAGCCACGACTGCATCTGCTCGATCTCGGGCTGCTGAGCGTCTTTGATCTGCTGGGCCAGACTGACGACCTGGGGGTTGATGTTGTCCTTCTCCAACAGGATGTCGCTCATCATGATCGCCTGGGTGTGGTGCGGGATCATCTGCTGGGCGAACGAGATGTCCGCGCTGTTGTGTTCGGCAGTGGCCGCCGCTGAGGATTCGGTACTGACCGTGCTGGTACCCATCCCCGACATCGAGGAATGATCCTCAGTCGAGGTGTCCGAACACGCGGCCACCACTGTCAGAACAGCCGCTGCGGCAGCAACGACGACACCGGTTCGTGTGACTCTCATCGATCTCCTCCTCAAGAGTGATACTTCGCCACCGCCCGGCGGCGCTTCGATAACAATTCTACTAACACCGATAGTAGTTAGTCGCCTGCCCGGCACCCACAAAACGGGCGGTGAACTGCGCAAACAAAGCCGCTAATGCCTGATTAGTTCGCTTCGTAGTGGAGCCGCGTGTGACTGGTGGGGCACAAGTGACTTGTGGTGTGATCTCGCGGGTACACGCATGGCACTCGTGCGTGGGTCTACGACGTCCGTGGGGAAGGTCCGACCGCATGCAGATGGTGTTGACATCGCTACGGGTCAAGGCGGGGCAGCGGTGGGGCCCCAAGGCGCTGGGGGTGGCGGTGGCGGTGTGTGTGGGCGTTGCGCCTGTGATTGCCACCGCACCGGCGGCGGCCTCGACCGATGGACATGTGGCCGGGGAGTTGATCGCGATCGTGCAGGACTCGGTGAAGGCCGCTTTGGGTGGTGCCGCGGCGGCGAGTTTGGGGGAGCCGATCACGCAGGCGGCGTCCTGCCTGGGCGCTCAGGCCCAGTCGGGCAGTGTCGGCGATGCGGGCAGTGTGGCCGCGCTGCAGTGCTTCGGCACGTTTTCGCTCATTGATCCGATAGACGGGTTCCGGATCATCGACGCGTTACCGCTGGCTCGGCTGGTGGCCACCCTGATCGCCGCGATCGTGCCGCACGATCCGAACGAGCCGCATGGCCCCCAGCCGCAGGAACCCGGAACGCCGACGCCGCTGCTGCCCGGTAGTGGCGGTGCGGTGGCGCCGACTGCGGGTGAGATCACGTCCACCTTCGGTGACGGACGGGGCCATCAGGGCATTGATATCGGTAATGATCTGGGCGCGCCGATTGTCGCTGTGGCTGACGGGGAGGTCATCACCTCCGGACCCGCTGAGGGGTTCGGGTTGTGGATGCGGATCCGGCACGATGACGGCACGATCACCACCTACGGCCACAACGACGAGAATCTGCTCGAGCAGGGCGCGCGAGTACGGATGGGCCAATCGATCGCCACGGTGGGCAACCGTGGGGTGTCGACCGGCCCGCATCTGCATTTCGAGGTTCTCGATCCGACGGGAGTCAACGTTGATCCGGCACAGTGGCTGGCCGATCGTGGGGTGGTTCTGGCGATGGCCGCTGATGCAGACGCCCGCGCGCCGGGGCCGGTGGTGCCGCAGTGGGTCGGCGAACGACGCCTGTGACGAACCCGGCGTGGTGGGTCAGGAACGAACGAGGCGAGCGATGGCCGCCGAGGCTTCAGCGATCTTCTCCTGTGCCTCGTCGCCGCCGGCGTGGGCGGCATCGAGCACGCAGTGGGTGAGGTGGTCGTCGAGCAAGCCCAGCGCCACCCCCTCCAGTGCCTTGGTCAGCGCCGAGATCTGGGTGAGGATGTCGATGCAGTATTGCTCTTCATCGACCATGCGGTGGATTCCGCGGGCTTGGCCCTCGATGCGTTTGAGTCGCGCGAGGTAGCGGCTTTTGTCACTGATGTAGCCGTGCGCGGTATGTGCGCACTCGTTCTCCGGTGCGGACGATGTCGTCATCGGACAATCATCTCCTTTTCAAGGGTCTGTTTCCTTACCCAGTGCTGGCTGTGGGGCGGGTGTCGTGCAGCGCGTGGGTGGTGCTGGTCTGCGGGCGTAGGTCCAGGCGGCGCAGGAGCTGGGCGTTGAGAGCCACGACCACCGTGGACGCCGACATCAGGATGGCACCGACCGACATGGGCAGCACGAATCCGATCGGGGCGAGGATCCCGGCAGCCAGTGGCACCGAGATCAGGTTGTATCCCGCTGCCCACCACAGGTTTTGCTTCATCTTGCGGTAGCTGGCCTTGGACAGTTCGATCACCGAGAGCACCGAACGCGGGTCATCGCTGGCGAGGATGACTCCGGCCGAGGCGATCGCGACGTCGGTGCCCGCGCCGATGG
>NZ_MKKG01000024.1:0-37964 GCF_001942325.1 Gordonia sp. CNJ-863
GGATGATCTGATCCGGCGTATGCCGCCGGCGCTTGCTACCTGCCATGTCGTCGTCGATTCTTCCTGCCCAAACACTCGGGCAACAGAGTCGCACAACAACTGGACCACTACGAAGGGCCCACCTCAATCCGATCTGTGCGGCATTGCGCGGGATGTAGGTCAGGTCCGCCACCCACAACGCGTTCGGTGCCGCCGCGGTGAACTGACGGTTGACCCGGTCAGCCGGCCGGGGTGTTTCAGCTCCCTCGCTGCGCGTGGTCTTGCGTGTCTTGAGTCTCGCTATCCCTGGGCACGGTCGCGTGCCGGCCACGACGTGGCCGGGCTGATCCACCACTCCGACCGCGGAGTGCAATACCGAGCCATCCGCTACACCGAACGACTGGCCGAAGCCGAAGCGGTGACATCTGTTGGCTCCAAAGGGGATTCATACGACAACGCGATGGCTGAGGCGTTCAACTCGCTGTTCAAAGCCGAATGCATCCGTAACCCCGTGATGCGCCCGCGAGGCGGCTGGGCAGGTGTGGGCGAGGTCGAGATCGCCGTCGCTGAGTACGTCGAATGGTTCAACCACCGCCGCCTGCACGGCGAGATCGGACACGTCCCACCCGTCGAGTACGAGAGCGCCTACTGGTCGACCCACACCGTCACCAGCTACCGTGAGAACCCGGTCCCCGCAAACGCTGGAACCAACTAACCGAGCCTCCAGCAAACCCGGGGCGATTCAGGTGATCGCGCAGGGGATTGGGTGGTCGAGGTCGTTGACGGTCCTCAAGGATCGGGTGCGGGTGATTCGCCTGGAGTTCCGTGGGGTGGATCCCGCTGACCGGGTGGTCTATCAGCCCGGAGGGTGCTCGCAATGGGATCTGTGTGCGATCCCGAATGCAGGGGCATGGTCGAACGCAACAACCGGTTCTCCGAGACCTCGTTTCTGCCGGGCCGCCATTTCGCCTCGCCAGCCGACTTCACCGCCCAGTTCGATCGTTGGCTGGCCAATTCCGCCAACACCCGGGTGGTGCGCTCAATTGGTGATCGACACCCCTGTGACGTCACGGCTGAAGCCGCCACCGACCACGCCTTCCCGATCTGACCACGCCGAATCCCAGCACTTCGGTTGCGGCTCGTCAGGAACCGAAACTCCCTGAGCCGCAACCGTTGTTCGACACAGCGGAAGCCCACCGCTATGACCGCAACACCCAGCACCCCCGGCACCTACAAACGATCACCGTCTACACCAAGCCCGCGTGCGTGCAGTGCTACGCCGCCTACAGAGCCCTTGACAAGGAGGGCCTGACCTATCGGGTGATCGACATCAGCGCCGACGACGCAGCGCGTGACTACGTGATGGCCCTTGGGCTACCTGCAAGCTCCGGTGGTGGTGGCCGGCGATGGCGACTGGTCAGGATTCGGCCTCGACCGCATCAAGACACTCGGCGAACGGGATTTATTGTTCATCCAATGCATCATTGGCCGGGTGACGGAATTGGCTCTTCCAGCAGGCTTCACCGTCGGATGCTCCTGAATGCGCGCGCAAATGTCCTGGTAGGACCATTGGGTCTGTGTGCATCAATGTTGCATCTGATACAACAGTGGTGTGACGGGTGAAGATGCGGCCGGTGCGCGAAAGTCGCTGGCATCAAATGTTGTAGAGCTTGATCCTGAACGGTCTATGTTCGAGGCAATGGTGCAGGGATGGGCTCAGCAGCAACGGGCACGGTTCTTGCGTGAGTCGACGATCGGGCCACGGGTTCGGTTGGTCCAACGGTTTGCCGAGTTCACGGGGTTGTATCCGTGGCAATGGACCCCAGAAGAGGGCGAGGCCTGGGTTAGTGACCTGCGTTCGGGATCTAATCCTCTGCGGTTTTCCACGGTGCGTGGCTACCAGGTCGAGATCGGTCTGTTTTGCTCGTATCTGCTCGACCCCCGGTACGGGTGGATCTCCGAGTGCGCCAGCCGGTTTGGCCAGCCGCCGTTGCAGGTTTTTCATGAAGACAACTCTGTCATTCACGTCGCCGATTATGAGGGTGATGAGGCCGACGGCCGTTGACGTATGACGAGACCCAGGCGCTGTTTGACGCTGCTGACGGGCGAGTCAGCCAGATCAGGGCCCTCCGCCGCAAGGGTGCGCTACCGGCGCTGCGGGACGCGGTCGCGCTGAAGTACTGCTACGCGTACGGCATGCGGCGCAGAGAGGTCTCGCGGTCCGATGTTGTTGATCTGCGCCGAAACTCGAAGTTCCCCGCCTTCGGGCGGTTCGGTGCGGTGACCGTGCGGTCCGGCAAGGCTTCTCGCGGTGGACCACCAAAACGGCGCACCGTGCTCACAGTCCCGGAAATGAGCTGGATCGTCGAGATTCTCGACCACTACCTCACCGAGATCCGCAGCGAGTTCGACCACAACGAGCACCCGGCCCTGTTTCTAACCGAACGTGGTAGCCGCCTGGGTGTGCGTGCCATCAATGCCGCATTCACTACTGCCCGCGATGCCGCCGGCCTGGACCCGAAGCTGGACCTGCATTCGCTACGCCACTCCTATGTCACCCATCTCGTCGAGTTCGACTACCCCGAACGGTTCATTCAAGAGCAGGTAGGGCATGCGTTTTCCTCAACCACTGCGGTGTACGTCGGGGTCAGCAACGAATATCGCAACGGCCTGCTGATGCAATCGATCCACGCCCGCTACGGCCGCCACTTCGACCACGGGACGACGTCATGAAACAGATCGACTACCTGTGGCACCTGCGCACCAAAATGGCTGAGCAGGGCATGTTCTCCACGACCGACCTTCAACCGCATCTGAGCGACCGCGGGATCACCTTGTCACGCGAACAGGTGTACCGGCTGGTGACCGGCCAGCCCCAACGACTGAGCATGCACACCCTGGTCGCACTGTGCGACATCCTCGAATGCACCCCCAACGATCTGATCGAGCCCCGCATCGTTGACACTTCAGCGAAGAAGGCCGCGGGTCGCGACGCGGGTGCCACCCCTATTGCGGCGCGCCGCACCACGATCCGGCGACCCCGCACAGAATCATGAACGCCGCCGCACCGCCCCATCACCCGTGCTCTGACTGTGGGCGGATCATGGTCCGTGTCAAACGCACACCCGAAGGCGGGCTGTGCCGCCGCTGCTACAACGCCCGCCGCCATGAGATGTGCGGTAGCTGCGGCAAGCAGAAGGTACCGTCCACGAGGACCGCCACGGGAGAGCCGTTGTGTGTGCATTGCGCACGGCCCAAACGGCGTTGTGCCGGATGCGGACGCATCGACCACATCAAGGCCACCAGCGATGTAGGTGAGCTGTGTCAGCGCTGCTACAACGCGCCTCAACGGCGGTGCGGGCAGTGCGGCACCGACGCGCCGATCGCGAGTCGGGCCCACGCGGGCACCACCGATCTATGCCATCGGTGCGCGAGCACGCCGGAGAAGGTGTGCGGGATCTGCATGCAGTCGCATCCAGTCCATACCCATTGGCCGCTGGGCCCGGTCTGCCAGCGGTGCTACCGCGCGGCCGTGAACCACCCGAGGCGATGTGCGCAGTGCAGTACCGATCGCGCACTCATCGGGAAAAACTCTGCGGCGGATCCAATATGTGGCCCGTGCGCCGGATCGAAGGTTGGCTACGAGTGCAGGGTCTGTGGCAAAGGGGGACCGCACCACTTCGCCCAGACCTGTCACCGATGTTCGATCATCCGGCTCACACGTGAACTGCTGACCGGTCCGCACGGATCATCCGTGCCTGCAGGCCTCGAGCCACTACCTGACTATCTAGCGGACCGAGGACAACCGCAATCGACGCTGCGGTGGCTGAGCAAACCCACCACCTCGGCACTGCTCGGCAGTCTGGCCTTGATCGACGAACCACTGAGCCACAGCGCACTCGATCAGTGCCCACCCTCGTGGGGACGGCACCACCTGCGCGAGGTGCTCATCGATGCAGAACTACTGCCCGCGCGCGACGAACCGATAGAACGACTCGGGACCTGGATCACCGAAACCGCCGCCGCTCTGCCAGCACATCAGAGCGCCCTGATTGGACCGTACGGGCATTGGGCCATCTTGCGACGTGCCCGCCGCAGATCCCGCCGGCGACGATTCACCCACGCCGCCGCCGACGCAGCCCGAAACCGCATCCGCACGGCAATCACCCTGCTCGACCATCTCGATGAGAACGAATGGACGATCAGCGATCTCACTCAATCGAAGCTCGACGCCTGGACCGACGGGCAACGCCGTCGCACCAACAACATCGCCGGCTTCATCGGCTGGCTCACTCAACGCGGACTGGCCCAGAACCTATCAATCACCCGCTACACCTACCCGCCACCGTCGCAGACCGGCGACGAACACGACCACCACCGAACGATCGCAGCACTACTCTCGGGCGACACCCCGGCAGATCTGCTACCCGCGTCGCCGGACTGTTAGTTCTTCTCTACGGCGCCCGACTGTCGCAACTGCAAAACTTGACCACCTCGTCGCTGAAGCGCCGAAAGACCCGCCGCTACATCACCCTGGCGCGCCATCCCATCGAACTACCCGACCGCCTCGCCGATCTCATCGACGTACTAGCGAGGCAAGCAACCAACAATCCGAACGCGTACACCAGAGACGGCCGCGGACACTACCTGTTGCCCGGCAGCCGAGCACACCATCCGCTACACCCGACCACCCTGAGTCGAAAGCTCACCGCCGCTGGAGTTCCCAGCCGAATCAGCCGAAACCACGCGCTCCTCGCTTTGGGCACCGACCTGCCCGCGGCGGTTCTGGCGACGCAACTCGGACTGAGCACCGCAACGACTACCGGCTGGGCCAAACTCGCCCAACGCGACTACACCGCCTACCTCCACAGCCGTGAGTAACCAAAGTAATTCGGTGGGACTGTCGGGGTCTGTCCGATATTCGGTGTAAGCGGCGGTTTCCGATTGCTCGGCGGGTCAGCGTTCTTCGGCTGCGGGCATCCGATCGGCGAACGTGATGGCCAGGGCGTTGAGCGCTGGCTTCCAGCGTACGGCCCACTTCGTCTGACCGGTACCCTTCGGGTCCAGCGACCGGCACCGGACAGAAACGATGGACAGACAATGCGGTGGAAACCAGCACTCAACGCATTCGCCATCACCTTCGCCGACCGCATGCCGGCCAGCGAGGACAACTAACCGAAAACGCCACTTACACCGTTAATCTGATACTCCCCCGAGCACTAAACACAGCTATCGGGAACTCGCGGGACTGCTCCCGATGGGCACGGCTCAGCGGCAGCAGGACGGGTCAAGAACGTGCTGCAACGCTTGCAGAACGTCAGTGTGGGCGCGGTAGTGCACATTCATGCCACGACGCTCGGGTCGAAACATGCCAGGCAACCTTGATGTGGCCCACCTGACGGCTCGAGTTGGTCCCTGTGCTCAGTGGGGCTCAATCCGGCTTGATCGTCTCCATCGTCATAGTCATATACCGGGGAAATCGAACCGTCGTAGGTTCGGGTGTTGAAGGCGTCGCGCTGTGGTTGGCGACCGTGGTGATGGCAAACCCGGCGCCAGGGTTTGCTTCGACTTCCCGACCAAGAATTCCATGCGCTGTCGGTCTCGATGCAGGTTGCGGGGGATTGCGGTCAGTTCCCTGGTGGGATGCTTTCCCAGGTTTGTGTCGGCAGGGTTCGTCCTCTGAGGGAGCAGTCGCCGTGTGGTGTCCAGTATTCGCGTTCGGGTTCGCTGGCGGCTCTGATGACGGCGTCGCTGGCGAGGATCCGTCCCGGCGTGTGTTTGGCGAGTTCGGTGAGGCGTGATGCTTCATTTACCGCGTCGCCTATGACGGTGTATTCCAGGCGCTGGTCGGTGCCGAGGTTTCCGGCGAAGACGGGGCCGGTGGCGAGTCCGATCCCGATGTCGAGTTCCCCGTGAGCCAGGACGCGGTCGCGGATCTGCCGTGCGGCGTGGAGTGCGGAGTCAGCGGCATCGGCTCGGGCGACGGGCGCCCCGAAGATGCAGAGCGC
Organism: Gordonia sp. CNJ-863; assembly: GCF_001942325.1. NCBI lineage: Bacteria > Bacillati > Actinomycetota > Actinomycetes > Mycobacteriales > Gordoniaceae > Gordonia > Gordonia sp. CNJ-863. The sequence goes on from NZ_MKKG01000024.1 coordinate 5,988, forward strand.
GGCGTCTCCCTCGAATTTGTTGACCAGCCCGTGGTGGCTCTCGGTTGCCGCGATCACTTCTGCGAGGAGGCGGTTGAGCTTGTCGACGAATTCTTGCGGTGAGATCTGGTGGGCGAGTGCCGTCGAGTTGGTTACGTCGACGAAGAGTGCTGTTATCTCCCGGATTTCGCCGGTCAGGTCGGCTCCTCGGTCGAGTGCGCGTTGCGCGACGTCTCTTCCGACGTGCCGTCCGAACAGGTCGCGCAATCGGTCCTGCTCCTGGAGTCCGCGGACCATGTCGTTCACGGTGGATTGCAGTACCCCGATTTCGCTGCTGTCGTCGACGGGCACACGCACGTCGAGCCGGCCTTGCCCGATGCGGCGGAGTGCACCGCGCATCTGGTGGATCGGTTGTGCGACGGCGCGGGCCAGCAGTGTTTCCGCGAGGGCTCCGGATACGAGTCCGAGGGCGGCGAGGTAGGTCGCGGCGTGGATGCGGTCGGGCGGTGCCGCATCTGGATAGTGCAGGAGCGCGATGGCCGCGGCCAATGGCAGCGCGGAGGTCAGCGCCCAGGTCAGGATCAGCCGGGAGATGACTGACGTTCGTGGTGGCGCGTGTGGGGTGTCGACGGCCAGGATCGTGGCCATCACTGGACGGAGTGCACGTTCGACGAAGAGGTAGTTGTATCCGACGGTGGCAAGTCCGCCCAATGTCATGAGTAGGGTTCCGCCGAGGGCCTCCCAGACGGGCAGGAGCGCGAAGGCCGAGCCGGACATCGCGAGGATGCCCCCGGCCCACAGAGATCCGATGAGGACGGTGGACTCGGTGGGCAATCGCAGGGTGTGGCGGGCGTGGTCGGGTGTCGGCGCAGAGGAGGTGTCCAGCCACCCGAGGCTGCGTCGACGCAGGGCGAGGACGCCTCGAACTGCGGCGAGCAGAGCCACGACCACGTAGACCGCCAGGATCTGCAGAAGCGTTCCGAGCTGGGCGCCGTATCGGTGCGGTGCGCCGCCCAGAACGATCAGCAGCGCGACGACGACGGCCCCGCCCACGCTCGAGCCCACGGTCAGCAGTGGTAGACCCCACTTCGTGCGTAACAGCACCGGAACTGGCCGGGCCGCATTGTGGGCTTCTGGTGGGTGTGGCCGGCCGGGGTGAGGACGGGCACTGGTGTGCCGCATTACCGATGCATCTTCTTTCGGTCGTGTCAGCGGTCCGGCGGGTGCGGTGACGGTCTGTCCGGCCCGTCGTGGTCGAGCGCGGAGGTGAGGCGGTCGAGTAGGTCTTGGACGGCGCCGGGGGGGCCATGTTGGGCGAAGTGCTCGATCGACACGGCGATGAACACCGCCTGGGCGGTGAACAATGCGGTGCCGTCGTCGGCGGTGGCGGTCGCCTTAAGGTGCAGTTTGCGGCCGTCGATCTCCCGGACGTGGGCGCTGATGCGCAGGGGCCGGTGCAGCGGGACGGGGGCGAGGTAGTCGACGGTGAGGCTCCGGGTCACTGCCGGGGTGCGGGCGATCCAGAGGCCGTAGCCGAACAGGTCGTCGCAGGCGGCGGCCACTGCCCCGCCGTGCGCGAGGCCGGGCGCACCGATGTGACGTTCGTCGAACGTCACATCGGTGTAGACCTCGTCGCCGGAGCGGAACACCACCAGTTGCAGGCCGGCGGGATTGTCTGGCCCGCACCCCATGCAGGTCGGCGAGTGCGGCGGCAGCGGTAGCTGGGTCATGGGCGTTCCTTCTCGACGGTGCTGGCTAGCGGCGGGCGCGGGATCGACTGCGCTGGGCCGGTTCAGCCGGGCTCCTCGATGCGCCTGCGTCCGGGGAAGCGCGGCCGGGTGCCCAGACCAGCAGAATCGCGGCACCCGCCGCCGCGATGAGTGCGAGGACGATCGCGGACTGCTCGACGCCGTGCAGGAACGCGGACTTGGCGAAGTCGGCGAGTTGCTGGCCGGCCGGTCCCGCCCGATCGGCGACCTCGAGGGCACCGGCGAGTGAGTCGGCGACCGGGCCCCGCGCCTCCGGTGGGAGCCGCGCGATCGCCGGGGCGATGTTGTGGCTGTACCCGGCGGCCAGGACACTGCCGGCGACCGCGATGCCGATCGCCGCGCCGATCTCGCGGGTGGCGTCGTTGACCGCCGCGGCGACCCCGTGCTTGTCGACCGCGGTGTCCGCGACAATAGCCGCCGTCGCCGGCGCCGCGGTCAGGCCCAGACCCGCGCTCATGATCAGCGTCGGCCACATCACGTCGACGTAGGTGGAGTCCAAATCGAGCCGGCTGATGAAGTAGAACCCCGCGGCGATGGCGAGCAGCCCGGTCACCGTCATCAACCGCAACCCCAGCCGGGTCGTCATCCACGGTGCGACCGCCGACAAGAGCACCAACGGCACCATCATCGGCGCCAAGGCCAGCGCTGAACCCAACGGGCTGTATCCAAAGATCAACTGCAGGTATTGGACGAGGACCAGGAAGACACCGAACGTCACCAGGAACTGGATGGTGATGGAGAATGATCCGCTGCCGAAGCCCCGACGGGCGAAGAACCGCACATCGAGCAGCGGATGATCCGCCCGCAACTCCCACGCCACGAACACCACTGCGGCCACCACCCCCAGCCCGAACCCGGCGACCACCACGGGATCCGACCAGCCGCGTACTGGGGCTTCGATGATAGCGAGCACCACTAGTCCGACCGCGAACACCACCGCGACCGATCCGATCACATCCATCAGCGGCGGATTTTCCTGGCGGGATTCGGGAATGGTGAAGGCACACAACAGCAGAAACACCCCCACCGCGGTCAGGCCGACGAAGATCGACTGCCACGACCAGTAGTCGAGCAGCAGCCCCGACCCGAGAATCCCCAGCAGGCCCCCGGACCCGGCGACCCCAGCCAGATCCCGACCGCACGCCCCCGCTGCTGCTCGGGGAATCCCGCAGTCAGGATCGACAGCGTGGACGGCATCATGAACGCCGCCCCCACCCCGGCCGCTGCCCGCGCCGCGATCAACCACCACGGTGTCGATACCAACAGTGGCACCGCCGAGGCCAGCGAAAACAGCGCCAACCCCACGATCAGCACCGCCCGCCGGCCGTAGCGGTCACCCAGGGCCCCGGCGGGCAACACCAGACACGCCAACACCAGCGTGTACCCGTCGACCACCCAGGTGAGCTGGGTTTGCGTCGCCCCGGTGGCCACCGCAATGTTCGGAAGCGCGGTGTACAGGGCCGCCATTGAGGCGACCACCAGGGCCACCGACAGGCACGAGACCACCAACGTCCACTTCTGAGCCCGCGACAGCAGCACTCGACCATCGGCGGTCATGCAGCCACCTCCACTTAACGCTACAGCTGGTAGCGTTCCACTACTATGAGTATCACAATGTGGGGTGCGGGGATAGTGCCTGCGACTGATCCGAGGGCACAATTACGAGGTGAGCGAAGAGATGATCAACCAGAACACCGACGACGACGAGGACCGGCTCGTGGATCCCCGGAAGGCACGCTCACGCGCACGACTGCTCGACGCGGCGACGTCCCTGCTCTCGACCGGCGGTATCGAGGCCGTCACGATCGACGCGGTCACCAGGGCGTCCAAGGTCGCGCGGACTACCCTCTACCGGCACTTCACCGACAGCACCCAGCTCCTGGCCGCGGCGTTCGAGCGTCTGCTGCCCCCGGTCACCGCGCAGCCGGCGTCCGGAACGATCCGTGAACAGTTGATCGAACTGCTGGACCGTCAGGCCAAGCTCATCGAGGAAGCCCCCGCCCAACTGACGATGCTCGGGTGGCTGGCCCTCGGGTCCGCCCAACCCGGCACGGCCGGGGCGACACCGCATCCCGAAGAAGACCGGAACCCGGTCAGTTCGCTTCGCGCACGGGTGCTCAACCAATACCGCGAACCGTTCGACCGGATCCTGGACAGCCCCGGAGCCCAGCAGGAGCTCGGTCGCTTCGACACCAATCTCGCCCTGACCCAACTCGTCGGACCCATCGTCTTCACCCGACTCACCGCACTCCCGCCGATCGGCCCGGCTGAACGCCAGCAACTCGTCGACGACTTCCTCGCTGCACGCTCCGCGCAACGCGCGCTGACCGTGACCCCGGACTGATCTCTGATTCAGCACCCGCCCGAGGCGGCGGGCTGGGACGTCAATTCGGCGATCAGCGCCTCGACGCGGGTCTTAATCTCGTCGCGGATCGGGCGAAACGCTTCCACGCCCTGGCCCGGCCGGATCGTCAAGGACCCAGTCCTGGTAGCTCTCGCTCGGGGAAGATGGGGCAGCTGTCACCGCAGCCCATGGTGATCACACGTTTGAGGCTTGCACGGCATCGGTGGTGAGGATTTTCGGTGTCTGCGCCGTGATGTCGATGCCCACCTCGGCCATCTGCGAGCGTCCGGCGTTGTACACGCAGACGAACAACTCGCTGGGGGTGATGGACATGAATTGAGATCCCTCCGTCAGGAGGGACAGGAAGCAGATGAAAATCAGGCAGGAACGGGAGTGGTCAACTCGCGCAACAACGTTGGACCCTGGTGTCCAGGCCGTCGCGGATGGCGCGGACCGTCTCGAGAGTTTGAGCCTGCGGATCGTCGAGGGTCCGGTCGGAGGTATCGCTTGCCGGGATAGATCGCGCAGGGATCGCCGCAGCCAATCGAGACCACCACATCGGCGGCGGCCAACACATCATCGGTCAGCGGTTTCGGGTATTCGGCGCCCAGATCCAGGCCGATCTCCCTCATCGCTTCGATGACCATCGGGTTGATGGCATTGACCGGTGCCGACCCCGCCGAGCGCACGTGCACACGGCGGTGGCCGTTATGGGTACGGAGAAGTGATGTCGCCGTAAGGCACCCGCGCCCGCACTCCGGGTGCGCACCCTCCGGACCCCGGGCGTTCTTGCTAGCCCCGTGGTCGAACCCGTTTCGACGCACGTGGCATTGTTCGCCAAATCACTTGATAACGACAGTGTTCGGCTGCGAATGATTGGGCCACTCGGTTTCATAGCTCCTTACGCAAAATACTGCGGACGTGAAGCCCTAGATTAACCTTGACTCAATCACGCGAGGCGGTAAGACCTGACTGGTGAAAAGGATTGCAATACAACGCATTTCGAGCTGTACTTGAGCTACTGGGAATGGCGACTGAGAGTGTTTGTCGAATAATGCTGGTTCAAATATTGACCGTCCACCAGCCTCTACGGCCGCGTGACCGGGAAAGAAGCCGAGACGCATGCCTTCCACCGACTATGCGCAGCGGGCCGTGGCCTACTGGGCCAAGTCCGACCGGGCCTACACCGAAGGTGATCCGCGCTATGGCGACGAGCTCGCTCACTGGCCGCCCAATGCGAACAGTGGTCATACGACGACCTCGCTGGCGTCAGCAGCGACGTCGCCTAACCACCGACACGGACAAGAAGACAGCAGGTGATCGTCATGGCCGACAAACCCGAGGTCGCACCCTCTGATGCGCCGCAACCGCTGGCGACCGCGATCGAACCGCTGTGCGAGGTGTAAACCGAGACGACCTCACCCTCACCGGCACTACCGGGGACGACACCGCCGAGGTCGACAACACTCTCGCCCTGGAGCTGGACATGCTCACCGCGTTGTTGTGGGCACCGCCGGCCCGGGGCCGCCAGGTGGTCGGGGCGTTGATCGGGTCCCGTGCCGACCGCGACGCCGGCACCACCAGCACGGTTCTTCCCGCTGGCAGAGTGGTGTTCTTCAATGCCGTGCATCAGAACGTGTTCGACACCGCCGTGGCCTTGCTCGACGAAGGTAGCCCCGCCACACCCGTTCTGGTCAACGCGCGGTTTGCCGATCGATGACTCACCACCCGCACCCGCAGCGTCATGCTCGAGATCGCCTCATCCCGGCACGGCCGCCCCGTCGCCGATAGTGCCGACTTGGGAGTGGCGTCTACGTCGGCGTGCCGACCACGCGTCCGGCGAAACCGTCGAGGCGTGTGCGCAACGACTGGATTCGCTGTTGCCGGACCGCGTCGGGGTCATGCCCGCCGAACACCGGCGGGGGCTTCATCCGCACGTTCTTCGAGCATTCGAAGTTCGAACAGATCAGGGTGCCGATGGTGTCGCCCTTCCGGCCGGCGGCGCCGGCGGACTTGGCACTGAAGAAGGCGACGTCGTTGGGCAGCAGGACGTCCTCGCAGAACGAACACAGCGGTCGTTTGCGCGGCTGGCGTCCGCCCAGGCGGAGCATGATGCCGACGGGCTCGTCGTCGGTCGGGATGACGAGGTAGCCGATCATCGGCTGCTTGGGATCCCGCCAGCCGACGAAATCCTTGCTCTCCCAGTTCAGTTCCTTGAAATCGGGCGGCAGGACGAGTGACTTGCGTTCGCGGACGGTCGCATTGACGAAGGATCCACGGATCTCGGATTCGGTCAGGGCATGCATGAGTGAGAAACACCTCGGGTGTCGTGGGAGGAATGAGGGCACGCGTCGACCGGCGCGGTCCGCAGATGCGGTACTCACGCCGGTCGGGGCAGGTCACTCAAGCGCCGGCGTGCAGGACGCCGACGACCTCCTCACGCCCGGTGGGCGACGACACGGAATGCATGGTTCCGATGCTCGCGCGCGTGCGCCGCTCTGTCAACGCATTAACGCGAGCGATCGGGAGGGCAGGACCGGCCTTGTCATCCGGCCAACAGACCGGCGACCTTCACGACTCGCTGTGCCAGGTGGGCGAGGGCGACCTTGGTCGGGTCGTCGAGGTCGTTCTTGTTCTCCGGGCCGGTGACATGTGAGACGCCGTACGGGTTCCCGTCGGCGAACTTCAGTCCGTCGGTGTAACCGGGCGGTACGAGAATGCCGCCGAAATGCATGAGCGAGGTGTACAGCCCGACGAGTGTCGTCTCCTGCCCGCCGTGTGCGGTCTGGCTCGAGGTGTAACCGGCATAGGCCTTGTCGGCGAGCTTTCCCTCGGCCCAGAGTCCGCCCAGTGAGTCGATGAAGGTCTGGAACTGCGACGCTGTACTGCCGAATCGGGTCGGGGAGCCGAAGATGACGCCGTCCGCCCAGACGATGTCGTCGCCGGTGGCGGTCGGTAGATCCTTGGTCGCCTCGTAGTTCGCCGACCAGGCAGGGTTCTCCGCGAAGCTCGCCGGGTCGCGGGTCTCCTGGATGTGGCGGACCCGCACCTCGGCTCCGGCCGCCTCGGCAGCGGTCTTCAGTTCGTCAGCCATGGCCGTGCCGTGTCCGGTGGCCGAGTAGTAGATGATCGCCAGTTTCGTCATGTCACTCCTGTCTCGGTGGTTGCGACTTTCCGTAGGCGGGTACCCGTGTTCGGTGATGCGACACCCACACGCGCGAAAAGCCGTCGACGGGATTCGTCACCCGTCGACCGGCGGATAGGTGGAGCGATGCTGCACATCGGCACCTCGGGCTGGCAATACAAGGACTGGCGCGGCGCGTTCTACCCACAGAAGCTCCCGCAGCGGGAATGGTTGAACTACTACGCGGAGCGGTTCACGACGGCCGAGGTCAACAACACCTTCTACCGACTGCCGGAGAAGACTGTGTTCGAGAACTGGGCCGCGACGGTGCCCGCCCACTTCCGGATGGCTACGAAGATGAGCCGCTACCTGACGCACGTGAAGCGGTTGAAGGAGCCGGCCGAGCCCGTCGAGCGTTTCCTCGACCGTGCCGCCGGCCTCGGCACCAAGCTCGGGCCCGTCCTCCTACAACTCCCGCCCAACTTGCAGGCGCAACCCGACTCCCTGGACGCCACCTTGAAGCTGTTCCCGGACACCGTCCAGGTCGCCGTCGAGCCTCGCCACGAATCCTGGTGGACCGACGAGGTGCGCGACGTGCTCGAACGTCACAACGCCCCCCTGTGCTGGGCCGACCGGAAGAGTCGATCCCTCACCCCACTGTGGCGGACCGCCGACGTCGGGTACCTGCGGATGCAGGACGTCACCGCGAAGCGGCCGGTGAGTTACGGAACCCGCGCCACAGCTGGCTGCGTCGATTGCGGGACATGTTCGACGACGAGTGCGACGTCTACGTGTATTTCGACAGCGATCCGGGGTGTGCCGCGATCGACAACGCGCGCACCATGATTCGCCGAGCACAAACCCAGGGGATACCGGTCGCGACGATCGACGCCGCGTCCGTCGAGTGAGCGAGAACACGTCACATTAATTGGTATTGCCGATACCAATTTGTGGTCTACTTGCGGCATGCAGCTGACACGCTTCACCGACATCGGCCTCCGGGTCGTGATGCGGCTCGCCGTCGCGGGTGAAGAGTCGGTCGGTGAACAGCACGGGGCTGCAACACCTCTCACCACGAAGGATCTCGCCGCGGAGCTCGCCGTCCCGTACACGCATGTCGCCAAAGTCGTCGGCAGGCTGTCGGAGATGGGCGTCGTCCACGCGCGCCGCGGCCGTACCGGTGGTCTGACGATCACCGATCTCGGGCGCGAAGCGCGCGTGGGCTGGCTCGCGCGATCGCTTGAAGGTGATGGGGAGGTCGTGGATTGCGAAGGCCCGCAGCCGTGCCCGCTTCGGCGCGGATGCCGTCTGCGAGGAGCGCTTGCCCGTGCGGCTGCGGCCTTCTACCACAGCCTCGACTCCGAGACCGTCGCCGACCTCGCCGCCGAGCCGACCACCGCGGTACTGCTTTCCCTGTCGACGCGGCCACCACAAGAGGACGGACCGCTCCAGGCGGAGCGATAGCGACACGCCCACAGAAACTTCCGGCCACACGCCGGAGCCCTATCCCGATGAGCAAGTGAACAAAGGAGTTCCCATGCTGTCCGACACCCAACGCGCCACTCTCGCAGCGACCCTGCCCGCAGTCGAGGGAGCTCTCCCGGAGATCACCCCGCGTTTCTACCGCGGACTCTTCGATGCGCACCCGACCCTGCTGGACAACATGTTCAACCGGACGCACCAGAAGTCCGGCGAACAGCCGCAGGCCCTCGCGGGCTCGGTCGCCGCCTTCGCGCGCCTCCAGCTCGAACCCGACGTCCGGCGTCAGCGGTTCATCCTGGACCGGATCGCGCACAAGCACGCGTCGCTGGGCGTCACCGCCGACCAGTACAAGGTCGTCCACCAGCACCTGTTCGCGGCGATCGTCGAGGTCCTCGGCGAAGCCGTCACGCCAGAGGTCGCCGACGCCTGGGATCAGCTGTACTGGGACATGGCCGACCTGCTCATCGCCTCGGAAGCCGACCTGTACGCCGCCGCGGGTGTCGAGCCCGGCCAGGTGTGGCGTGAGGTCAAGGTCAGCGACCGCGTGCAGGTTTCGCCCGACACGATTGCCCTCACCCTCGCCGCGGTCGACGGCGTGTTGCCGAAGTTCCGTCCCGGACAGTACATTTCGGTCCAGGTTCCGCTGAGCGACGGCGCGCAGCAGATTCGTCAGTACAGTCTGACGGGCTCGCCCGCCGACGCCCAGTGGCGCTTCAGTGTCAAGCTCGCCGGCGAGGTCTCGGCACACCTGCACGAGCACGTCTTCGAGGGCGACACCCTGAAGGTCAGTACCCCGTTCGGCGACCTCGTCCTACCCGACGACGACGCCCCGCTGCTGCTCGCGTCCGCCGGGATCGGTTGCACGCCGGTGATCGGCCTGCTGACCGCGCTGGCGGAGAAGGGTGACGCCCGCCCGGTGACGGTCCTGCACGCCGACCGTTCCCGCGACCGCCAGCCGCACCGTGGAATGCTTGCCGCGCTAGTGGATTCGCTGCCGACCGGTCGACTGATCCAGTGGTACGAGAACACCTCGCCGCACATCGTCTCCGATTCGGTCCGAGTCGGCCACATGTCGTTGGACAATGTCGAGGTGCACCCCGAATCCAACGTCATGCTCTGCGGACCCACCGGATTCCTGTCCTCGATGCGCGAGGAGTTCCTCGGTCGCGACATCGCGGAGAGCCGAATCCACTACGAGACCTTCGGTCCGGAACTCCTGCGGTCGAGCGCGCGATGAGTACCTCCGCGGCGGTCGTCACCGCGCTCACCTTCGTGTGGCTCGGCATGGTCTTCGCGATCTCGTTCCTGGAGGCGCCGTTGAAGTTCCGCGCGCCGGGCGTGACCCTGCCGATCGGTCTGGGGATCGGCCGACTGGTCTTCCGGGCACTCAACGCCGCGGAGGTCGTCTGGGCGATCGCGATCCTGATCGCCGTCGTGCTCGGTTCGTGGCCCGGCGCCGCCACGCCGGTCGCCGCGGGCGTTGCGATCGCGGCTCTGGTCATCCAGCTCGTGGCAGTACGGCCGGCCCTCACCAAGAGGTCCGACGCCGTGCTGGCCGGGCACGAAGGTCCGCGTAGCTCGGCTCATCTCGTCTATGTCGCCTTCGAGGTGATCAAGGTTGCCGCGCTGATCTGGCTCGGCACCGCGGTACTCGTCAACGCGACCTGACGCGAGAGAACCCGGGCTACCCGTCCCTCATCGGCGACCACCGCGGTCGCCGATGAGGGACGCGGCCAATTCCTCTGCCTGCATACGGATCTCGGGGACGGCGGTGGTCTCCCAGAGCTCCCCGCGACGCAGCGATCCGAGAGTCCAGATCGGACCCGGCCGGCCATCGGCGTCGAGGACACGCCCGTCGTCGGTGATCAGTCCCAGGCCGAGCGGGTCGGTCGTCGCGAGTCCGGCGTCGAGGATCGAGTCCAAGACGGGATTGCCGAGCTTTCGCACATCCGACTGCGGGCCGGTGCAGTTCACGATCCATGCGTAGGTGCGTTCGTCCTCGCCGGTCGCAACGGTGAGACCACCGGGCACCGCATCGACGCGGGTGATTCGTCCCGAGCGCACGACGAGGCGTCCCGCCCGCCGGGCATCGTCGACGAGTTCGCCGCTCGACGGTGGCATCCGGTGCCGGAGCACCCCCCAGTCACCGGCGAACTCACGGACGAAGGTGCCGCGGTCCGCGTCGTCGAGACGGCCCCACAGTTCGGCAATCCGATAGCGCACACCGTCGACGCCGGGCCGCCAGTTCCCGAGCAGGCGTTCGATTCTCGCGACATGGGTGGCGACCGCCGCCCGGATCTCGTCGACGCTGTCTCCCCAGGTCGTGGTGTCGGGGACGACTTCGCCGAGGTAGGTGTCGGCATGACGCCGGGGGAGTCGGCCGCCGCGTGAGACGGCCTCGACGCGGCGGTTGCGCCCGACTCGAGGAGGCTGATGGCCACGTCGACCATCGTCAGGCCGGTGCCGATCACGAGGACGTCCCCGTCATCGGCCAGCACCGGTTCGAGGGCGTCGGGCAGCCACGGGTCGGCGATGTAGCGGGGTTGATCGCTCAGGTCGCAGGGTGCCCAGCCGTCTCCGACACTCGGGAGTCCGGTTGCGAGCACCAGTCGGTCGCCGTCGAGGACCGTTCCGTCCGAGGTTGTCACACGAATTCCGTCGCCGACGGCGGTGACCCCGACCGCGCTTTCGCGGACGTGCCGGACACTCAGCCGGTCGCCGGCGCGGTCGCAGGCCTCCGCCAACCGGGTCCGCAGGTAGCGGGCCCACTGTGCGCGCGGTGCGAAGAAGTAATGCGCCTCGTCGCCGGAGGCGAGCCCCTGGGCACGGCACCAGTCCACGAAGTCGAACCGCTCATCCGGGTCCACCGACATCCCGGAGGCCGGCACGTTCAGCAGGTGGGCGGGATCCTTGGTGCCGAACGCGGGACCCGCGACCTGGTCGATCGGGTCCACGACGACGACCTCGAGAGCTTCTGCCCGGTCATTTGCTGCCGCCAGTCGAGCGAGGTGGAACACGACCAGGGATCCGGCGGCGCCCGCGCCGACCACGACAATGCGCATCAGCCGACACCGGCGCCGACGGCGCGGGAACAGGCGGAACCGCTTCGTGGACGGGGACGCATTCGGAGCACCGGTACTTCTTACAGCAGACGTGCCAGGGGGTTGGTAGAGGACAGGTCACCAGTGTCCGCGATCACCTCGCTCTGCCGTGGTCTTCGTCTTGATCTGGTAGTTTAGAGCGAACCCATGAAGATCGGATCATGTTGTGACAGAAGCGAATCAGCCCGGATCGAACAAGTCCGGACGACGCCCGGCGTACGAGATCGTGGCCGACGCGCTTCGGGTACGCATCCTCGCCGGTGAGCTGACCCCTGGTACTCGTCTGCCCCCCGACGTCGAACTCCGCGCCGAGTTCGGCGTCGGACAGAGCACGGTCCGCGAGGCCATACGGACCCTCGCCAGCGAGAACCTCGTCAACACGACCCGTGGGGTGACCGGGGGAACGTTTGTCGCGACACCCGACATCGGTCAGTTGAGTGCGAACCTCGAAGCGGGAGTCACGCTGCTCGCCGCAGCCGAAGGGGTGACCGTCGATCAGCTCATGGAGGTCCGGCAGCTCACCGAGGTGCCCGCCGCCGGAGTCGCCGCCTATCGTCACTCAGACGCCCATCTGGAAGAGCTGCGCGCCACCATCTTCGACCTGTCGGAGGGTGTCGGTCCGGAGGTCTACGCCAACAACCAGGAGTTTCACCGCATCCTGCTGCGGGCGGCGGACAACCCTCTCCTCGACCTGATCACCGTCCCGGTGTTCCGCGTCATCGGCACCCGCTTCAGCCGCGACGTCGCGCCGGAAGGGTTCTGGCGGTGCGTCGACGAAGACCACCGTGCGATCCTCGAGGCGGTCGAGCGCCGGGACTCGATGACGGCGATGACGCTCATGCGCCGGCATCTCGACCACCTCGGCGACGTCTACAAGCAGATGGACCTGCTCAGACGTCAGAACTGACGCGCACGGGCGGGAGCCGGAGATGCCAGTCGCTGTGCTCCTGCACCTGCTCGGCCAGCGCGAGAACAGTCCCCTCGCGCAGACGCGCCGCCGTCAACTGTGCGCCGATGGGCATACCGGACGGATGCACGCCGACCGGCAGTGCCAGTGTCGGACCGTCGTGCAACGACCACGGATACGTCAGCTGTCCCATCCGGCGGGCCTGTGCGACGACCGCCTCCCCGACGCCGATCTGCGGCACATCCACCGGCATCGCCGGGGTGAGTACGACGTCCACGTCGCTGAACATCTCGCTCATCGCCGACCGGAACATGTCCCGCTGGCGTACAGCAGCTGCCCGTTGTTCGTCGGAGATGGTCAGCCCGAGGGAGATTCGCTCGCGGGTCGCCGCCTGGAACCGGGTCGGCTCGTCGCGCAGCCGTTCGGCGTGCATACGCGCCAGGTCCGAATAGATCAGCGTGTAGACCACATCCTGAGCCGATTCACTGTGCGGCACGCGGCATTCCACGATGTGATGACCCAGTTGCCGGATGAGTTCGACGGTCTCGGTGACGGCGTCGGCGATGGCGGGGTCGATGTCGCCGGTCACGAACGGATGGGGGACCGCAACTCTCAGCGACTCGGTGTCCGCACCGGTCACATCCGACCCGGCGAGGACCGCGAACGTCTCACGTACCTGTCGGGCCGTACGTGCGAGCGGTCCGACGGTGTCGAAATCCGCACTCACCGGGAAGATCCCGGACATGTCCAGGACTCCGGTGGACGGTCGAAGACCGGTGACTCCGCAGCACGCGGCGGGCAACCGGATCGAACCGCCGGTGTCCGTGCCGAGTGCGACGTCGACGACACCCGCGGCCACGGCGACACCCGAACCGCCGCTCGAGCCACCGGGCACACGGCGGGCGTCCCAGGGATTGACCGATCCGCCCGAGGCGGAGTTCTGACTGGTCACCCCGACCGCGAACTCGGCCATGTTCAACGTCGAGGTGGTCACCGCCCCGGCGCTTTTGAGCGCACTGACACACGTGGCGTCGTCGGCTGCCACGCGGTCGGCGAAGAACTCCGAACCACAGGTGGAGCGGACCCCGCCGACGTCGATGTTGTCCTTCACGCCCACGCGGACACCCGCAAGAGGGCCCCGAGCCCCGGAAGGATCGACCCGAAGCTCCTTGGGCACCCAGCTGATGACCGTGTTCAAGCGCTCGGCGACGGAAACCGCGTCGGCGGTGAAAGATCCGGAGATGCCGGAGGGGCCGGCGACAGAGTCACCGGCCCCTCCGAAGTCACCGGTCAGGACGCCACCCGAGCCGAGCGCAGCGCCTCGGTGGCGGCCTCGTCGATGGTCCAGGTGTCGGTGTCCACCACGACACCGTAGTCCTGTCGGGCCTCCTCCGCGCTGAGGTACTCGTCCCACACGTCGGACAGCACGGCGAACGGGTCGCGCAGGAACGGGTCACCGAAACCGCCACCCGACGGCATCCGGATCTCCAGACGCTCGCCCTCGCGGATGACCTCCTGGGTCACCTTGGAGAAGAGCACCTCTTCTTCGGGTGTGCCGGGGTTGCGGACGAACGATCCCGACGCGCCGTCGCCGCCGCCGAGCGCACCCGCAGGCGGATCGCTGCGGTTGTCGGCCTCGGAGCCGAGGAAGGTGTCGGTCTCCATGTACCAGGTGCGCACGCTGCCGATGCCGCCGCGCCACTGGCCCGGAGCCGGCGACTCGTCACGCAGCTCATAGCGCTCGGCGCGCATGGCGTGGTTGAGCTCGAGTTCCTCGATCGGGTTGTTGCGGGTGTTCGCCATCAGGCGTCGACGGCGTCCATGCCGTCCTTGCCGTTGCGCGCACCGTAGGAACCCTCGTTGATCTCGATGTAGACCCAGTACGATTCGCCGTCCTCGGCGAGGCCGGAGTAGGCGATGGCGCACAGGGCGGCCGACGAGCCGGCGATCGCCCGTTCGGGCAGCACCGGCGCGAGTGCCAGGTTGATCGAGTCGAAGATGCGGTTTACCTGGGAGAACCGGGCGAAACACGATGCCGGGAAGTCCGGGTTGAAGATGGTGCCCTCGGGTGCGTAGGCACGCACCGGTCGGAAGCAACCGTCGTTCTGTGGGACGAACTCCTCGGTGAGGTGTTCGTCGAGGAGGATGGTGCGGATCGCGCTCACCGCGACGGGCAGCACCGAACCCTCGAAGGGCACGTTGAACGCCGTGGGCACCTGGTCGTTGGAGCCGGTGAGGTCGATCAGGACATCCTCGTCCTCGACCTGCACGCGCACCGCGACCTTCAGCGGGACACCGCGGTTCTTGCCGTCGTCGTCGAGGTAACCGATCGGCGCCTCGTAGCTGCCGTTGGGGATCGCCCGGATCCGGCTGCGCAGCATCTCCTCCGAGTAGTCCATCCACCGGTCGGCGGCACTCATCACCACGTCGAGGCCGTACTTCTCGAGCAGTTCGACGAACCGCTTCTCGCCGATGCGGGAGCACGCGATGAGAGCCTCGAGATCGCCGCGGTTCTGCTCCGGAGTGCGCACGTTGTCCAGGATGTGCTGGATCAGCATGTCGTTGCGGACGCCGCCGTCGTAGATCTTCATGGAGTCCATCAGCTTGCCCTCGGCCCAGACGTCGACGACGTCCATGCACAGGCCGGGGAAGTTGCCGCCGATGTCGGAGACGTGACCGGTACACCCGGCGAAGCCGATGTGCTCACCCTCCCAGAAGATCGGGATGATCACGCCGTAGTCGGGGGAGTGGGCCGCACCGTGATAGGGGTGGTTGTGCAGGATCACGTCACCGGGCTTGTACGTCCCGGCGAGCTTGCGGTTGACGCCGCGGATGTAGGCCGGGATCGAACCACAGTGCATCGGAGTCGAATCCGACTCGCACAGTTCGCGACCGTTGACGTCGAAGATGCCGGCGCCGAGGTCCTCGGACTCGCGGATCAGGCTCGAGTAGGCCATGCGGTAGAGGACCTGGGCCATCTCCTTGGCCATCGAGTTCAACGCACCGCCGATGACGCGCAGGGTGATCGGATCGACCTCGACGGTGTTCCAGGTCCGATTGGCCTCGGCGGCAAGGGAAACGCCGTCGGTGGGCATCAGGGTCTTCGCCATCTCAGGCGCTCCTCTCGATGATGATGTGGCCCACGGCGTCGACCGTGGCCTTCTGTCCGATGCCGACGATGGTCGTCGAGTCGAACTGCTGGACGATGGCCGGGCCCTCGAAGGTGTTGCCGGCCTTGAACAATGCGCGGTCGTAGACGGGGGTCTCGACCCATTCGGGGTCGGCGGAGTCGTTCTTCCAGAACAACGCCTGGGTGGTCGACTTGATGGCGCCCGACGCGTCGGCGCCGCCCGCCTCGATCTCGGCGATGCGAATGTGCTCGACCGCGCCGACACCGGTCACGCGGATGTTGACCAGCTGTACCGGCTTGTCGTCGAACCGCTGCGAATAGGTACGCCCGTGCACTTCGTGGAACGTGGCCGCGGTCTGCTCGACCCATTCGGCGGTGATCTCGCCGTCGGGTGCCGGCACACGAAGCTCGTAACCCTGTCCGACATAACGGCAGTCGACGCTGCGCTCGAGGGTGATGTCCTCCTCGGCGATGCCGTCGGCGCGGAGCTGGGCGATGGCCTGCTCGGAGAGCCGGTCCATCTCGCGGCTCAGCAGGTCGAGATCGGGCTCGGCCGAGGAGGTCCAGACCGTGGTGGGGACCTCGTACCGGACGTCGGTGGTCAGCAGGCCGACCGCCGAGGTGATGCCGGGATGTCCGGGGACGATGACGCGTGGGATGCCCAGGTGCTCGGCGATCTGCCACGCGTACAGCGGGCCGGCGCCACCCTCGGCGACCAGCGAGAACTCGCGTGGGTCATACCCCTTGCGCACCGAGTGCAGGGAGATGGCCTCGGTCATCGAGTGGGCCAGGATCTGGAAGATGCCCATCGCGGCGTGCTCGAGATCGGCGCCGAGTTTGTCGGCGATGTGGGTCTTGACCGCCTCGGTCGCCAGCTCCGGCTTGACCTCCATGGTTCCCGACAGGAAGCTGTCGGCACCCAGCCAACCCATGACCACCATGCGTCGGTGGAGGTGGGTTCGGTGCCGCCGCGGTTGTAGCAGGCGGGTCCGGGCATGGCGCCCGCGCTGCGCGGTCCGACGCGGAACATGCCGCCCTCGTCGATGCTGGCGATCGATCCGCCTCCGGCGCCGATGGTGTCGACTTCGGCCATCGGGACCATCGCGTGGTAGTCGCCGATGCGGGTGTCGAGCAGATGCTTCATGCGCAGCTTGCCGTCGGGTGCGACGCCGATGTCGGCCGAGGTGCCGCCCACGTCGAGGGTGATGACACTCGGGTAGCCCGACGCCTTGCCGATGAAGCATCCGCCGAGAAGTCCGGCGACGACACCGCTGGTCAGCAGCGAGACGGGGACCTCGCTGGCGCTGCGCGACGTGACGAGACCGCCGGCCGAGGTCATCAGGTGGACGTCCTCGCCGACCTGTGCGGCCTTGGCCTTGCCGGCCAGGTTCTCGATGTACCGGGAGGTCTTGGGTCCGACGAAGGCGTTGAGGGCGGTGGTCGAGAAGCGCTCGTACTCGCGGTACTGGCTGGCGACGTCGCTGGAGAGCGACACGAAGACGCCGGGGTACTCCTCGGCGATGATCTCGCGGACCCGCTGCTCGTGGGCCGGATTGCGGTAGGCGTGCAGGAAGGCCACGGCGATCGCCTCGACCCCGCGCTCGCGGAGAAGAGCGACCTCGCGGCGGACGGCGTCTTCGTCGAGCGGGGTCAGCACGTTGCCGGCGGCGTCGATCCGCTCGGCGACGGTCCGCCGGTTGCGCCGCGGGACCAGCTGCCACTTCTGCCACGGCAGATCCTGGTAGTTGGAGTAGTTCAGGGGGCGCTTCTTGCGCGCGATGTGCAGGAGGTCGCGGAACCCGTCGGTGGTGATCATGCCGACGTCGCTGCCGTTGTGCTCGAGCACGATGTTGGTGGCCACGGTGGTCCCGTGGAAGAACATCTCGATGTCCGCGACGTCGATGCCCGCGCGTTCGGCGAGCACCTCGATCCCGTCCATCGTGCCGATCGAGGGATCGTGGTTCGTCGACGGCGTCTTGTGCACCGTCACCGTCCCGTCGTCGTCCCACAGGACCAGGTCGGTGAACGTACCGCCCACATCCACGCCGATTCGCTTCATCGAAACTCGCTTCCTCTTTTCGTACCGTCACCCCGACCTCGGATCGGTGCGCCCCATCCGGTGACGGGAGTGATCTAAGCCATAGCTGCGCTCGGAAGGATCATGCAATACATCGGATGTTTAGGCAACCAATGGACCAGAATTCATGCACGAGCGTGGGAAAGGCGTGTCTTGACGAGCTAAAGATCTGATGTTTATGGTGGGCCGCGTCACGGAGTGTGCTTTTCGACGACGACGCCGCACCCTTGTAGGAGGACCATTGACCACCCATCCCGCCACTCTCGGACGCTTCTTCGAGGACTACGTCGTGGGCGACGTCTATCAGCACCCGATGGGCCGCACGATCACCGAGACCGACAACGCGTGGATCACGTGCCTGACGATGAACACCAACCAGAACCACTTCAACGAACATCTCGCCCGGACGAATCCCATCACCGACGGCAAGGTGATCGTGAACTCGGGGCTGACCATCGCCCTGGTGCTCGGACTGTCGGTGATCGACATGAGTCAGAACGCCGTCGCCAACCTCCAGTTCACCGACGTCAAACTCCAGCATCCGGTGTACGTCGGCGACACGATCTACGCCGAGAGCATCTGCACCGACCTGCGCCGGTCCAAGTCTCGTCCCTACGCGGGCATCGTGTCGATGGTCACCCGCGGGATCAATCAGGACGGCGAGGTCGTGGTCGCCTGGAACCGCTCGGTCATGGTCGCGACCCGCGAGAGCGGTATCGGACAGAACTACTTCCCCGAGGTCAAGGCGCCCTCGCTGACCGAGGTCGTCGCCGCCCAGACCGAGGACGCGCGGTCATGAGGCCGCTCGAGGACGTCCGGATCATCGCCGTCGAACAGTACGGCGCCGGCCCCTTCGGCAGCGTCCACCTCGCCGACCTCGGGGCCGACGTGCTCAAGATCGAGGAGCCGACCTCCGGTGGCGACGTCGGGCGATACGTTCCGCCCTACAACAAGGGCGAGGACTCCCTGTTCTTCGAGACCTTCAACCGCAACAAGCGCAGCCTGTCGCTCGACCTCGGAACCCCCGGCGGGCGCAGGGTGTTCGAAGATCTGGTGCGCACCAGCGATGCGGTGTACTCGAATCTGCGCGGCGATGTGCCGGCGAAGATCAAGATCACCTACGACGACCTCAAGCACCTCAACCCGGCCATCGTGTGCTGCAGCCTGACGGGGTTCGGCATGACCGGTCCGCGCGCGAAGCAGCCCGGCTACGACTACATCCTGCAGGGCCTGGCCGGATGGATGGACCTGACGGGTGACCCCGATGGACCGCCCACCAAATCCGGTCTGTCCCTTGTCGATTTCTGCGGCGGGTACGTCGCGGCGCTCAGTCTGATGTCCGGCCTGCACGCCGCCCGTCGCGACGGTGTCGGCGGCGACTGCGACGTCTCGCTCTACGACACCGCGATCTCGATGCTCACCTACCCGGCCGCCTGGCACCTCAACGCCGGATACCGGCCGGGACGCACCAAGAACTCGGCACATCCGTCTCTGGTGCCGTTCCAGGCCTTTGAAGCCTCCGACGGCTGGTTCGTCGTCGGTTGCGCCAAGGAGAAGTTCTGGGTGCGGTTGGCCGAGACGATCGGGCTGCCGGAACTTCTCGAGGACCCGCGGTTCACCGACTTCACCGCCCGTGGTGAGCACAAGGACGAACTGCTGCCGTTGCTCGAGAAGCGATTCGCCGAGGCGACGGTCGATCACTGGGTGTCGTTGCTGACCGAGGCGGGTGTGCCGACGGGGCCCATCAACGACGTCGAACAGGCGCTGACCGAGGAACACACCCTGGCGCGCGGGCTCATCGCCACCACCGAACACGAGGTGTGGGGTGAGGTACGTCAGGTCACCTCACCGGTGCGCTTCGGCAACGAGCCCACGGAGTATCGTCGGGCACCGCGTCGCAACGAGAACTTCGACGAGGTGATGGAACTGCTCGGCTACAGCGCAGAGGACGTCCGCGGGCTGGTCGACGCCGGTGCTTTCGGATCGATCGCACAGGCCACGCCATGACCGCCCGCCGCCTCGCGAGCTGGGCCGCGGCCCTCGACATCGATGACATTCCCGAGGCCACCCGGCGGGCCGCGCTGCGACACCTGCTCGACGGCATCGGCAATGCCATCGGAGCCCGCCGGCTCGACCAGGGCGGACCCGGACTGTCCGTGGCCCGCGGGCTCGGCGGCCCGGCGCAGGCACATCCGCTCGGTGACTCCGACGCCATCTCGCGCCCGCGGCAGCCTTCGCCAACGGGGTGCTGATGCATGCCCTGGACTTCGACGACACGCATGCCGGTGCACTCGTGCATCCGACGACGGTCGTGGCGCCGGCTGTCCTGGCCGTCGCCGAGGAAGTCGGGGCGACCGGCGCGCAGACGGTGACCGCGCTGGTGGCCGGGCTGGAGATCGCCTGTCGACTGGGCGCGGCGGCACCACACGGCTTCCACGCACGCGGCCTCCATGCGACCGCCGTCGTCGGCCCGCTCGCCGGTGCCGTCGCCGCCGGCCTGCTGTACGGCGCCGACGCCGATCGTCTGACCGATGCGATCGGCATCGCGGCGTCGTCGTCGGGCGGCTTGCTCGAGTTCCTCGACACCGGGGCCAACACCAAGGTCCTGCATCCGGGGAACGCGGGCTTCAACGGTGTCCTCGCCGCGCGCCTGGCGCTGGCCGGGGCCAGCGGACCCGAATCGGTGCTGGAGGGCCGGCGCGGGCTGTACCGCGCGCTCGCCGACCGCGACGTGGATCCCGACGGGATCGTCGCCGATCTCGGAACTCGTTGGGAGAGCGCTGGTATCGGTATCAAGCCGTACCCGAGCTGTCAACTCATGCATGCCTCGCTCGATGCGGTCGCGCAGGCTCTGGCCGAGGCCGCGCGATCGGGCACCGAGGTGTCGGCGTCGCGTATCGCCGCCATCAGCGTCGACGTCCATCCCGACAGCGTGGACATCGTGTGCGGGCCGGGCACCGGTACACGCAGTCCCCGCAGCATCTACGACGCGAAGTTCGACCTGCCGTGGAGCGTCGCCGCACTCGTCCACGACGGAGCGGTCACCGTCGACACCTACGCCGAGGCCTCGATCGTCCGACCCGAGGTGGCCGCCACCGCCGCACTCGTCGACGTCGTCCCCGCACCCGATGCCCGCCCGGCCGCCGACGCCGCCGGCCGGGCGGTCATCACCCTCGACGACGCCACCCGGCTCGTCGGCGAGGTTCCCTGCAGCCGAGGCACTTCCGGCCGTCCGATGGACGATGCCGCGGTCGCCGAGAAGTTCCGGGGCAACGCCGGCGGGGGAGAGGCCTCCGAGGCACTCGTCCAGACCGTTCTCGGTCTGTGCGACGCACCGTCCGTGGGGCAGATCCCGGCGCTCGCGGCCGACATCCTCTCCGCGAGCTGACCCACCTTCACCTGCCGGTCCGCGGCCGGGCCCGGGTCTAACATCTCCGATCACCTCTCAGATCAAGGATCACACAATGGATTTCAGCTTCACCGAGGAACAGCGCGACTTCCGGTCGGCGCTCCGTCAGCTGGTCGACAAGGAGATCATCCCGGTCGCCAACGAATGGGAACGCGAGGGCCGCTATCCCACGGAGATCGTCGCGCGGCTGCGGGACATGGGTCTGTTCGGGATCACCACGCCGGAGGAGTACGGCGGACTCGAACTCGACATGGTGTCCTTCACCCTCGTCTACGAGGAGATCGCCCGCGGCTGGATGGGTATCGCCGGCATCCTGGGCAGTCACAACCTGGCGTGCTGGATGATCGCGCGGCACGGCACCGAGGAGCAGAAGCAACAGTGGTTGCCCCGGCTGGCGACCGGTGAATGCCGTACCGGCATCGGACTGACCGAACCGGGTGCAGGCACCGACCTGCAGGGCATCAAGACCACCGCCACCCGCGACGGCGATGACTACGTCATCCGCGGCACCAAGACGTGGATCACCAACGCACGCCACGCGAATGTGCTCCCCGTCCTGGTCAAGACGGATCCGTCGGCTTCGCCGGCGCACAAGGGCATGAGCATCCTGCTCGTCGACACCACGACGCCCGGATTCGAAGTGCAGCGAGACCTCGGCAAGCTCGGTTACAAGGGCACCGAATCGTGCGAGATCTTCCTCGACGAGGTGCGGGTACCGGCGTCGACACTGCTCGGCGGGGTCGAGGGCCGCGGTATGCAGCAGGCGCTGTCCGGGTTGGAGATCGGCCGCCTCAACATCGCCGGCCGCAGCGTCGGCATCGCGCAGGCGTCGTACGACGCGGCGCTCAACTATTCACGCGAGCGCACCGCCTTCGGGAAGCCGATCTCCGACTTCCAGGCGATCCAGCTCAAGCTCGCCGACATCGCCACCCAGCTGCAGGCGGCGCGTCTCATGACGTATTGGGCTGCTGCCAAGGCGGATTCGGGTGCACGTGTCGACGGGGAGGCCGGAATGGCGAAGTACTTCGCGTCGGAGACCGCGATCACCGCCAGCCTCGAGGCGATGCGTATCCACGGCGGCTACGGCTACTCGACCGAGTTCAACGTCGAGCGCTACTACCGCGATGCGCCGTTGATGTCGATCGGCGAGGGGACCAACGACATCATGCGGACCGTCATCGCCAAGGCGCTGGTCAACGGAACCGTCACCGTCGGATGAGTTCGCCGCTCGTCTACCTGTACGTACCGGGCGACCGGCCCGAACGGTTCGGCAAGGCGACCACGTCCGGTACCGACGCCGTGGTCCTCGACCTCGAGGACGCGGTACCGGTCGCGGCCAAGGACTCCGCGCGCATCGCGGTGGGGACCTGGCTGGAGAAGCGCGACCGGGCCGGGGTGCCCACGTGGGTACGGGTGAATCCCGGCGCCGAACTCCTCGACGACCTGACCATGGCGGTCCGGTGTGGGGCCGACGGCATCTGGCTGCCCAAATGCGATGATCGCGCGACGCTGGATCGCGTGGACCGGATGCTCACCGACCTCGAGGCTGCGGAGGGCCGTCCGCGGACGCCGGTCTCACCGCTGATCGAGACCGGTGCGGGTCTGGTGAATGCGCCGGCGATCGCCGCCGGCCCCCGCGTCGAGTTCGTGCAGATCGGCGAGGTGGACCTGGCTGCGGACCTCGGCGTGACGCCGGTCGTCGGCGACGAGTTGCTCTGGGCACGTTCCCAAGTCGTGGCCGCGTCGGCGGCGGCACGGATCCGGCCACCACTCGCGGCCGCGTCGCCGGTCATCGACGATCCGGAGTCGTTCGAGACCGAGACCCGGCGCCTGACCGGGCTGGGCTTCTTCGGTCGTGCGTGCATCCACCCGCGCCAGATCCGGCCCGCCCGTGCCGGTCTCGCACCGACCGCGTCCGAGGTGGACACAGCGGTCGACGTGCTGGCGGCATTCGATGCCGCCGGGCAGGGAGCCGCGACCGACAGTGCCGGCCGGCTCATCGACGAGGCGGTCGCCCGCATCGCGCGTCGGACGCTGACTCGCCGGGGCTGATCCCCGCGAACGACATTCCCGTGACAGACTGCCGGCAAGAATGCGGATTCTTCTCAGGACCTGCTCAGGATGCCTGATTTGTCCGCTACTGTTTTGCCATGCTCAGTACCCGGTCTCGCCTTCGCGCGTCATTCTGTGTTTCCGCTGCCGGCCTGGCGGTTGCCGCGGCCGCTGCGTTCCTGACCGTAGGCGCCGACACAGCGGACGCCGCACCGGTCGTGAATCCTCAGGCCGGAAAGGTCGTCGCCCACTCCGGGTTCGATGTGAAACGCGACGGCTTCTCCTTCGAGAATTGGGGAGACAACGACGCCCTGCACCGGCGCGGACTCACGACCGAGGGAATGCGCGCGGTGTTCGGTGACGAGGTATGCGCCCGCATCGTGCTCGGCATCTGCTCACCGACCACCGTCGCCGAACTCGTGATGGCGGAGTTCAACGCGTCGATGAGGGGCGGTCATTGCTACGGCATGGCGGCGCTGGCAGGCCTGTACAACACGAAGCGGCTGAGCCAGTTCCCGCTGGCGCTGCCAGGACAGAGCGTCTACAGCATGCCGGCGTCGGGGCCGCTGGACGAACTGATCGCCCGGATGTTCATCACCCAGGGCTTCCCTCCCACGGACCTCGCCGAACGTGAGGTCTCGGTGCCACAGGCGCTGTCGAAGCTCCGTACCGCATGGTCGCGCAACGACAACTACATCCTCGCCATCTATACGGACGAGGAACATTCCGCCGGGCATGCGATCACACCGATCGCGCTCCGTGACCTCGGTGGCGGCAAGCACGGAATCGTCGTCTATGACAACAATTTCCCGGGCCGGGAGAAGATGGTGGTCGTCGATCCCGCCGCCGACTCCTGGTACTACTCGACGGCGACGAACCCGTCCGAGCCGACGATGCTGTACCAGGGCTCGCCGAAGAACAGGATGATGCTGGTCCCGCTGGCCCAGGTTCTGAAGCGTCACCAGGATCCCGACCTGCGCACCGACGACACCGTCGTGCTGGTCAGTGACACCAACGGCACGGCGCAGGGTGTCGGTGACGTGGACTGGGACGTCCGGGTCACCGATCCGTCCGGCAAGCCGATTCCCGGTGTCGAGCAGCGGATTCTGTTCAACAATGACAATTCCGCACGATTCACCGTGCCGGCGGGCAAGCGTTTCCGCATCGTCGTGGACGGTGTCGAGGCCGGGCGTACCGCCGACATCAACACGACCGTGCTGAGCGCGGGTGGAGCGGTGGCGGTCGGCGACCTCGAGGTCCCGGCGGGTGCGACATCGGCGCTCGATGTCGATCCGGTTCGTCACGCGGTTCGGGTGAGTTCGTCGGCACCGACGACAGCCGTGTTCGAGGTCGCCACCGAGGACTCGTTGCGGTCGGTCTCGGTCGACACCTCGCAGCTCGCCGTCGGCCCGGGCTCGTCGGTGTCGGTAGGGGCCACCTCACCGGTCGGCGTGACCGTGCGGACCGAGGGACGTTCGCAGAAGTTCCAGGTCGCGGTCGAACGCAGCGACACCATCGCCGACCGGAGTGCGGTCACCCGGACTCCGGTCACCCTCCGGCCGGGCGCGACGCTCGATGTGCCGGTGGATCTCTGGACGGGCTGGACCCCGCTGACCGCGACGGTCCGCGCCGGTGGGTCCATCACGACGGTGCCCCTGACGGTCAGGTGATTCCGCCGTCCGGCGAGTCGACGTGACATAGGGAAGACCTCCGAGTGAGGTGTGGAGCCGTCTAGGAACCGCTCCTCAACCCGGAGGTCTTCATGTCTCACCGTATCCACCCGTTGTCCCCGACCGGCCGGTTGCGTCTGGCTCGGTGTGTTGTGGACGACCGGTGGCCATTGCGCCGCGTGGCTACGTGCCCGCAGACGCGAGGTTCGCCGGTACGAACGTGAAGCGCCCGGAGACTTGATCCACGTCGACATCAAAGGCTCGGGAGAATCCCCGACGGTGGCCGACATCGCGTACACGGCCGCGCCCAGGGCACCCGCAACTCCAGCGCACCGCGAGCCTGGGCGAACCCGCAAAGATGCTGGCCGCCCGAACCGGGGGTACGCGTATCCTGCATCACGCCGTCGACGACCACTCCCGGTAACAAGTGGACCCGACCGTACCGGCCGCAAACCAACGGCAAGGTCGAACGATTCAACCGGACCCTCCAGGAGGAATGGGCCTACGCTCGCCCCTACCTCAGCGAAACCGAACGCGTCGCAGCCTTCCCCGAATTCCTTCACAACTACAACCACGAACGCGGCCACACCGCACTCCGAGGCAACTCACCCGCCGACCGCGTACCCAACCTGGCGGGTCAGTACAGCTAGTGATGCGCGTCGACGGCGACCGGGGCCATCGACCGCCACTTCTTCAGGACGGCGGGGCCCTGCAGCTCCATCCAGGCGATGACGTCCTGGTGGGTGGCGCAGATGACCTCCGGCTTGGTGCACGCGCGGCGCATGAAGGCGGCGGTCGCCGGGTTGAAGGCGTTGGTGTTCCAGGTGTTCAGATGGTTGGCGATCACCAGCGGCGCGCGGTTTCCCTCATAGGCCCGGCGCAGCATGTAGTCGTAGGTGCTGGTGACGACCCGCGCGATCCGCGCACGATCGGCGGGCCGATCCGTCGCCTTGTTGACGCTGTACCAGAAGTTGTAGTCGAGCGCTGTCTGGCGTTGCTTCAGCGCCGGCGACCAGACGTAGGGGACAGGGAATTCCCAGATGCCGTTGATCTTCGACGGCCAGTAGACACCCGGTCGCGACGCCGGCATCGACGAGTCCCACATCATGTCGTAAGCGCGCAGCGCGGGGAAGAGCGCTTTCATCGAACCCTCGAGGCACTGTGTCCGAGCGCCTTTCACCGCTTCGGGTCCGAAGGCGAGGTCGGGTCCGGTGCGGATTCCGTTGAGTTCACGCCACTGCGTCATGAGCCGGAAGAACTGAGCCAACTCGTGACGCCATTCGGCACTGGTCCACGACTTACCGGGATTCTTTGTGCCCGCGCAGAAATGGCCCACGAAGTGGGTGCCCATCTCGTGGCCGTCGTACCAGGTGCGGTTGAGGTAGGTGATCTCCTCGATCACCTCCTTCTTCGATCCGCCGAATCCGATCGCCGCCTCGCCGGGTTTGTATCCCGGACCGCGGTACTGCCGCTTCTTGGCGTCGGTGAGGAAATAGAGCCCGGTCATGAGCGCGGTGAATCTCGCGTCCGATTCGGCGGCGGTGCGCAGGAACAGGTCCCAGTTCTTCGACACCCCGACGCCGTCGAAGGAGAACAGGATGAATTGTGGCGGTTTCTCACCCGGTGCCAGTCGCTTCATCGGGACGTTCGACGCCACTCGTGTGGGCGGTGACGGCGGAGCCGGGGAGAGTGTGGTACTGATATTTGGAATCGTCTCGGGCACAGCCGACTTCGCCGAGGTGGCGCATCCGGCGAGTAGAACGGTCAGAACCACGACGATCGGCGCCGAGATCATCCGCGTTCCGCGCCCGATCGCCAATTGGATACCCCCGTCATTACTTTCGCTTTACCTTATGCGGCAGAATGTGGAATGGCCTCGTGGCCGGAAAGGCAGGCACAGAATTGTTGCCTTCGTTGACCCTTCGTGATTTCCGGCGATCCGGCTGGTCGCCTGTCCCACTTCGACTTCTGGGCGTCGCACTCGCCGCCGGTCTCGGACTGACGGCGTGCAGTGCCGACGATCCGTCGGCGTCGGGTCCGGTCAAGACCCAGACGGCGACCTCCACCGAAGAGGTGGAGTACCTCGACGAGGTCACCGTTCACCGGTTCGAGTACCCGACGCCCGGCGAGGCCGACAGCAAGCAGAACTGGGCCGAGTTGTACCTGCCGGAGGGGGAGCAGCGGGTCGATTCGATCCCGCTCGTCGTCCTGATCCACGGTGGTGCGTGGCAGAGTGCGCTGGGCGCGGACATCTTCGAGCCGCTCGCGCGGGATCTCGCGGATCGCGGGATGGCGGTCTACAACGTCGAATACCGACGGGTGGGTTCGGGTGGCGGCTGGCCGACGACCTTCCGGGATGTCGCGAGTGCGCTCGACCACGTCTCGGTGGTGGACAAGCAGTTCCCACAGATCACCACCGACGATGAGCTCGTCGTCGGACACAGTGCGGGCGCGCAGCTCGCCGTGTGGGGCGGTACTCGGCACAAGCTGGAGGATGACGAGGTCGGTGCGAGGCCGGTGTTCCGGCCGACACGCATCGTCTCGCTCGCCGGACCGCTCGACATGGTCTATGCCGCAACGCATGGCGACGATCGCATCGTGACCGCCCTCGGTGGCACACCGCGTCAGGTGCCGAAGCGCTACGCCATGGTCGATCCGATCCAGAACATCGATCCCTCGACGCCGGTTGTCGCCGTGCACAACACCGGCGACCGCATGGTCTCGTCGGCCAACTCGAGCCGATATGTCGACGCCGTCGTGAAGCAGGGAGGCGAGGCCACCGCGGTACTGCTCCCGGGCGGCAACCACGGCTCGGTGGTGACCTCTACCGCGCCCGAGTACCCGAAGGTTCTCGACATCATCACCGGCGCGTCGTCTGCGGACC
Source organism: Gordonia sp. CNJ-863 (assembly GCF_001942325.1). NCBI lineage: Bacteria > Bacillati > Actinomycetota > Actinomycetes > Mycobacteriales > Gordoniaceae > Gordonia > Gordonia sp. CNJ-863. The sequence continues at coordinate 33,916 of NZ_MKKG01000024.1, forward strand.
TCGACGATGTGGACGAGGTGACAAACTGACCAGCGCCCGTTCCAGCTCCCCGGGTTGTGTGCGGGAGCGATAGCGTGCGTGGGTTTCTCGCTCCCTGAGGTGTGTGTGGGAGTGTCTGCGCCCACGTTCCTCGCTCCCTTGGGGGTGTTTGGGAGTGGTGGCGTGCGTGCGTTCCCGCTCCCTGAGGTGTGAGGAGCGTTAGCGACGAACCTCGAAGGGCCGGTGACCTTCCCGTCCTGAGCCTCCGTACGCGTGGTCGAGAAGCGCTGAGGCGACGACGAGTTCGGCAGGAGTGGCGTTGCGTAGGTCGATGATCTGGCGCATCTGGAGGCGTGGGGTATCGCCGGACTCCGGTTCGGGTCCGTGGATCTCGTCGCGTACCTGTTTGAGGTGGTCGGCGAATCGGCGGGGTATGTCGGGTCTTCGGTTGATGCGTTCGGGGTTGGGTGGTGCGCCGGGTGCGGTGTTGAGTTGCCAGGTGGCGCGGCCTTCGTCGGGGCCGTCGCGAACTATGCGGGTGGTGAATTGTCCGGGCTGGTTTCCGACCATGTGGTGGTGGCGGGTGCAGGCGGGGGTGAGGTTGGTGATGTCGGTGAATCCGCCATCGACCCAACCGATGTGGGCATGATGCATTTCCACGTGGGCGGCGGGTACACAGCAGTCGGGGTTGGAGCAGCTTTCACCATCGGGCCGGGCGAAGGACACCAAGCGCTGTTCGCGGGTGGCGAGGCGTTTGCCGCGGCCGAAGTAGAGCGGGACGGCGGTGGCGTCTTTGAACACCGCCAGCCAGGGTTGGGCGTCGGCGGCGAGGTTGATCAGGTCGGGGATGGGAATCTGGGTGCCGGTGGCGGTGACGGCGTAACCGGCTTCGCGGACGAGGTCGTTGAGGTCGGCCTTGACGATCACCTGCATAGGCAACCCGCGATGACTCTTCCCGAGCATACCGTCCTCGAACACGGCTTTGAGGAGTGCGTTGAGGGCGTCGTGGTTGAGCTGGGCGGGGCTGCGGTCATCACGTTCGGCCGCGGCCGCGACGGCTTCGGGATCGGCGTCCTCGATCGAGCCGTGCGGGGACTCGGGATCGTCGGGGTTGTTCATCCCCGGTTTGGCCCACACGGCCAGGAACATCGACACCCGTGCCAGCAGTTCAGGCGTCAGGGTGCCGGCCATCTTGGCGGTGCCATCGGCGCGTTGCCGGTTGAGGTACAGGTTGCGGCGCCGTTGACGGTCGGTGTCGTCGGCGAGGGTGCCGTCGGGATCGAGGTAGCCCAGGAGTCGGGCGCCGGCGTCGGTGATCTGGTCGGGGGTGAGGTTGACGGCTTGTTCGGCCATGGTGCGTTCGGCGGCGACCTTGATGTCGTGGTCGACCGCGTGGGGGATCTGGTCGAGCACGTCCATCACCGCATGCACGTGCCCGGACCCGACCCGACCGTCGGCGAACTCTTTCGCGAGGGTGGGGTGGACGGGTTCGAGGGGTTGGCCGGTGGTGGCGTCGGGGTAGGTGGCGGTGGCGCGGGTTTGTTTGAGGCGTCTGCCGGGGTAGGCCATGCGCAGCCGGTGTTTCATGTAGTCGATGACGCTGCGGTACCCGGCTTTACGAGGTAGGTCGCGCTGGTCGGCTTCGACGATCTGCTGGTTGCCGGTGTAGGTGAGTCGGGCGATGGCTTGTTCTATACGGATGCCGGCGTCGTCGACCTCGGTATCGGACAGGCGGGTGAAACCGGTGGTCTGCAGCTTGTCGACGAGCGCGTCGAGTTCGTCGAGCAACTCGGGCATCCCGGCAGGGAACTCGTCGACCGCACCGGTCGATGCGATATCGGTCATGACGATCACCCCCCGCGGATCGATTGTCGAATACACGTTCGACTGTACGCGCTATTCCGTTGGCGTGCAACAAGACTGGCACGACTTCGCAGACGGAATCTTGTCGGTGGGATGGTGTAGTGGACCGCAATTCGGCTGTGATGTATCGGGTCTTCGGTGACAGTTCTGTGTCAGGACTTCGGTGACAGTTGATGTGTCAGGACTTCGGTGACGGTCTGGTCTTCGTGGGGCGTGGGCCGCGGGGTTGTCGGTTGCCGACGTAGCTAACTCCGGGAGCGGGGTCGAAGGTGTTCGACTACGACCTCTCCATCGGTGTTCGCGATGACGATAGCGCTGTCGTCGGCGACGACGAGGACCTGGTCGAAGGCGTGGTCCACATCGACCGTGTAGGTGACTGAGTCCACGCTGATGGTGCCGGAAGTGCTGACAGTCCTGACCAGGACGCCCTCGGGTAGATCGGCGGTTGGGCGCGGCGCGGGCCGCGGGCGCGATTTAGGCCGATCGAACAGTGACCCACCGGCTATCGGGTGTGGCGCATGGGCTTTCGGTGTGGCTTGCCACGCGGCCAGTGGTGTGACGCGCCCTGGCAGGCCCTGGTGAGGCCGTTGGGTGTTGTAGATGTGATCGAACGCATCAACCTGGGCCTGCAGCTCGGCCAGGGTGTCAGCCAATGGCTGCTTGTCCAGATACCGGAACAACGACTGATGGAATCGCTCGTTCTTTCCCTGCGTGGTCGGCTTGTAGGGCTTGCCGGTGATCGTTTCCACCCCGAGCACGCGGACGTGCTCGACGAGCTGACCGAGACGGCCGCGCCGCGAGGGGTTGAGCGCGGGCCCATTGTCGGTGAGGAGTCGTTGAGGTACTCCGTGGGCGGTCACTGCCTTGTCGAACACGGCGATCGCAGCCTCAGCCGTTTCGCCTGCGGCCACATGTGAGCCCACGGCGTAGCGAGAGTGATCGTCGATGAGCTGCAGGATGACGCACCTGCGTCCACCGGTCAGGACGTACTCGGTGCCATCGAGTTGCCAGCACGCATTCGGCGCCGGGTAGACGAACCTCCGCCACGCCGAGCGGGGCTTCTTCTTTTGGCTCACGGCGAGCGACACCGGCTTCGCGGAAGATCCGGGCCAGCGAGGCCGTTGAGGGCACCTGAGTCAACCCCATCGACTGCATCTTGTCGTGCACGCTGATCGGCCCGTGATCCAGACCTGAGGCTTCCAGAGCGGCGCGCACGGCCACCGCCTGCGCTTTGACCTCGTCATTGAGCGCTGACGGGCTCGACTTCGGGCGGCGGGTACGGGGTTCCAGGACCGCCGACGGCCCATCCGCTCGTGCTCGTTTACGCAACTCGTAGAACGGCTTCCGCGAAATCCATTGTTCGGCGCAGAATGTCGAGACCGCTCCGCGGGGTGCATCATCATGCCACTGCGAGATCGCCAGCCGCACGACAGGATCGATAGGTTCGTTAACTACCACCGCCTGAGCGTCGAGTGCTTGCAGTGTGAACCGAAGGCCAGGGTGCCGGCTTGGCTGGAGCCCATCGGGCGTGTCGTACCCGCTAAACGGAATCGACGCCTTGCCGCTTGCATCGACGTGTGTCAATATTGACGCGTGTCGAATAAGAATCTCCTGCTGTCACCGGGCCGCGGTCTGAGTGGTGACGAGACCGGGGCTGTCACCCCATTGTTGAAGGCGCTTGCGGATCCGGTTCGGCTGCGGTTGCTGTCCGAGGTCGCCGCGCATCCGGGCGGCGAGGCGTGCGTGTGCGACATCTCTGGACCGTTCGAACTGTCACAGCCGACGATCTCGCATCACCTGAAGGTGCTGCGCCAGGCAGGTCTGGTGACCAGCGAGCGCCGCGCGACCTGGGTGTACTACCGGGTGAACACCGAAGCGCTGCAGCAACTGTCGGACCTGCTGCGGGATCTCGCCGCGGTCGTGGGGGAAACGCGCTCGTGTGAGGCGGACCAGTGACCGCCACCGACACCGCAGTCGCGGGCAAGTTGTCGACGCTGGACCGGTTTCTGCCGGTGTGGATCGGCGCAGCGATGGTCGCCGGACTGCTGCTCGGTCGAGTCGTCCCCGGCCTGGGTGACACTTTGGCGGCGGTCGAGCTCGACGGCATCTCGCTGCCGATCGCCCTCGGATTGCTGATCATGATGTATCCGGTGCTGGCCAAGGTGCGCTACGACCGACTCGACTCGGTCACCGGTGATCGTCGCCTG
>NZ_MKKG01000025.1:0-37842 GCF_001942325.1 Gordonia sp. CNJ-863
CGGCGCAAGCGGTGTGGTTGTGGAATCACATGCTGCGACGCGGCCTGTTCGTCGATCCCGATGTTCCGGTGGCCGCCGACACTCCTGAATCGAAAACAGCCGGCGCGTTGACGGCTGCTCGGCTCGACGAGGGCGCCCTGAGTGACCGAGCTGACTCGGGCGGGAAGTCCAAACCATCGAGGTTCACCACCGTGCTCAAGATCGACACCCCGTGGGAGGTCGACCCGCCCCCGCCGTCCTATCAGACGTTGTCGGTCATCACTGATACTCCCGCCGGCGGCACCCACTTTCCTGGCTCGGAGTTCTTCACCCTGGCCGAATCCATCACCGTCGAGGACCCGTCGCGCCCGGATACCAAAATCCCTGTCGACGTTGATTTCGCCATTCGTATCGTCACCCGAGCCGGTGGAGATGTGCTGCGCCGCAACCGCAAAGCGCTCAAACAGCTCAATGACCAGTTCCACCAGCGCGAAGGGGAACTGTCCACCGGCCGCAGCATCCTCGACGTCGCGGCCGAAGCACTCGCCGAATACTCCACACTGCTCGAATCAGATAAGAACGAGATCGAGGTCGGCTGGACGGCGATCTTCGCCACCTCCGGCACCACCGCAGCCCAAGCCGCGGCGGCCGCGACCGCCCTGGCTAACGAGTTCGCCAGCCAACAGTTCCGCCTCGCCCAGCCCTTGGGCTATCAGGAAGATCTGTGGTGGGCGATGGTGCCGGGCGCCCCGGCGCCTCGGGTACTCACCGAGTTCACCCAGATCACCACCAGCGGCAAATTCGGTGCGTTCGTTCCGGTCGTCGCCGCCTCCCTGGGCGATCCGAGCGGACCGCTGCTGGCGTTGTGCATCACCACCCACGTCCCCAGCGCCGTGCACTACGACGTGTCGGCACTGACCGAACGCGACGTGTCGAACTCGATCGGCGTCACCGGTGAACTCGGCGCCGGCAAGTCCGAGACCATCAAGGTCATCGCCGGCCAGATCGTCGATCGCGGTGGACAAATCCTGGTCATCGACCAGTCCGCATCAGGGGAGTACGCGCGCTGGGCGGCCTCGGTGGCCTCCGCGGTCGTCGTCGACATGGTCAACGCGGTCTACAGCCTCGACCCGTTGCTCATCTTCGACGGCGCCAAAGGTGCTGAACAGACCGAGACCATCCTGCGCGCGCTGCTGCGACTTCGCGTGCAAGATTCGCGCGCGACATTGCTGTCCGACGTGCTCTCCGACAGCTACCGAGCCCGCCACCCCTACCTGGGCACCGGCGGCCTGGTCAAACATCTGCTCTCGGGCGACTGCGACCTCGAGGGTGCGCTCGAGGTGGGCCGCGCCCTGGAGGTCCACGCCCGCAAGACCTACGCCCGCGCCCTGTTCGACGAGACCTTGCCCCCGCTACCCATCGAGGCCCCCGCGATCGTGTTTCGCACCCAAGACGTCTCGCTGCCCTCACGCGAACAGATGGAAAAGGAGCACCTGTTCGACAACCTCACCCCCGAAAAGCAGTACGGCCACGTCATTTACACCCACATCGCCAAACTGTCCCAAGGCATCATGTACGCCGACCCCGCCCAGATGTCGGCACTGGTCACCGACGAGGTCGCCCACATCCTGTCCGGCGCCGACGGTCTGGAGATCATCACCGAAGTCGTCAAACGCGGCCGCAAGGAGAACGCCGCAGCGATCCTCGGCGACCAGGATTGCGAGTTCGGCAGCCAGGAACTGCGCGGCCTACTCAAGACCCGCATCGCAATGCGTCACACTGACAAAACTCTTGCTCGGAAAGCGCTGGACTGGGTGGGGTTGGACCCCGACGCCGAAGACGTCCTGGAGGAGTACACCCGCAACACCGCTCCGATCACCCGCCCAGCACGCCACGCCAAGGACAAGCCCTACGTCAAACCCGAACGCCGCGGCGAGGGCTACATGCGTGATGCCTCCGGCGCAGTGGGCCGCATCAAAATCCTGCGTTCGTTCCGCACCGACCGCCAAACCGCAGGCTCGACTACCCCACAGAAGAAGACCACGAAGACCCTGACCCCCGAGGCGCTTTGATGCACCCGCAGCTTCCCGGTATCCGCCTGGAGTGGCCACGTCCGGTCCGCGCCGCCGCTCGATGGGTGTGGGCGCGACGCTGGGCACGGCGCCTGCTGATCCTGACCGTCGTGTGGCATCTGATCGGTGCGATTCTGTTGGTCTTCGCGCCGACCGCTGATGCGGCAGACGGTACCGCGAGCAGTACTCTGCGCAATCTGTTCGGCTGGATGAACATCAAGGATTCCCACGGCATCAACTCCGCCGACTACTACCTGTCGATCGACGAAGGTGGAGTCACCAGCCCCATCAAGGCGGTGTGGGCGTGGATCATCAACTTGGAGTACAACGCCTACCGCGGCGTGGTGATGATCGCGATCTGGTTCATCAAACAGGCTTTGTCGTTCAAGTGGCTCGACATGGTGACCAGTCCCATCTCCGACATCGCAGACGCAGTCACCTCGCTGACCGGGCAGCTCCACATGCGGCCGTTGATGCTCACCCTGGCCGGTTTAGCGGTGGCGCTGTGGCTGTTTCGCGGCCGCTATGCCACCGGACTCTACGAGCTGCTGATGTCGCTGATCATCGCCGCCGGCGTGCTGGGATTCCTGGCCAACCCCGTGGCCACTCTCGCCGGCGAGGACGGACTGATCTCCAAGGCCAAGGACTACTCACTCGAGGTTGCCACCGGCATCAGCAACGACGGCAACACCAACGGCAACCCCGATGCCCAGATCGATGACCTCACAGGACAACTCACCGACACATTCATACGCCAGCCCACCCAACTGCTGAACTTCGGGCGCGTTCTGGACACCTCGAAACAAGACGGCGCCGCCGCATGTGTCAAAGCCTTCGACGAGGCCTACTTGAAAAAGCCCGGCGACCGCTCGACCCTCGGTGAGATCCGCGACAGCGTCGAAGACATCCCCCTGGTCGGCGGTGCAGTCGACAGTGTGCTGCCCGGCGGGGACGACGCCAAGGCCCATGTCCGCGACGCGGTCGGCAAATGCCCCCAAGGCGATCAAATGAAGGACTACGCCGAGAACCCCGGCCCCGAACAGGCCATTGCCTCAATGTTTCTGCTGCCCGCGGCAGGCCTGGTCTTCCTGTTCGCGCTCTATCTCGCCGGGCGGGTGGTGCTGGCGACCGTGGTGGCGTTGTGGAACGGAGTGAAGCTGATCCCGGGCGGCCTGCTCGGCATCGCACCGATGTTCCGGACCCAACTGATGCGGTCGCTGGCCGATGTCGCCATGGCGTTGCTACAGGTGTGTTTCTCGGTCATCTTCACCTGCGCCTACTGCATCATCATCACCTCGGTCTTCGACAAAGACGGTGCGCAGTTGATGGCCACCGTGCTCGTCGCCGACGTCCTAATCCTCATCGCGTTGGTGATGTTCCGCAAAGGCATGCTCGGACTCAACAAATGGTCCGACCGGCTCACCGAGATCATGTCGCGGCGACCCGGCTCGTCACCGGTGGCAGTGAAACACAAGACCGCACCATCGGCACATGAAATGCTGGCCCGCGCCCATGCGGTCAAACACGGCTACAACACCGCCAGAAAGGTCGGGGGCACCGTCGGCAAGGTGGTCTCCGGCGGCGGACAAGCCGTGGCCGCGGTCGGCACCGGCGGAGCCTCTGCTGTCGCTGCGACAGCAGCCAAGATCGGCGCCGAGTACGCCGCCACCCAGACCGCGGCGGCCGTGGCCGCCAAACTGGGCGAGACCACCTCAGGCGCTCGCACTGACGGCGATGTCCCAGCCGCCGACGCCCCTGCCCAGCCGTCAGGCCCTGTTCCCCTCCCCATGGGCCCGGGCGGAGGTAGCGCAGCCGCGACTCCCAACGACAACCGGCGCCGCTCGCAGGCGCTGTATGAGACCGTCACCAAGGCCCGCGACATCCAGAACCGCCCGCTGACCCCCGCCGGCACCAGCGCTCCACCGGTCGCTTCCGCCCGCGGTGCGGTGTCTGGGGCTACCCGGGCCTCCGACACCCGCTCCGCTACCGATCGAGTCCGGTCGCTGGCCGAGGACAGCCGCAGCTTCCGTCCGCGAACAGCGGCTGATGGCACGGAGGTCTGGGTGCCGACACCCCGCGCTACGGGCTCTCCCGGCCAGCCGACACCTGCCCCGCGGCCGGCGCCGGCACAGACCCCGCCGGCGCCCCGGCCGACACCGCCGCCCCGTGATGCTGTCCGGCGGGCCGGTGGCCAGGTTGGTGGGCCACAGCCCACCAGCGTTCGCTAAGCGAGGCTGGCCGTGACAGTCACTGCGCCTGCACCGCCTACGCCAGCACGAACACCCGCCCCCGCCGCCGCCCCTGGCAAGCGCCGATGGTGGCTGATACTGCTCGCCGTCGTACCGGTCGTGTTCCTGTTACCGCCGCTGATGCTGGTGATGATGTTCAGCGGCAGCAACGGAGCGTGTGGGCCGATCCCGACACTCGAGCTGGCTCCCGGCGGGGCCCAGATCGCCGGCCTGAACCCGCAGCAGACACGGATCGCCGCGACCGCGGTCGGCAGGGTCGCTGCCCGGAAACTGCCGGCGAAAGCAGGCATCATCGTCATCGCGGTCGGGCAAGACGAATCCGGACTGCGGAATCTATCGAATCCAGCAGTGCCCGAATCGATGTCGCTGCCCAACGATGGCGTTGGCTTCGATGGCGGCTCGGTCGGCTTCTTGCAGCAGCAACCCCAGTACGGATGGGGCACCGCCCAAGAGTTGATGAACCCGGCGATCGCCACCGACCGGTTCCTCAACGCCCTGATCAAGGTGCCCGGGTGGGAGAACATGGACCCCGCCCAAGCGGCCACCACAGTGCAGCGCAACGCCACCGGCGCCGCTGCCTATCAGGAATTCATGGGATCGGCGAGCAAGATCGTGGCCTCGCTCTCCGACAGCTCGCAGGTCACCGATTATGTCGAGAGCGTCGGTAGCGACGCCGCTGCGACGGTGCCGCAACAGAGCGCATCGCCGGGCACGCAGGTCAAACCGATGAAAGACGGTACCTACCAGGTGTCCTCGCCTTTCGGGCCGCGCGACGGCGCGCAGCACGCTGGGATCGACCTGGCCGCTCCCACCAATACGCCGTTCTACTCCGTCGCCGACGGCACGGTCGTCGACGCCGGACCCGCTAGTGGCTTCGGGCAGTGGATCGTCATCAACCATCAGATCGACGGCAAGCTGTTCGCCACCGTCTACGGCCACATGTATCCCGATGGCGTCCTGGTCAAGAAGGGCCAGAAAGTCACCGCCGGACAACTCATCGGCAAGGTCGGCAGCAACGGCCAATCCACTGGTGCCCACTTGCATTTCGAAGTGTGGGACGGCGGTCACCGCGACTTCGACGGCGGCCACGCTATCAATCCCGCCGCGTGGGCCACTACCGGCACCAACCCCAGCGGCACCGCTCCTCCCGGCGGCGACGTCGCCGCGCCCGGCGGCGCAGCATGCCTCCCGCAAGCACCTGTGCCCGGCAGCGCCGACATCCCGGGATTTCGCCCCGGGGGGCCTGCCGGACCGAACATTGTCGCCGCCGCCGCGTCCCAGATGGGTATCCGTTACTCCTGGGGCGGTGGCGACCTCAACGGACCCACCACAGGAATCAGAGACGGCGGCGCCGGCGACGCCCACCAGGACTACGCCATCCCCGGCTGGGACTGCTCAGGCCTATCTCAATACGCGGTCCACAAAGCCACCGGAAAAGTCATTCCCGACGTCTCCCAAACACAGTCGGCAGCGGGCATCGCGGTGCCTGATGAAGCCCATGCCGAACCGGGGGATCTGGTCTTCTTCGGAGGCCAAGGCAGCGCCACACACGTCGGGATCTACATGGGTGGCGGGAAGATGGTCAACGCCCCCGAATCCGGCGCCAAGGTCCGCATCGACAACATCCACAACGGCTTCTCCACACCGATCACTTTCCGCCGCTACCACTAACCCGCACAACACAACCGAAAGCCTTGGGGGCCCTTCCATATGAAACGACCACTGGCCATCGCCGCCACCTTCGTCGCTGTAGCCGCGCTAATCGCCGCTGTACTCGCACTGGGCGGTGCCTTCACCGAACACCCATCTGCGGACACATCATCACCGACCTCGACCTCACCGGTCACCATCGCCCCAGGGCACGACGCGCATGCTGATGCCGGCGGCACCGACTCGGCCACACCACGGTTCGCCGAACCGTTCACCGACATCGACCCGGCCGACCCGATCGCGGTCATGCAGGCCGGACTCGAAACGCTGTTCACCTACCGGCCCAGCGAGGACGCCACACAACTCGCCGCCGCCCGCCGCGCCGAACCGTTGCTCGGCCCTGCCGGCATCGACGCCGGATTCGCTTCCCTGGCCCCGGTCACCGGAGCCCAATGGCGCCAGTGGGCACAGGCACGCGCCACTGTGAAAGCCACCGTGGCGATCCCCGGCGGCAACGACAACCCCGACACGCCGACCGCGGTGTCGCGCATCGTCACCGTCACCCACCAAGTCACCGATTCCGACGGACGACCTGCCGGGCGCCCACCGACCCCGTTCGCGGCATACACCACCGTCACCAAAGACGCCACCGGCGCCTGGCACATCACTAGACTCTCAGTCCAGCAATGACCGCCGACGACAACGACCATGACCACACACGAGAGGCAGCGGCGATGAGCGAGGACACCGACCTGACCTGCGACTGGTGCGCTCTGTACTCCATCGCCCAACCACGCACCGTGAACTACGGCGTCACCGTGCGGGACTGCTGTGCCGGCACCAATGTCGACTACCTGCTGTGCGACCAGCACTGGGCGATCCTGCGCGATCAACGATTCCCCGCCGAGTGCCCCCGCTGCGGCGATCTCGCCACCACTCTCGACGACATCGTCACCACCGTCATGCCCCTGGGCGACTACGAACGCAGCGAACTGTCGCCCGACACTGCCCAATACCCCGCACCGGCCAACGCCACCGCAACACTGCTACGCACCGACACCGACCTACCCAATGCGCTGCGCGCCGTCACCCACCTCACCACACCGCACGCGAAGGCCGACCTCGACGAACCGCAGGCCGCGCCCGCCGCCTCCTCGACTGTGGAGCCCGCCACTGAGGTTCCCCCCGAACCGTAGAGGCATCGATAATGAGGAGCACGATGCCAGAGAAGCGGAAGAAGTACGACCGGGAGTTTCGTGATGGGGCGGTCCGGATCGTCGAGGAGACAGGTAAGCCGATCGCCCAGGTCGCCCGAGACCTGGGGGTCAACGAGGGCACGTTGGGCAACTGGGTCAACCGGGCGCGCGCCGAGCGGGAGGGCAGCGGCGAGCTGACCCCTGATGACGCTGCTGAGCTCAAACGGTTGCGCGACGAGGTCGCCGAGCTGCGCATGGAGCGTGATGTCCTCAAGCGATCGGTGGTCCTGTGGGTGAAGGAGGCGACGAAGTGAGCGTGGCACGCTTTGTCGCCGACCAGAGGACCAAGTACCGGGTGCCACACGCGGTGAGCTGCCGGCTACTCGGGGTCAGCGAGGCGTGGTTCTACAAATGGCACAACCGGTCCCAATCACCGGGTGCGGCAACGGGTTTGCACACCACACGCGACTACCGCCGGGACACCATCGACCGTGCCGTCGCGGTGGCCTTCGACAAGGCCCGCGGGCTGCACGGGTCGCCGCGCCTGCATGCGGATCTGCGTGCTGACGGGTGGACGGTGACCGAGAAGACTGTCGCTGATTCGATGTGTCGTCAGGGCCTGGTGGCGCGGCGGATCCGCCGGCGCAACGGGCTGACCCGCCAGGACAGAACCGCTCCGAAGTTCCCCGATTTGTTGGGTCGCGATTTCACCGCACAGTGCCCCGATGAACGGTGGGTCGGAGACATCACCGAGATCCCGACCGCGGCGGGCAAGCTGTATCTGGCCACGGTCATCGACCTCTACAGTCGCCGTCTGTTGGGTGCGGCCACCAGTCGCCACCCGGATGCTGCGTTGGCGTGTGCGGCCATCGAGATGGCGGTCGCCACGCGGGGCGGTAAGCAGGCGATATGGCGTGACGACGATGCGCAGAAGCTGATTTTTCACACCGATCGCGGGTCGACGTACACTGCGAAACGGTTCACCAAGCTGTGCCGGAAGATGGGTATCCGGCAGTCGATGGGGCGCGTCGGATCGTGTTTCGACAACGCCGCCGCCGAAGCATTCTTCTCATCCCTGGAGTGGGAAGTGTTGTCACGCAATGATTTCAACACTATCATGGAGGCGCGGGCCGTCGTGTTGGAGTGGTGCTACGGTTTCTACAACCACCAGCGCCGGCACAGCACGATCGGGATGGTGAGTCCGGTCGACTACGAGAACGCCGCACTGACCGAGCCCGAAGCCGCATAGAGGAGTCCTCCACGATTCCGGGGGAACCACAGCCCGCCACGGACTACGACTACATGACCATGGCCGAGGACATCTGGCTCTATCGCCGCGAGCAGCAACGTCTCGACGTCGACTACGAACAGTACGGTCGCCACATCGACGATCTGTCCAGCCAACTACGCGAGGCCACTACCACCAACGATGCGCCGACAGCGCAGCATCTCGATGCGCAGCTCGCACACTGGCACCAGCAACGCCAACTAGCCCAGGACTACGCCCACGACTCGCTCAAACACGACCGCCAGGCGTTCGCGATCTGGCGGCAAACCAGCGACGGGCAGTTCTTCACCGACTGGGTCACACGCGCCTACACCATCACCACCTGGATCGCCGACATCGACGAACGCTGGCATCAGCACTGGCAAGAACTCCTCGACACCATCACCGCCGAGGAACGCACCGCGCACGCCACCGGCATCTGGATGCCCCGCGCACGCCGGCATACATTGCTGCGATATTTGCGTGATGCTGCGGTGGTGATCGCTCTGGCGGGACTTGTCCTCACGGCTCTGCTGAGCCCGGTCTGGCTCGCACTCGCCGCCGCCGGCGCCGTGGCCGCCGGCTACAGCATCTACTCCGCCAGGGACACCACATGGGAGACGCTCAACAGAGCAGCCGCCCGGCATTCCCGCGCACAACGTGTTGAGCGCTTCGGTTTCGACCCCCTCGACGAGCCTGATCGGTCCGCGCCGCGGTGGTCGATCGAGCCCAATCCCATCGGCTACGTCGTGACACTTCAGACCGCGGCAACGACGGGATTTGAGACCCATCCGCGACCAGACGCACTCCCTGAGCTGCACTACCCGGTGGTGGCTTCCTCCCACACCGTCCCCGAGGGGATGCGCGCACTTCTGACATCCTTCACTTCGCCTGCATAACGCACAGGAACACCGGTCGCCGCGCCAGGCGGTGACACGCCCGTAACCAGCTAAACCACACGTCGTTCGGGGGAGCGCCGTAGTACTATGGTGCATATATTTGTTGTAGATAAATGGCTTACATGTTCGTGTAACTGCGGAGGGGACAGCGAAGATGAACGTCGCGAATGCGTCACGGCGCCGGCTCAACCGGTCGACAGCAGTGGGCATTCCTACCGCGTGCATCAGCCTCATCATCGCCGTGTTCGCGACATTCCTTACGCCCGCGGCCTCCTCGGCGGCGCCGAGCTGCCCGAAGGTGGCAGTGGTGATGGTGCCGGGCACCTGGGAAACCACGCCCACCGCCAGTCCGCACCAAGCCACCGGGATGCTCAAGCAAATCACCGACCCCATCTCGGCGAAATATGGTGCGGCAGTACAAATCATCTACACCCCCTACACGGCCGACGCGTTCCGCCAGGCGACTTATGGTGCGTCGAAGGCCAACGGTGTCCGCGCACTCAACACGCAGCTGTCAAAGATCGTGGCCGCCTGCCGGGCGATCAAGGTCGCATTCGGCGGCTTTTCTCAGGGGGCTGACGTCGCCGGCGACGTGGCCAGCAACATCGGCAACGGCAAGGGCCCCATCACCCCTGAGCAGGTCCTGGCCGTAGCTCTGCTCGCCGACCCCAAGCGAGGTAGTCCCGGGGAGGTCGGCGTGGGACCGCAACCGGCGGGCACCACCGGCATCGCCGGGCCCCGCCAACAGGGGATGGGCTCACTGTCCGGCAAGGTGGCTACCATCTGCGCCCCCGCCGGTCCCGGCCGCAGCGCAGACCTCTACTGCGGCGTCGACGCCAAACGCGATGGCCTGCTTGCCAGCCTCGGCACCATCCTCAGCCAGAGCGGGGCCACCCCCACCCGTCCCACCACCGACTCGGCCACGAGCGGTCCTGGTGGCGCCGACGAACTGGCTACCTCGCTAACCAGCAATCTCGATCCGGAAGCTTTGGGCAGTGTCAGTGCCACCCATGCCGACCTCACCAGCGCGGCCACTCCGACCAACGGTTCGGTCAACCCCAGCCAGCTCGCCCATACGGCGTCGTCTCTGGTTGATGCTCTTTCTCCGCTCATCGACATCGCCGACTCGGTCGCGGGCGATCCTGGACTGGCCAAACGACTCGGCTCGGCACCGGGAGATTCACCCGAGCACGCAGCGTCCACCGTGCTTGGCGCGGTAAACAAGGCCGACCTCTCCCAAGCAGTGGGCACCGCACGACAGCTCGCTCAGACCGCCGGCCAGCTCAGTACCTCATCGCTTCCGGCGAATACCCCGCAGGCCCAGCAACTGACCTCCACGGCCAAAGGCCTGTCCGACCAGATTGCCCCTGTCGCGGCGACCCCTGCTGACACGCTGACCACGGCCAGCAATGTGCTCTCGGTGCTGCAGCCCCAGGTCCTCGTCGACCAGCTCACCAACGTTGCCAGCGGGGTCGGCGGAATGGCGGCCAACCTGCCCAAGATCATCGCCAACCTGCAAGCCCTGCCCGCACGGATCGCCGCCGCCGACATCGACGGAAGTCACCGCATCGCTGGTGAGCTCAACAACCTGTTCCGGCCGCTGGTGGCTATGGCCGCACAGATCGATTTCAAAGCCGCCTCGCAGGTCCTGGCGATGATCCCGGACCCGCAGGGCTACACCCAGATCGCGGCGATGGTGCTCTCGATCATCGGCAACGTCGACATCGTCCGCTTGGCCAACGACATCGGCCAAGCACAGGAAGTCGCCTGGGCCGCACTCAAGAACCCGACCGCGCTGGCCGGACTCATCCCCGTCGGGCTCGACATCGCCTCGGTCGCGACCGGCATGCTCACCGGCACCGCAGCCAAGACCGACCCGCAGCTGCTGGGCCAGTCGACCCAGGTGTCCTCGCAGGCAGCGTCGATGATCCAGGCCGGCCAGAACAAGAACCTCGCCGGCCTCGCCGGCTCGCTGACCGAGCTGGCTTCCTCCAGCAACACCGGCGACCTGATGAAGCTGGTCTCTCAAGGGCTCGACGCCGCAGCGTTCTTCGGCTCTCAGTCCCACGTCAGCTACGGCAAGCTCACCGTCGACCAACACGGCCGCAGCGCCACCCAATGGCTTGCCGACTGGATCAACCAACGCATCGCCACCGTCATCGGAGGGACCAGCGTATGACCACCCACCCGCACCACCCCGGGCAATGTCTGTCGGCAGAACTCGTGGTCGCCGACATTCTCGACCTCAGGCCCGACGACGAGATTGACCTGACCGGTCTGGCCCGCGAACTCGCCACCAGCGGTATCGATCTCGACGATCCCGCCAACGAACACCTCATCCTCACAGCGGCCGAGGCCTACACCCACACCGCCCCGGCCGCCGCCAACACCATCTGATCACTCAGAAAGGTCGTGCGATGACACACACCCGTCTGCAGCTGTCCCGCCGTGAGCGTCTGCATACCGATCCGGCGGAGGTAAGGCTGATGCCCCCCACCCACGTCCCCGATGTCGTGCACTACGACGTCTCAGCACTGACCGAACGCGACGGGTCGAACTCGATCAGCGTCGCGGGTGAACTCGGCGTCGGCACATCCGAAACCACCGCGGTCGACCACCGCAACGGCGTGTTCCACGCCCGAGGTGCTGTGGGGATCGTCGTGATGGTGTTCGCCGTCTTGATCGTCGGCACCGGCATCGGCCTGGCCCGCGCCGATGACACCCCGAGCACCCCGGACACCGCGCCCACCGACAAGATCGGTGTACTCACCATCAGCCACGTCACCGCGGACGGCGCACCGGTCGAGAACTCGGTGATCCAGTTCAAGCGTGTCAACGATACGACCACCACAACGTCGCGCGCGACGGCCGATCCCAGCGAATCGCCCACCCCGACGTCGACCACCCCATCTGCCACCGAATCCACCGAATCGTCTGCCACCGAATCTTCGGCCGATAGCCATCAGCCTCAGCAAGTTCCACGCCGCAACCGTCGAGCCTTCGACTGCCGATCGGCACCACCTTTGATCTGATCACCGGCACAGAACCGATCGTGCTCGCCGTGCCCGAAGGCGACTACACCCTCACCCAACTCGGAGTCGTGGCCACCGACACGAACGGCGAAACCGGCCCCACCGCCGAGGAAACGACCGTCCACGTCACCGCCGGCACACAGGTCGACGGCAAGCTCACCAACCGGAAGTCGACCACACCACCAGCTTCGCCCGAACCGGTCCCGGCTAACTGATGCGCCGCCTGATACGCCTAGCGATCGCCGTTGTCGCCGTCCTCGGTATCGGCGTGGCAACCGGGTTCATCGATCCACACCACCCCACCGATGTGATCGGCCGGTCCCTGTCAGCCCTCTCGCCGGCAGCAGCCGACACACCACACAAGCCAGCTGACCCGCAGCCATCCACCGACCACACCCGACGTCTACTGAGCGAGGTACATGTGGTGAACACGATGCCCGAGGTGGCGGGTTATGAACGGTCGTGTCGCAAGAACAAGGCCTGTGTGTTCGGGCCGGCATGGACTGACGACTCGACTGCGCCGTTGTCGCACAACGGTTGTGATACCCGCAATGACGTGTTGCGACAGCAACTCGCCCGCGTGGTCACCGATCCGAAGTCCCGTGGCTGCACCGTGATCTCCGGTGTCTTGGACCCGGACCCGTACACCGGTGCGGTGATCGAGTTCCGCAAGGGCTCCACGAGCGGCGATGTGGAGATCGACCACGTGTTCCCGCTCGAGCAGGCCTGGCACTCCGGCGCGTCGGCGTGGCCATTGGCCACGCGGGTGCGCTTCGCCAATGACCCCGCCAACCTGCTCGCTGTCGACGGCGGACGTAACAGCGCCAAGGGCTCCAAACCCATCAGCGAATGGCTGCCACCGAATCAGGCTTACCGGTGTGACTACATCGCCCGCTACCTCGAGGTAGCCGCCACCTACCAGCTGCCCATCACCGCCGCTGACAAGACCACCGCCGAACGCACCTGCTGAACGCGTCGACGACGTCGCAGGGAACACCGAGAAAGCGCACCGAGCAAGGAGAGACACCTGATGACCACCACCATGTCGCGCACGCCCACCCGATCACGCGTATGCCGCGTCGCCGCCAGCCTGGCGATCGCCGGCGCCGCCGCGGCCGGAATCGGCCTGCCCACGGCGGCGCCTGCCTCGGCCGCGGTCACTCCGATCGGCACCATCAATGGCCACCCCGCGTTCGCGATCGGCCCACACGGCGACAGCGGGGCCTGTGCCGCCACGGCAAATCGGCTGAGCGGCTACGGCGCCAAGAAGTTCGGTCCGACGTTCGGCACCTGTTACCGCGCCGCGGGCGGCAGCTGGTACGCGATCAGCCCCTGGTCGGCCTAGAACCCCCCTAGACCCCTCCGGGTTGTGTCGAGACTGGTCTGGCCCCCAACCAACGGTGAACGACACAGCAACGGAGACGAGGAAACTCGGTGGCTCCCGCCCCTGGCCCCTGGCCCCGCGGGAAACAACGGCCCCCAACCGCACCCTGGCCGGCAAACCAGGAGCACCGGGCGGGAGCCACCGAGTCCCTACCACCGACACAGCGAAACAGGGCAGCGCATGAACCTCACCGCCGATCACACACCGCGCCGGCGCGCACTGGTCACGATGGTGGCGCTGTTGGTCGGCCTCGGCGGACTCGCCTTCACCCCGTTCGCATCTGCTGCCCCGGCCGGCGGCACGATGGTGCGGGTCTCGGATCTGCCAATGGGTGCGGAGTTCGGGTGCAGTCTGGGCTTGGCCGGCACCGACGCCGACGGTCACCCGATCGTCACCACCGCACGGCACTGCACATCCGGACGCCCCGGCACACCGGCCTACCTCGATGAGCAGACCATCCCGTCAGGGCATCTGGTCGCCTCCTCACCGATGACGACCTTGGACTACGCCGCCCTGCGACTGCGCCCCGAAACCACGGTCACGCAGCCGGTGTCGGTGAGCGCACCGCCTGCGGTGGGTGCCCAGGTGTGTAAAGCCGGCCGAGTCACCGGCTTGTCGTGTGGACCGGTCATCGAGGTCACCGCCACCACCTTCACCGCCCTGATCCGGGTCGCCTGGGGCGATTCCGGTGCCCTGGCCACCAACACCGCCGGCGCCGCGGTCGGCACCGTCAGCCGCGGACGCAGCGAGTCGCTACCCGCCGACCCGATCGCCGCCGGTACCGCCCTGGCCGCGTCGATGGCCGGCATCATCCCACCGCTCCCCACGGTCTTTATCCGCGCTGATGCCATCGCCGCCGACATGGCCGCACGCATCGGGTTCCACACACGCTGATCGTTTCCGGCGTGAAATCGATGGAGTGCAACGCTATTCATATTGTGCCCATGACGTTGAGGGTGAGAGTGTTTGCGGCACAGTGGGCAAGTCTCTACGGTGGGCAAGGTTTGACCGGGCTTATCAGTGGCGATACCCGCCACACGGTCTGATCCCCTGTGCGGGGAGATTGAGAGAACTCTGATGAACAAAGCTGAACTGATCGCAGCGGTCGACGCCGGACTCGGTGACGAGGTCACCGCCCGCGAGGCGACCGCATTGGTCGAGCAGGTCGTCGACACGATCGTGCGCACGGTCAACAAGGGCGAATCGGTGACGATCGCCGGCTTCGGCGTCTCGAGAAGAAACGCCGCGCAGCCCGGACCGGCCGCAACCCGCGCACCGGCGAGCCGGTCAAGGTCAAAGCCCGCTCGGTACCGGCATTCCGGCCCGGCACCCAGTTCAAGGCCATCATCGGCGGACAGCAGAAGCTGCCGCGGACCGGCCTGGCGATCGTGCGGGGCGCCGCCGAACCCACCGCCGCCGCCAAGAAGACCACCACGGCGGCCGCGAAGAAGACCAAGCCAGCAAAGAAAGCCACAACGGCGAAGAAGGCTCCCGCAAAAAAGGCGCCGGCGAGAAAGACGGCCGCCAAGCGGACCCGCTGACGCTGCACCGCCGTCGCCAACAGCCGAGAGGAGAGGACTGATGGGTGGCCGTGACGTCGACGACGCCGGCGAACCGACCCCGTTGCTCGAGCTGGCGCAGGCACCGATCCACGTGCTCGCCCTGGCCGAACTCGGAACGTCGACGGCGCAGCAGATGAGCCGAACCCTGGCCGGCCACGCCGAACTACTCGAGCAGACCGTCCCGCCTGACTTTCGCGACCTCGACGACGCCCACACCCACATCGACAGCGCCCTCCGTGCCCACCTGACGCATCTGGGTGCGGAGTCGGTGTCACGGCGCCACATCGAGGACTACACCGGCGACATGGCCACTGAGCGGCGCATGTCGCTACACGGCAAAGTCGCTCTGCTCGCGCTCCTCGAGGAGGGCAGCATCACCTAAGCGCGACAGAGTCGGGGAATGGGCGAGGGCCTGACAGTTCTCTGACGCAGAGCTTCCCGGCGCGACGTGCAGACACTTTCGTGGCGCCAGGCCCTCGCCCACATCCCGAGGCTACCGTAATGTCGCACGTGTGTTCGAACAGTGGTCTGACGCGAGGACGCTGCGGGTGTTTGATCCGCCCCGGGCGGTCACCGTCGATATGACCGTGATCGATCCAACGCTGGGGCGTGGTCGCCGGTTCGGCCGGTCCGGGGTGAGTCTGCATGTGCCCGCCAACGGCGCCCAGATCAACTCAGAGCTCTCCGGGTGGCAGATGGCATGGCTCGGTATGGCCGATGGGCAATGGCGGGCCCTGGTCTACGTGCAGATCTCCAGCGTCAACGGGCAGTCCCGGTTGCCGGTCACCTTGTGGGTACCGCCGGATGCGCTCACCGTCGCCGACACCACCTCTGAGGACGGCGCGGTCCCGCCAGCGGCGAGCTGACCCCACGATTCCACCGGCGCCCGATAGGGTTACGGGTACTTCTCATCTATCAGGTCTGTGCGCAGTATCGCGTTCAGAACGGGCCCGGCCAGGGGGTGGTGATCGATTGATGCCCTCCCTGGCCGGGTCTCCTGCATTCACGGCCTGGCACGCTGCCGGCGCCCCGGAACCGGCGGTGGCGGCGTCGGACACCGCCCGTGGTGGGGTGTGGTGCGCGGCGTGCGGTACCGACGAGCTGGCGATGCTCGCTGCGACACAGGTGGTCTCACGCAAGTTCACCGACCTCGAGTCGTGGGTGTATGGCGGGGACTGGCTGTGCGCGGCGTGTGCCTGGACGTATGCGACCGCCGAGTTGCGCCGCACCGTCTATGTCGTTGACCAGCAGCCGCCGGCCCGCACCGTGTTCGAACGACCTGCCCTCGGCCGGCTGTTGGCTGCGGGGCCGTTGCCGGCCGATCGGATGGTGGTGGTCCCGGTCCGCGGGCGCCGCCACATTCTGCCGACGGCGCGGTGGGGGCATGTCTGCACCGACGACACCCAGGTGCGATGGGATGATGCCGCGGTGGATCTTCTGCTCGCGTTGCGCTGGCTACGCACCCTGCCCGGGATACGCGCAGTCATGCTGACCGACCCGGCCCCGCCGATCGCGGTCCTGCGCGCTACTCCTAGCGAGCAGTGGTCGATGATCTTGGAGCGCTGGGACGTGTTGCAGGCGTGGCGCACCCATCCCGGGGCGTGGTGGGATGCCGCGATCGCCCTGTCCACACCCGAAACTGTCGGAGCTCCGCAGTGACCGACCAGACGACGGCGGTGTCGCCGACAGTCCGGTGGCGGGCCGCGGTCCCGGAACTGCCGGCCCTCACTGAGCCGGCGGCGATCACCGCCGAACGCCTCCTGCTGTTGGTGCACTACAACCTGGACTGGGATTCCTGGATCGGTGAGCACCGCCGCCGCTACTGGGACGAACTGCTGCCGTCGCGGGTCCGCACCGCCACCTACCGCGCCGACACCCTGCCCGCCTGGTGGTCACTACTCGCGCAGGCTTTACCGATTGTGGTGACCGACAAGGCACGGCGCCTCGAGGTGGCCCAGCTGTTGGCTGAACCGTCCGCACCGGTGTTGGCGATCCTGCGTGAGCAGCTACCCGCCCTGGTGCTGCGGGTACGGATCATCGCCGAAACCGTCGCCGAACACCGCCGCACCACCACGGCCGCCGACGCAGCGGAGGAGGGGAGCTGATGGGGCAGCAAGGTAGTGCGCCGCTGATCTCGGCGGTGTTCGACGTCGACATCACCGCGCTGACCTCGATCGTGCACCGAGATGACTCCCGCAACACCTCCTCGGTACAGAGCTTGTTTCGCCGGGAGAAAGTGCTCACCCCGGCCGGGGAGGTGGCGGTGGTGCCGATCATCTCCGGCAACGCCTGGCGCGGCATCCTGCGCCGCACCGGCGAAACCCTCCTAGCGCCGGTCCTCGACTACACCGGACAGCTGCCCCCGGCGGCGGCGCACCTGTTGCGTAACGGCGGCTTCCTGCGCAAATCCACCCGCGAGATGACCCCGGAGCAGGAACGCGAACTCAAAACCCTCGTCCCGCTGATCGGACTGTTCGGCGGGGCCGCGAACGCGCGCATCATGTCCGGGAAACTGGTGGTGTCCAAAGTCGTTCCCATCACCGCCGACACCACACACCTCCTGCCCGGCCCACCACCGGACGGGCCGGTGCCGGCGTCGATCCACACCATCCTCGGACAGGAATCCACCTCCCACCTCAACGACCTGACCACCGACACCAACGAGGGGCACGACGGCCCGGTGGGGGAGGTGTTCAGCCCGATCCGCCTGGACACCGAAACCCTCATCGCCGGCACCCGCCTAGCCGGCCAACTCCGCCTGACCCACGCCACACCCACCGAATACGCACTCCTGCACGACATCCTCGACACCTTCGCCGAGGCCGGGCACCTCGGCGGTCGCGTCGCCGCCGGCTACGGCCGCATCCACGCCCACATCACCACCACCCACACCGCCGGCGCCCCCGACCCCGACATCGACTGGCGCACCCAGGTCGCCGACAACCGCGTCGCCGCGATCACCGCGCTCAATCAGCTCACCTGAAGCCCATCGGATGCGTTCTCTGACACCGCTGATCGTGCGCGCCGAGCTGCCCCACGGCGTGTGTTTCGGCCAACCCTGGGGCATTAGCCTCGACGGGCTGCTCGCCTCGGTGCTGTGGCATCGCCGCAAAGCCGACGCCGCAGCCCGCGGCGAGTTGCTCACCTACGACCCGCTGGCCACACCCGAGGACCTGGACCTGCCGTTAACGCGCTGCACGCTGGGAGAGCCGTGGCACTGGATGTGCACCTTCGCCCACACCACCCCCGCCACACCACAACCTGATCCGCGGACCCGGTCGAGCCGCACCGACCACGCAGACCTGCAACGGCTCTCCGCACTGGTGCCGTCGACGGTGTCGGATGCGCGCGGGCACTACCGCAAACGCCTGATCCCCGCTGTCGCCACCGTCACCGCGACCGCGACGTGGCGGGCCGTCGGTAACCCCGACGCAATCCGCGATCTCCTGATGGAGGTGAGTGAGATCGGCAAGTACCGCACCAGCGGCGAAGGCCGCGTCGGCGCCTGGTCCGTCGAGGACGCCCCTGAGGACGACTGGTGGTCGGCCGGACATGAACACACGCCTGGTGTCCTGGGGCGTATAGCGCCGACTGCTTGCCTCGCCGATCATCCCGACATCGCCCATGGTGGACGCTCACGGGCAGCCGTACGCGCTCCCTACGCCCATCCCAGCCGACACGCACCCGAGGCCTACCTCCCTGGCGTCGCAGAGGGCCTTCTGACAGAGTGCTTCCCGCTCTCTAAGGTGTAGTGAGATCGTCAGTGGTAGTTGCACTTTGCAGTGAGTGGTGTGACGTGTACCGGTGGCGGCGGACGAAGCCTTTTCCTTTGCCGCTGTGGGTATGTGGGATGGGCGATGGCAGCGTGATTGTGGCGGGGTCAGTGTCTTTGGACAGAAGGAAGATCTGATACCTGCCCTCGGTCCAGCCAGCACTTCTACTGGCGGTGATGGCGGCGCCGATCTGCCGGTCGAACCGGTGCGCCGGGCCAGACAGCGCGGTGAGTCGGGCCGCTTCGACTGCTGACCACTCGACGTTGTCACGGTGGTAGCGGAGTTCGGCAATCTTGGGTTTGATCTGTTTGTCTGCGTAGAACGCGATGTAGTCGAATGGGCGAAAGTTGCGCTTAGGTGGGCAAACATACACGCCGTCGGATTGATAAAGACCCCACGCAGCCGCGGCGGGAACAACGAGGGTGTCTAGTGGTGTCACGGGACGTGTGCGGTAGACGGCGCTGACTCGTTCGCGTTTCTCCAACCAGCGACGGGCATCTGGTTCGATCCACTCGACCAAGGTCAGCATTTCCTCGAGGTGGAACATGATGTCTTGGGCCAACAGTGAATCATGGTGTGCCAGACGGTTGCGAAACGGTCGCAGTCGATCGAGTTTGGCGGACACACTCTTGCGGAGATGTCTGTCTGCACCTGGAATGGCCTTGTTGAGAGCTGCGCGCCACAGATCCTCGTGTTTGGGGCCGAACAACTGAGGCCAGAACCCGAAGGACAGCCCGGCGATAATCTGATCTCGAGAGTCTCGATGCGGGCTCAGCCCGCGAAGTCGCGCTCGGGTCTCATCGACACTGCGGGTGATCGAGGCATGGGAAGACCCAGTGATCGTTGGAATCATGAACCAGGGGATTCTGCGGGTGTCTTCTCTGGCATATAGGGCCAGTTCGCGGTCGACCGCGTTGCGCAGCATCACCTCGACATACGCCAGCGTTTCCATGCACGCCGCCGCCATTGACGCATTCCAGGCGTAGAGCTGCAAAGCTTTGGATTCGTCTCCCTGGCTCTCATGCAGATAGGGGGCCAGCCGAGATGGCGTCAACAGATTGACGATCGCAGCATCAGCGGTCGGCGTCAGGGGTGATGCAGGCATAGCGCCAAATGCTATCCTGAATAACGACGCCCCAGGCCGCCTCTGCTCTGAGTACTGCGACCTGGGGCTCCTTCGTTCTCGCCGCACGATCTCGAGCCCGGCTCTGTCACCAGCACGATGAGTGCCCGACATTCGTGATCAACGATCAGCGCTCTCGCCGACGGTCGAGATGAGACGCTGGGCACGACAAGTGCCAGGCTTTCGAGTGGGAGAGATGGGCTCACATTGAGCAAGATGTTGGCCAGGATGGAGGCGAGGGCGATCCCGAGCGCTCTGGAAGGCGTGTCGGCGTGGATCACCCCGGTCACGGTGCTGCCGATCGGGATGACGTTCACGATCATCGCTCGGATGTCGGTGCGCGGTATCCGCTATTACCCGACAGCTGTCGCGGTGATCAATGGACAGCGAGTGGAGATCGGCGCCTCCTGGTCAGCTGATGCCCGCATGTCGACGTCCACGTTCTGGCACCCTCTCGACGCCGCCCAGGCGCTCGCGGGGGACATGGTGGTGGAGTTGTTTGAGGCTGATGAAGCACGTGACCGTCACGAGCGATCACACGTCGACACCATCGAGCTAGGCCCTATCAGCGCCTCAGGGCTGTGACGACACTGCCGACACCACACGACGACCGGCGGAGGTGATGAGTATGGCGGCACTAGTTCTCGGATCACCTCGCGGACGCACGGTGCACGCGCTCGAGTCGCGGTGCGAGCGCCCTGTGCCCACCCCAGCCGCCAGAGCCGCGGCGCCTACGTTCCTATGGCATAACAACTGTCGAGAGAACACGAGCCGCGTCTGATGACTAACGAGCAACACACTGATCGGGTGCCGCTGATGGCCGACATAGGAACGATCGAGGCCAGATGGGTGGAGTTGTCAGCGGCTGTGGACAGACTCACCGAGCGGATCGGTGATCCCGACGACTTTCCGGTGCACGCTGGCAGTTCGTTGGCTGGTGATGACCGCGCATCGCACCCGTTTGAGGTGAGTCAGGCCTTGCGCCACATCATCAACGTCAGCGTCGACCAGCTGCACGGAGTCAAGACCGCTGTGCGCGAGGGCCGCTACCTGCATCTCGGGGTGAGTTCGACGCTGGCACGCGCAGCATTGGAGAACGCCGTGACCGGGCTGTGGATTCTGGGGCCTCGTACACGCAACACGAGGATTGAGCGGGTACTGCGATGGAACTCACGCAACTATCACGACTCTGCAAACTACCTACGCGACTCCGCCATGTTCGACAACGATCGCGCGCAGAAGCACGACCAGAACTTGGCACAGATTGCTCAGCTGGCGACGGCCCGGGGCATCGATCCAGACGTGGCTACCAACGGATTTCCCACCACAAAGCCGATCAAGCAAGGGGCGCAGTACACCGATCTGCCCGTTTACACCGACTGGCAGATTGCCTCAGGATTCGCCCACGGACGTCCGTGGGCTCACCACGGTTTCCTCGAGCGCCGCCGTGTGTCTGACAGCGCATCCGAGCACCGGGTCTACACGTTGAGCGCGCGGGAGGATGTCACCATCTATCTGCCCATGCAGGCGATGCATCTGCTGAGTGAACTCGTGCGGCTGCGCGACCGTCGGGCGGGAGTGGAAATGCCGCCGCGCCCCGATGGGGAACCTGACTACGAACGTGCCAACCCCACATGAGGTCTGCGCAACACAACCCACCCTGAATCGAGGGAGTGGACTAGCGGTACTGATGGGTGAGACACCAAGGTCTGAGCCCAGCACAACTGGAATGGACGCGCTCATGGTGGCGCCGACGATGATGACGACGAATCTTGATGCCGCTGGGTGCGTTGTGCGCGTTTGGCGGCGGGTATGCACGAAGCTTGCCGGTGCGCCGGCGGGCAGTGGCGTCAGGCGGTGGCCGTTCTAGCAGCCGGGGTGGATCGAAAGATCCCAGTCGAGCTCTGATCGGTTCTCAAGTCGTTTTGTCGTTTGGGATCTCCTTTTCGCTCTGGTTCCCCTGGTGCGCTTTACTAGCGACACTGATTGGGCAGTGGGTTAACCGGCGCGGTGTCACAGGTGTTGCCGTGTTGGTCGTCGCGGTGATAGCAGTACTCACTGTCGTCCTGATCTATTTGACCGTTGTGTGATTGCGTTAGATGGGTAGTTGAGTGTCGGTGATGAACGCGTCTCGTATCCACACGATGAAGTGGTCCCAGAGGCCGGTGAGCAGGGCAATGCCGACCAAGATCATGAGAATCCCTCCGAATACTTGGATCATTCGCGCGTTCCTTCGTAGGACGGCCAAGCTTCGAACTGCCCAGGCAGAGGAAAAGGACAGGGCGACAAAGGGAATTCCTAGGCCGAGGCAGTAGGCCACGATCAACGCAATACCTTTGACGGCGGTGGCGCCTTGAGTTCCGCTGACGGTGGCGATTACGGCGGCGAGTGTGGGACCTAGGCACGGTGTCCAACCGAGGGCGAACACCCCGCCCAACAGGGGTGCGCCGACGAGGTTGGACAGAGAGCGTGGAGCAAATCGGAGCTCGCGTTGCAGCGGTGAGAAAAGCCCAATGAACACCATGCCCATCGCGACGGTGACGACGCCGCCAATGCGTTGCAACACATCGCGATTGACGACGAAGGTACTGGTGATTCCGAAGATGGTGGCAGTCGCCGCTACAAACACCGCAGTGAAACCCAGAACGAAAAGTGCAGTCGCCAGAGCGACGCGGCCACGCCCGCGCACGCTGCTCGTCTCAGTAGACCTCACTGTTGGCGCGTCAGCGCCCACCAATCCGGCGAGGTAGGACAGGTAGCCGGGCACAAGCGGGATGACACATGGGGAGGCAAACGAGATCAAGCCCGCCAGAGCCGCGGCGATCGCGGCAAGGACGAACGGTCCCGACGAGACAGTGTCGGCGAACATCTGTCCGACAGAGCTCTGTGCAAGAACAAGCGGTAGGTCACTCATGGTGAGAGTGGCTCGCTGGCTACTCGTCGTACCACCGCGCCGAGTTCTGTCGCGGTAATTGACCGCAAATACACGACGGCGGGACGATGCTTGCGATCGAGGACAACCGTGGTAGGGACCACTGAGGTGGGTGTGGTCAACGCGGCAAGCGTCGCCCCGTCGAAATCGTAGATCGATGGGTACTCCACGCCGCGATCGATCACGAAGTCTTTGGCCGACTGCCGATCGTCTCGTAAATTGATGCCGAGGAAGTCCACTCCGAGAGGCTTCGTCTCTGCAAACACTTGCTCGAGATCATCGGCCTCGCCGCGGCACGGACCGCACCATGACCCCCATACGTTGATGACCAGGACTTTGCCCGCGAAATCTGTGGTACGTACGGTGGTGTCAGCCATCAGGTCGGCCCCGCTGAGCGCCGCGATCTGCGTTCTCTGCTGCGGAGGATCGTAGGTGATGATTGTCTGTCCGCGCGGGGATACGAACTCAAACGTATCGCCCTGTGTCACTGCGTCAGAACCAGTCCCGCAGGCGCTGAGAGCAGCGAGTACCAAGATGAGGAGCACCGAACGGGCGCCAGGATGCGTTACCCGATTCCCACGGCGTGGAGGAGGAAATGTGGCACCGTGCATCTGGTGGGATGACGCACGATGCACTCGCACGGGAGTCGGGATGACGTGGTCGTCGGGCAAGGCCCCGTTGCCGAGCATCACCTTCGGGGGCTCACTCATCGCCACACCTTAGCGAGGCCGGAGACACCATCCATGCATATATGCGAATGTCACTATGTATCGTGGTCGTGTCGGTCAAGACGACGAGCGTCTGGGCGACGGGCATCGAAAGATCGATTCGGAGGGATGGGGCAGTGGGCGCTGGCCATGACCATGCGGCGGGTTCGACTGCGGAAGAGGGTGTTGATAACGGACTTCGTAAGCGGTTGATCATTGCGTTTGTGCTCACCAGCGTCATTGTGATCGCGCAGCTGGTGGGTTCGGCGATCACGGGTAGCCTGGCGTTGCTCACTGACACCGCCCATGCGGCCACCGACGCGATCGGGTTGGCTGTAGCCGTTGTTGCGGCGAGTCTCATGCACCGGCCACCGAATAAACGGCGCACTTGGGGACTGCGGCGGATGGAGGTCATCGCCGCGCTTGCGCAGGCGACATTGCTGCTCGGCGTGGGACTTTTCGCCGGAGTGGAAGGCATCCGCCGCTTGTTCGCACCTCCCGACGTACCTTCAGCAGAGTTACTGGTCTTCGGTGTCATCGGCTTGACTGCGAACATCGTGGCGATCATCGTGCTCTCATCTGGCCGGTCGGCCAACTTCAACATGCGTGCGGCGTTCCTGGAAGTGCTCAACGATGCACTGGGCTCGCTGGGTGTCATCGTCGCGGCGATCGTGATCGTGACGACAGGATTTCAACAGGCGGATGCGATCGCGGGATTGTTCATCGTTGTGCTGATCGCGCCCAGAGCGTTGCGGATCATGAAGGACGCGGTGTGGGTGCTGATGGAGTTCTCTCCGAAGGAAATTGATCTCGACGAGGTGCGAGATCACATTCTCGAGCTCGAGCACGTGCGTGACGTGCACGACTTGCATGCATCGACAGTGGCAACTGGACTGCCTGTCATCTCGGCGCATGTGGTCGTTGACGACAGCTGCTTCCGCGATGGGCACGCACCGGAGATTCTTCGTCAGATCCAGACATGCGTAGCCTCGCACTTCCCGGTTTCCTTTGAACACTCCACCTTTCAGATTGAGAACGCGGATGTCCACGACGGCGAGGTCGACGCAGTGAGTCATCCGTGAGTCACTCGGGGTGGATTGACGACGGGACCGAAGCGATACCGTCGGCATCGACCTCGATGACACGAGCAGGGCCGATGTCGAAGAACAAGCCGATCACGTTCACCCCGCCGGGGTGCTCGCGCACCAGGGGGTGAGTTTCGAGGCGTTGTACACCGACCGCCACATTGACGATGCCGAGCTGGTCCACGGGTCCATAGCCTGCGGTGCTTGCACTTTGTCGGGCGGGGTGAGCGGTGAAGAATGCCTCGAGGCTGGGGCGGCCGTGTTCAAGCCACGACGACAGGTGGGTGGCGTGGGCGGGGTGTGGTTGGGAGTTCAATAGTGCAGTCATCGCCCCGCATCCGGAATGACCGCACACAACGATCGATCGAACCTGCAGGTGACGGAGCGCGAACTCAATTGCGGCATCGATTGAGCTGTCCTGGCCGGTCTCTTGGGCGATGAGATTGCCGATGTTGCGAACGGTGAACAGGTCGCCGGGACCACTGGAGGTGATGATGTTCGGTACGATTCGCGAGTCTGCGCACGTGATGAACAATGCTTCGGGTTGCTGGCCGTCGGCCAACGGTCGTGTGTGGGGGCGTAGGATATCCGCCACGGTCTCGTGAAAGTGATCAATACCCTGTGACACAGCATCTTTGGTGGGTTCGGTATCCGAGATTTGCGGTGAGCGCAGAAGGCGTTGCCAGGTCGTCCACGGCATGAGAGACCGGGCCTGTGACCGGGTCGCGTGTCGACGTGGCGGTGAGGATGGGGCGTGCGCGAGACGTGCTACACCGATCTCCTCGATATGCACGGAGCCGCCAGTGGCTTCGTGCGCGCGACGCCAATCGCTGATCATGTCCGATGCAGCGTGGTCGAGGAAGTCGGTGTCGAGCACCAGGGTGACATGGGCCCCGGCCGGTACGGCGCTGAGGGTTCTGTTCAGCCGCGGTAGGCCCAGAAAGCTCAACGAGCCGGTGACACTCACCCGCCACTGCCGCGAGCCGCTGGTTCCGAACGGTTCGACATGCATCTCTGCACGCACCACCCGCCACACCACGATCGCCACGGCGAGGGCAAGTCCGATCGCTACGCCCTCGAGAAGGTTGAGGAAGACGACCGCGCTCAGGGTGACCGCGTAGACCCACAGGTCTCCGGTCCGGCGGGCCAGGCGCAGGTGGGCCAGTTTGACGAGCTGGATACCGATAACCACCAGCAGTCCGGCCAGCGCCGCCTTGGGAATTTGCTGCACGATGGGAGTCAGCAGCACCGCGAACAGCAGAACCCAGATGCCGTGCAGAATCGCCGACGCCCGCGTGCGTGCACCGGTGGCGACGTTGGTCGAACTCCGCACGATCACTCCGGTCACTGGCAATCCGCCGATGAGGCCCGAGATCGTATTGGCCGCTCCCTGCCCGATCATCTCGCGATTGAAGTCGGTGCGCGGTCCGGTGTGCATCTTGTCCACAGCGACGGCCGAGAGCAGCGACTCCACGCTGGCAATGAGCGCAACAGTCACAATGCCAAGCGCTACGGCCCCCCAATTGCCTTGCGGCAAGGCGGGCAACGCGATCGAATCGAAGAAATCGCCATTGAGCTGGATGCGCTCAGCGTTGAGTGATAGTGCCATGGCGAGCAGGGTGGCGGCAGCGATGGCCACGAGCGGAC
This sequence comes from Gordonia sp. CNJ-863, assembly GCF_001942325.1. NCBI lineage: Bacteria > Bacillati > Actinomycetota > Actinomycetes > Mycobacteriales > Gordoniaceae > Gordonia > Gordonia sp. CNJ-863. The sequence continues at coordinate 26,558 of NZ_MKKG01000025.1, forward strand.
CCGGAACCGCTCGAACACGCGAGGGAAGTCGCGACCAGAGCATCAAGATGGCGATGACGGTCAGTCCGACAATGAGATCGGGACCATGAACGTTGGTGAGCTGGCTCGGCAGCGCAGTGATGTTGGCCCATGCAGAACTCGCCGAGGAACCGCCCAGCAGCACGTGAATCTGCTGGAGAGCAATAGTGACGCCGATGCCCGCCAGCATTGCATGCACCACGACCGGGGCGATGGCGAGCGCAGCCTGTGCGATGCGACTCAAACCGAACACGATCTGAAGCAGGCCCGCACCAACGGTGATCAGACAGGTCACTTGCCAACCGACGCTGTCGACGAGTTGCGCGACAACAACTGTCAGGCCCGCCGCCGGCCCGCTTACCTGAAGTGGTGACCCACCTAAGGAGCCGACGACAATGCCGCCGACGACAGCCGCGATGAGTCCGGCCATGACAGGCGCGCCGGAAGCGATCGCGATGCCCAACGACAGAGGCAAAGCGACCAGGAACACCACGAGAGACGCCGGAACGTCATGTCGGATCACGCTTCTCAGAGAATCAGGCAGTTCGGGCATGGCGCCCAACGTAAGAGTCGATCATTACAGCACCCTGAGAGCGTGCCACAGGCGTCACGGTCACTGCCAAACTGAATTCTACGTAGCGTGATAGTTGCTGCAGGTCACCGCACAAGTACGCCAATGAGCAGCAAGTATGAGCGGTGTCGCAGATCACTTCACCGAAAGTGTGGTTCATTAAAACTACGTTGCATAGTAGTTAATGGCGGCGCATCCTGCTGTAGGGTGTCCGATATGTACCATCATCACTCGCGGTTGAGTCACTGCGGTCGAGCCGACGGTCGTTCATGAGCCGAGGATTTCTGATCTCTATCGGATTGGTTGTCGTCTTCGCAGTCGGTCTGTTCAGCTGGATCATCATTGATCGCGAGGATGAGGTGGCGCCGACGGCGCGGGAGGCTGATCGGGCATCGTTGCTGGTGCGGCCGGACAGTCATCGATTGAGTTCGGCTGACAGCCCAGTGACGTTCGTCGAGTTTCTTGATTTCGAGTGCGAAGCCTGCGGAGCGATGTTCCCCAACGTCGAGCGTTTACGGAATGACTATGCTGGGCGAGTCAACTTCGTCGTTCGCTACTTCCCCCTCCCGGGGCATTTCAATGCAGAACGCGCCGCGCGTGCGGTCGAAGCTGCCGCTCAGCAGGGCCGGTTCGAGGCCATGTACAAGAAGATGTTCGACACGCAGCGATCCGCGAATCGAACACCGATCGTTTGGGCAATCCCGACGGTCTTCTCGCCGAGGATTACCGCGTTGGTCAGGGTCTCCGGCGAGGCTGTGGTGAAACCTTGCGAGACGCTCATTCGACCACCCACACCCACGGCCTCGGCTCGAACGGAGTACCGCTTCGAGTACCCCAGCGGCTGGGTGCTTATCCACGTACTGCCATCCTCGCTCAGTGAGCCCGCCAAGGCACGGCCACTGGCTGTTGGGATATCAACCTTTGTCAACGCGCCACGACTGGCTGACACAACGATAGGAAGCCCAGGTTCAACGACCGCGTTCGGTGCGAGTCGACCTCCGCCGTCGGTGCCCACAGTGATGGAGGGTCGGGTCATCTCTGCGAAACTGTCGACGGCCTGAATCTGGTCACTGTAGGTAGAGCCCCCACTGGCCGAGCTGCACGAGGTCAGTACCACCACAACGACCGTCAGCGCTGCAAGTACCAGCAGGTGCTGAAGTTTGACCCCCTCCGAACGGTGTCGCCGAAGAGTTCTCAAACGCTGCGGCGACTTCATATCGCCAGTCGATCGGCGGTCACGAAGCATCTCGCCCAATCGGGTCCTCGGAGTGCCAAAGCGGCCCATCAGTTGCAAAGTCTTTCATCCGGTGGGACATCGGCACCACAGAGAATAGGCGCCGCTACAGATCTTACTAACCATGATAGTAGTTTACGGTTCACGAGCCTTCGCTCTCTGATCGAGCACCCGAGCTGCATCACGGTTTGCCATCTGCCAGTCTGAAATTACTACTTCGTAGCCGTGGCCAGGCCAGGAAGAGCAGGTGAAACCCCGGTGGCGGTGCGGGCAAGGAATTCCTGGCGGCCGACCACACTGTAGTTCGTCGTTGTCTCAGGCACAGTTCGTCGCGGGCGCGGGGGACGCATCAGCAAGACGGCGCGACGACCCATTCGTGACAGCTGGTCTGGTCACCGACCGCATGTGTGCCAAGGGGGCGTATGCTGAGCCATGTTGATGGGTGAGACAGCAGGTCTGCCCGACCATGTGGAGGGAATGCGCGATGATGGCGCTGATGACAGTTCATGATGTGGATGCCGCGCAGGTGCGATGTGCCCGTCTGGCGGCCGGTGTGCGTGAGAACGAGCTCGAGGATCTCCTCGAGGTGGATGCCGGCACGGTCGCGGCGTGGGAGGAACTGCGCGGCCCGATCGCCGAGGACGCCGCGCAGCGCCTGGCCGAGATGACCGTGGCGGCCGCGGCCGAGGCTGTGCGGTTGATCGAACAGGCCTCTGCCGGCGAGCAGATCGTGACGTTCGGCCACGATGCCGATGTGCTGGCGGCCACCGGCGGCCGGCTGGGCTTGGCCAGTGTGCACCGCGTGTGTGCTGGTCGAGCGGCGCTGGCAGTCCCGGGCGCCGAGGTGGTCATTCGTGACAGCGACGGCGATCGTGATGGCCGGATGTTGTGTGTGACCGCGGCCTGCGGGATGGGGTTAGGTCAGGTGCAGAAGTGGTTCGACGTCAAGCGTCGGATGGCGCAGAACTGGCTCGGCGGCCTACGTCCGGTCCCGCCGGGGGTGATCGAGGAGTTGCGGCAGATCACCGCCGAGGTCGGCGAACACATCGACGAGCTGGCAGCCACCATCGATGCCGACAGCGACGATCCGGTGCTGTGGGTGTGCGCGACCGACGAGCAGATGGAAGACCAGTGGCCTGAGCGTGCGCAGCTGCCGCTGTCGACCCACCAGGTGTGCGCGGCACGCGCTGCAGCTGCTGTTGACGGTGCGCGGCTGGTGTTTCTGCCACGCTGATGTCATGAGTTCCACGCGCACGGCCTACACCGGGCACGGGGTGATCGACCTCGAGGCCGGGCCGGTGGATGCTGCGGCGATCAAGACCGCCGGGCTGGTTGCGGAGAAGTTCTACGACAGCCTCGAACAATCCCGTATCGATGCTGAGCTGGCTGACCGCATCCTCGAGGACGATCCCGATCGCAACCGGGCTGCTCGTGACCGGGACCGGGCGTTTCCGCGTGACACCTCCGAAGTCGACGATGAGCGCAAACGCCGTCACCTTCCCGATCGTGGTGAGTTCCGCACGGATTTGTCCTCGCGGCAACGCAAAGACCGGTCGGTGGCCAAGCGGCGGGTTCACGAGACCGCCCCGCACAGTCAGATGCACGAGATGCGCTGGGCGATCAGTGATCCGCAGCGCTGGCAGCATCTGAACGCGTCGCTGCGGGAAGCGACCGGCAACGCCCAGCACCTCCGGGAGCGTGATCGCCGATCGGTGCAACGCATCGACCGACTCATCCAGAGCTATGAACGTGACAGCGGGCGTGGACATGTCGTCTACGCGGTCGTCGAGCTGCCCACCGACACCCCCGTCAGCCGGCGCCGCGAGGTACCCGACACCCTGCAGCCGGGAGCCCGGATCTCGTTCGACCAGTACACGATGGCCACCCACACCCTGCACGAAGCCGCTGCGGTGGCCGCCACCCGGCGCGCCGAGGGTTCCACCGCCACGTCGGTGATCTTGGAGATCGAGACCTCCCGCGGCATGTATCTGGGCCGCTCAGACAGCGTCAACGACACCAGCCACATCCTGCCGCGCGGGCTGGGCCTGCGGGTGGCCGGCATCGACGAACACGCCGACTACGCCCGCCCCGGCGGGCACGACTCGGCCCTGGTGGTGCAACTACGCGAGACACCCCGCGATCCCGCCTACCAGCCGCCGGTCACCGGGCGGCGGGTGTTCCGGGACCGCAGAGCCGACGCCGCCGCCCGCGCGGCGGCCCGAGACACCAAGGAGCCCTAACCGATGTCTGCCACCCAACCGCCCAAAGACCTCCCACCCATCCCACCGCGAAAGAAAACACCCGGTGGCCGCGGCCGGTGGAAAGACGTGCTGATCGTGCACGACGACATCCGATTCGGCATCAACACCTTCCGCTCGGTCGAACCCGGTGACCCCGACGCCGACAACGAAACACCCGAAGCCACACGCACGCCCCGTCGGCGCCGACCCCGCCGGTAACTCGCGGACAGCCAGGCCATGAGCGGCGAGTCTGATCCGGGCCTGGACCTGACCAGGCTGCGCGCAGTGCGCGGCCGGCGCACCGACCCAGCACAGCTGCTCGAGCAGATCTCGGCCTACCGCGACCGTCACGGCGGGATGTGGGTGGCGTGGTCGGGTGGCAAAGACAGCACCGCCGTGGTCGATCTCGCCCGCCGCGTCGACGCCGATGTGCCGGTGGTGTTCTACGACTGCGGCCTGGACTTTCCCGAAACCCGCACCTACATCGCCGAACTCACCCGGGTGTGGAACCTGAATCTGCATGTGGTGCCCACCGAACCCGACCTGCTCACCCTGCTGATCGCGGCCGGCGACTTCGACCCGGCCGCACCCACCCGACAGGTGCGCCTGGACGTGCGCCGGGCGATGATCACCGACCCCGCCACCCGCGCGCATACCCGGTTCGGGCCCGCGAACCTGTGGGGCGTGCGTGCCGGCGAATCCTCCGGGCGCCTGCAGCTCTACCGCACCCAGGCCGCCCACGGTCGCCGCTGCGGCTACCGCGCCGGCGGCGGCCTAGTGTCCCGGACCGATGGCACCACCACCTACAGCCCGATCTGGAACTGGACCACCGAGCACGTCTGGGAATACCTCGCTGCCCGCAACATCGCACCGAACCCGATCTACGCGAAACTCACCACCCTCGGCGCGACCCCAGCGATGCCCGCGTCGACGCCATGATCGACCCCGCCCGCCTCGACAACGGCCACATCACCCGGCTTGCCGCCGGCTGGCCGACCATCTTCGACCGTCTCGTCGAGGTCCTGCCGCGCCTGGCCGACTACCGCTGACGAGTTTCCTCGCGATCTCGGGCAGATCCCGCCGTACTACCTCATACCGGACGGGCCCCGGTATGAGGTAGTACCGGGGTATTGCGTTGTGCGGGTGCTGTTTTTGTGTCGGTGGGTGTGGTTAGTGTGTGGGTTAGTTCCGGTGAGACAGCAGGTCTGCCGGGCGAGTCCCGAAGGAGTTTGGTGGCATGGATATTGCCGATGTGGTGGCGGAGATGGAGAGTGCGGCGGCGGATGTGTTCGCCACGATCGGGTGGGCCGAGGAGGAGATCGCGACGGCGCAACGCCGTTGGCCTGCTCGTGCGGATGCGGTGTTTCATTCGTTCTCGCTGATCCGCCCGCCGGATGAGCTGCAGGCGCGGTTGAGTGTGGAGTCGGTGTATCGGGCTTACGCCCGCGAGCTGTTGGATCGGGTCGGGCAGGAGCAGGACACCCGGCCGGGCACGGCGGTGGAAGTGGTGCTGGGGATCAGCGGTGCCAGTCTGCGGGCGCCGTTGAATCATGAGGGGTTCGGCCTGTATGCGCGGATGTGGCAGGCAGCTGGATTGCCGTTCATCGACGGAATCTCCGACAGGTCCGGACATTACGAGGCGCTCAGCGCGGATGCGCTCGACGATGCGGAGGAGTACGCGCGGCGGGTGTGCCGCCGGGCTGACCGGGTCCTGGCCGTCGACGGGTGCGGCGGGCAGCATCACGGCGCGCCCGTTGACTGCGTCTACGCCGACAGCACCGAGACCGGTGAGGGTGTCGTCGGCGAGGGTGAGGCGGTCGCATGAACATCAGCACACAGCAATCCTTGCCGGTGTTCGCGGTGGAGGTGACCGAGACGGTGACGACCCGCTATCGGGTGCGCGCGGCCGATGCCGAGCGGGCGCAGGAGGTCGCCACCGTCCACAACATTGAGGATGGCTCCGAGCGCGGTGAGGTCATCACCTGCGAACGCCACGGCGAGGCCTATACAGCGCCCTCAGATGGTCTTGTGGCGCGGTTGGAGGTGATCGACGACCCGCAGGCACCCCCACGGGTGAGCGTCGGCGATATCGCCGATCAGATCCCGGCGAGGGACGCCCAGATGGCGTGCGCTGCCATGATGGCCACGTTGGGCGGCCAGGACGAGTGGAGTAGCGAGACAATCGAGTGGGTCGCTGCGCACCTGGTCGCGATCGCCCCGGCCTCGGTGCCGACGTTCACTGAATCCGGCACCGGCGACGGTAGCGCGGTGCAGTTCTGGCAGAACATCGACACCACCACCCCGGCCCCGGTCGACGGCGGACAGGATGCCGCGTGGCACGAACTGCGCGTCGCCCTGGCCCGAGCGCGTGAGGTCGCCGGCCAGATTGCGGAGGCCTCCGACGCGTGTGATATCGGGCGGATGCGAGACCTGGAAGAGGCTGAGGTCGACTACCTCAAAGCTGTGCGTGACGCGGCTGAGGAGGTGCGTCGTGGCGGCTGAGGAGGTGCGTCGTGGCTGCTGAGATCCCGAGATACGAACGCCGCGACGGCCGCACCGCTGGGGCGCATTACATCGAAGAGGCGGTGTCGGTGTACCTGATGCGCCACCCCTCCGAAGATCGGTGGGTGATCGATCCGCTCACGGTCGACGGGTGCGCGTTGGACTCCACCCATGACGAGTATCCGTCCAACGCCGAATGCCACTGCCAACACACGTTTCCCGCACCCGAGTGCGATGCGGTCCGCGACCGGATGACCGGTGTCGGGCTGCCCAGCGGGCACGAGCTGCTGGAGCTGCTCGCCGACACCCTCGGCTACCAACTCATCGCACCCACACCGGAGGCGGGAGGTGATGGGCGGTGAGGTGGAGCGAGCAGGGCCAGCGTTCCCGTACCGCACTGGACTCGCAGCTGAGCCTGCGCGGTCTGGTGGCCCGTCACACCGAGTTCGCCGCACTGCGCACTCTGCACGAGGTGATGACGGTGAACGAGTGGACGGCGCTCCAGGTCGACATCGAAGACCACTCGGTGATCGACACCCTCACCCTCGCCGACGGCCAGCGCTGGCATCTCGGTGCCGACAACGAGCTGGACGCGATCAACGACGAACTGTTCGAGATCGTCGGCAACTGCCCACGCTCCCTGTTCACCTACCGCAATGGTGAGTATTGGGCCGATCTCGACGACATCCGGGCCGCGATCACGGGCACGTTCCGCGCTCAACTGCCGTCCACCTGGACAGCGCCGCCGATCTGATCCGGCCCGCGTGCTGTGGCGGGACTTTGGGGGGAGGCGACACGGTGTTGCCTCCCCCCAAAGACGACCCAAAAGCCGAGCCTGAACAGACAACATCGGGCCGACCCCGGTATGAGGTCAGCCCGATGTATTGCGTTGTGCCGGTGCTGGATTGTTGTCGGTAGGTGTGGTTAGAGTGTGGGTTAGTTCCGGTGAGACAGCAGGTCTGCCGGGTCGATTCGAAAGGACTGTGGTGATGGCTGCAGCAACGTGGGATGGTCGGGTGTTGGCGTCGGATCTGGCGTATGTGAAGCGGGTGACCGGGCTCTCGGCGCGCCGGGGTGTGGCGGCGTGGCTGCGGGTGGTCACCGTCGCGGCTGCCGGTGGTGTGGGCACGGTGCGCCACTACAACTTCGATGCCGGGGTGGTGGTGCGCACGCAGGTCGACGGCGGCCTGGAGCCGACCACGGTGGACATGCCCGAGCTGGCTGCTGCGGTCAAGGCAGCCGGACGCGGTCAACTCACCCTCGAGCGCGACGGTGATCGTCTCATCGTTGCCGGCGACGACGGACAGGTGTCGGTGGCCGTGTTCGACGCGCTCGACGACGTGCCGGTGATGCCGGCCGTGGATGGGCCCGCGGTGCTGGTCGCGGATGCGCCGGTGTTCGCCACGGCAGTCGCGGCGGTAGCCCCGGCGGCCGGCACCGACCAGACGCTGCCGATGCTCACCGGGGTGTACCTCGATGCCGATGAGACTGGCGCGGTGGCGTTGGCCGCTACTGACCGGTTCCGGCTGGCGACCACCGAGCTGGCCACGATGGCGCCGGTGGAGCTGGCTGCACCGGTCCTGGTCCCGGCCAAGGTGCTCGCCGCCGCAGCGGCACGGGCGGCCAAGCGGGAGGGTCCGGTCAGCGTGCACGTCGATGGCGCTCTGGTGCGGATCTGCGCGCCCGGAAGTGATGTCGTGGTGAGAGGGATCGACGCCCAGTTCCCGCGCTGGCGTCGACTGCTCCCCGACGCCGGTGCCGACCGGATGCGCGCGCGCATCGCGGCGCCGGATCTCGCGCGGCGACTCAAGAAACTCACCGACCAGTACTCGGTGCGCCTGCTCGTCGGCACCGACAGCGCCCGGGTGGAGGCCGGTGATCTCGACGCGGTCGCCGCCGGGCGCCCGGCGACCACGTTCACCGTCCCGGCGGCCGCTGTCGACGAGCGCGCCACCGGCGTCGTCGCCGGATACAACCCGGGCTATCTCGCCTCGCTACTCGCCGCAGCGCCCGGTGAGGTCGAGGTGACATGGTCACCGACGCGGCCGGCATCGACACCGATGACCATCGAATACGGCGGAGTGCGCAATCTGCTCATGCCGGTCCGACTGCCCGGCGCCGAACCCGAGACCGCAGCCGCCTGACCCCGGGTGCCGGCGCCCTCCTCGACGGGACGCCGGCACCCACCATGGCCAGGGCTGGAGTAGGCAGTACCGGGACGACCCCGGTATGAGGTCGTCCCGATGTATTGCGTTGTGCGGGTGCTGGATTGTTGTCGGTAGGTGTGATTAGTGTGTGGGTTAGTTCCGGTGAGACAGCAGGTCTGCCGGACTTCTAACGAAGGGGCTGTCATGGCTACTGCTGATGTGTCGGGCGTACGGGTGGATGTCGAGGGCGTGGTGTCGCAGGTGACCGCGTCCGGTGGTGACACGCTGCGGATGTTGCAGAGCGCTGTCGGGGGGTACGTGGATGTGGTGCGTCTGCCTGAGGGCATCGACATGTGGGTCAGCGACGAGGGCAGCTACACGCAGCCGGTAAATGCGTGGGCGTCGCTGCTCAATGATCTGTTGGGTGGTCAGCCGGTGATCTGGGGGCCGGTGGTGTTCGCCTCCTCGACCGAGGAGGGCGACACGGTGTCGCTGTCTGCGGCGCAGACCGCGCGTCTGGCGGCGTGGTTCGCCGAGAAGGTCGAGGCTCCCGACGTCGCCGAGGCCATCGCCGGTATCGGCGGGATTCCGGCACCGGCGACGACAGTGCGCTGATGGCCACACCAGCGGGCGGGCCATGCTCGTGCTGGACGGTCGGGACGGCGCTGCATTCGGGCCACTGCTGTTTCACCGGCCCCGCCGAGGCCTATCACCGTGACGCGGCCCTGGCCCCGTGCGGGCATTGGCACCCCACGCTGGCGCTCACCGACTTGAGCGCAGAGACGAGACCACCCGGTGAGACACACGGTCTGCCGGGAACCCTGGAAAGGAAAAGCGCATGACGACAATGGAATCGAGGAACGGACAGCCGGTCGGAGGTGTCGAGACACATCAGGTGTGGCCGTCGATCGGTGAGGGCGTGTTGAACCTGTCTGATCCGGTCACCGCGGGGCGGGTGCGTGGGTGCCGGTCGGTGACATGCGCAGAGTGGAGACCGAGGTCGACACTCTGCGGGAGGCGTTGCGGCGTGCGGAACTCGACCGTGATACCGCGCGTGAGGAGATCACGTCGCTGATGGATCAGGACCGGGAGCGCAACGCTGCCGCGCGGGAGTGGGCCGACGACAACGACCTGTGCAGTCAGTTCGAGCGGTTCTGTGAGGCCTACGGGTGGGAGGGCCGCGCCGACGACATGAGCGTGACGGTGCGGGTCAGCGTCGATGTCGAGGTCACCGTGGCCGGTGTGCGGCGCGGTGATCAGGACACCTACTCACTGACGGAGGAGATCGACGACAACGACGTGCGGGAGAAGCTGGAGGCGGGCGCGTACGCGCTGAACTCCTACGACATCACCGACTACGAACGCGCCTAGAAACGGCGTGTGCGGCCCCGTGGCGGTCACCCCCGTCACGGGCCGCTGTCGGCTCTGAGCAATCCCTACAGCCCGCTACAGGGGGGGGAGAGGACCACTTGATGACCAGCGATGTGCAGGACCCCACGCCGTACCGCTGCACACCACGATTCGGCGCCGCCGACCATCTCGACGAGACGGTCGGGTTCGCCGACCTCGAGGCCGTGTTCGCCGACGTACCCGACACCCTGACCGGGTATCACAGCGAGCACACCCACAACCTGGTCCGTGCCGGGTTCGCCCTGGCCGCGTTGAGGGCTTATGCCCAGTGCACCGGGGCTTATGACCAGTCGAGTACCGGCACAGCGTTGTCGGATCTGTGCGGTGATCTGGGGCACTTGTGCGATGTGCTCGGCTTGGACTGGGACCAGCTCGTCGAGGCGGGCCGCTACCACTACGACCACGAAATCCGGCACTGCGACTGAGCGAGAAGGGGAGGCGACGCGGGCCGGGGGAACACTCCGGGGGAGGTTGGTGGACCCCTGGTCCGCGTCGGCACCACGGTAGCAAACTGTGCATGCGCGATAGCGCACAGGCGATTGGTCGACCATGTCAGTAACGGACAGGACGAACGCCCATAGGGCATCGAATCTAGTTGCGGCACAGTAGAACTAAAACACGTTGTGCGGTAGGATATTTCATATGAACACAGTAAGAGCCGCCGTAGGCGGATCGACCCCCCACCCCACCGGGGACGGCCGCAGGCCGGCACCCACTCACCCCCGTCGCATCACGACAACCGCGATAGACTGAACGAAATGAAACACGCTGCAACACAAGCACTCACACACCAATCGGCCGAAGGCCGATGCGACGACGGCAACGCCACAGCACCCACCACGTCGGCGCTTGCGCCGACCCCGACGGGCGCCGAAGGCGCCCGGCTCCGCCCGACGCGACGAAGTCGCCGGAGCACGCGCGGATGTTCACGTCGCGGACTCCATGCTCGATGCGGGCACTTGGAGCCGAACCGGAGCGTCATCCCTCGTCGGGCTCGAACGCGGATCACCAGCACGTTCTGGCTGAGTTCCTCGGTCATCGTCTGATCGAAGGGCAGATGCGGCGCCGTTGAAGACCAGCGCGATCTCGGTGACGCGCCGGCCGAGGCGCTTGCCGGTACGCAGGTAGAAGGGGACACCGCCAGCGGCGGGAGCGACCTCCAG
>NZ_MKKG01000026.1:0-37792 GCF_001942325.1 Gordonia sp. CNJ-863
GAACGTCGCAATCGACAGATCGCGATCGAGGGCCTATTCGCGCCCACCGCAGCATTCCAAGGAACCCTGCTCACCTCATCGTTTCCCGTGCCGAATGATCCGTATGTGGCGATCAGGATCTACCAAGCGACACCGGACTGGATACCGGTCGCCCGCAGAATGCGTACTCCTTGAACCGGGCGCTCATCGAGCAGGGTCGGCTCCAGCAGCGGGCACAGGTCAATCTCAGCCCGGGACAGACTCACACCATCGCCGATGGCACCGTGGTGCGCTTTGACGGGTATGAACGCTTCGTGTCCATGCAGGTATCACACGGGCCGGCACAGAACTGGGTTCTGTTGTCGGCGACCGTGATGCTGGCTGGGTTACTTGTATCTCTACTTGTCCGGCGTCGCCGAATCTGGGTGCGGCTAGTGCCCGTCGGAGTCGACGGCCAACGACGCACCGCAGTAACAATCGCAGGTCTGGCCCGCACCGATCAGGCCGGGTGGGGCGAAGACTTCGACCAGCAGGCGCGGCGATGGCTGACCCAGCCAGGGCCGAAAAAACGCCGACCACGGCGCACATCAGCCATGAGATCTCACATCCGTACAGATCTCATCTCATGAACCGCCCCCGCTGCAGGACGCGGCACCGAACCAACTGTCACGTCACAATCCATCCCGATCGCATTCACGCCACACGGAGGCCCATAGACCATGCGCAGAAACACTTCTCACGGCGCCACCACCACGCCGGCCTCTTCGGCCAGATCTCTCATCGCCATCGCGCTGCTGTACAACATCGCGCGCCTAGCGCTCGCTGCGGTGCTATGTGGACTGATCCTATTGGTCGCCTACCTGATTGACGTGGACGTCCCGTTCTTCGTAGCCGTCGTGCTCGCCGTGATTCTCAGTAGTCCAGTCTCGATGATCGTCCTCAAACCCCTACGAAGTCGTATCAATCACCGGGCCGAGGCAATGGACTCCCGCCGAGCGGCCAAAAAGGGACTCGCCAGACCGGACGCGACATGAGTTGGTACCAGACCAGAAAACATAATCAGCCAAGCCCGACTGTCCTGCCGAACATGCAGTGCAGTCTGCCGGATCGGTGAAACCAACGCAGATCACCCTCGATGAACCACAACCACCCGCACGCCGTTCCTCTCAATCGATCGGGGGTAGGCGCCCAACTGTGTGGCCGCCGAACCGACTACTGCGCCCGAGGAATTGGGCGTACCCAGTCCCGCCTCTAGCTCGCGACACCTGTGCGGGACCACTCGTCGTCACACCTCCCGCGCCGATACGGCGGGTCATCCAACGACGTAGACCCCCCGGGTTCTCAGCCACTGTGCAGGATCGAGTTTGGGTCCGTCTTGCTGCCAGACCTCGTAGTGCAGGTGCGGGCCGGTGGAGTAGCCGCGGTTTCCTACCGTTGCGATCTGCTCGCCGGCCAAGACTCGCTGCCCGACGCTCACCAGTGTCTCGTTGATGTGCCCGTACACGCCGATCGTGCCGTCGTCTTGCAGCACTCGTATCCACAGCCCGAAGCCATCAGCCGGACCGGATTCGATGATCTGCCCGTCGCTGGTCGAGACCACCGGTGTGCCAATCGAGTTGGCGATATCGAGGCCATAATGCGTGGTACCCCATCGCGCTCCGTAACTTGAGGTCACGGTGCCGTAGGTCGGTGCCGCCGACCGCGGCCGTTGTGGCACCGGGGGTTCAGACGGCCGCGCGCGATCTGGCTGTGCCAGTTCTCGCATAACCGAGGTCAGCTCATCGCGTGACGATGCCCGTGCCGACGTGCGGCTTCGCTGTTCGGCCACCGATCCGACGGTTACAGATCGTGGGGCTGCTGCGGACTGGACGTCGACGGGCACGCCAGCCTGAGTCAGGGGAGTGACCGTCAGGTCGTGTCGATCGGCGAGCGCAGTGGCCGCAGTCCCGCCGGCAGCGCATAGAACCACCGCGGCCAGGAGTGATCCACCCAACCCGGCCGCAGCCGCCGACCGAGTTGAGGTGCCCGAGACCTCCTCGCCGTCAAGCACCTCGAGAAAGCCTGACTGAGCTTGCTCGCTGGACTGAGGTTCAACGACACACAACGCCCGCTCCCACGGTGCGGTAGGCGCTGCCGAAGGATGCCTGCCGAGGTCGAGCGGGCGCTGTGAGCGACGCGGCCCGAAAACTCGATGGCCAGGCCCGGCTTGGCGGGGCAAGGCAGTACGCGAGCGCGCAGTGTATGGACGGCCACTGCGTGGTGGGTATGACGGCGACGCCTCGGGCGCCGTCGTCGATCGCGCACGCGGCGAGTAGGAGGGCACTGGGGCGCCCGAGAAGATGGGCCGCCGCGTGAACCCGGCCGACACCTCGGGTGGGACAGGCATTCGGTGTCGCCCGGCCGCATGCACGATGCGTGAATGCTCGAGCCCCGGGAGTCCGGGGGTGAGGCTCGCCGATGCGTCGCGCCGGAACGCAGGGATGCCAGCGGAGGGTGGGCTGGGATCAGCTTTGCGATGCCGTGCCAAGGGGAGTCCTTCAGTCCAAAGCGTCAGTCCGGATGGAAACAGTTCGATATCGAACGAGCCACAGCCAGGTTACTACTATCCAGGTTAGTTTCTCCGCGTTGGCCCCAGGATCACCCCGTACGCGCTGCGCAGCTCCGGTGGTGCGCCCGGTTGACCAGCAATATCGTCGTGGCCGACGACGGGTTGGCGTCATGCGTGCACGAGTTCTCGCCTGGGCTGCTGCGTCGGCAACGAAGCCGTCCGGCTCTCGTAACGGTCACCATAGATCGAACCGACTGGTGGCTTGGCTGACAGCCCCTGTCGCCGACAGCCTCCACTCGACGATCACCCGCCAGAGAGCGTGACGGTGATCGTGGCATGATCGGCCGCATGCGTGGACTGCTACGAGCACTCGGGTGGGGTGCGGTCCTCGCCGCTGCTGCCGGTGTTGCTGCCCACTATTCTGGCCTGGTCAGCAATTTCGCTTCCCGGGTAGCGGCGTTCACGCCGGTGCTGATCATCGTCGGTGTCCTCGGTCTGATGCTGCTGCTCGCCGCGCGCGCCTGGCTTTCCGCGGCGGGAGCTGTGCTCGTCATCGCCGTAGGCGTGACGGCGCAGGCCCCACTGTATCGGGGGGTCGACGAACAGGTCTCGGACTCGGACCTTACCGTGATGCAGGCCAATATCTATCTCGGGCAAGCTGATCCGGACGCGCTAGTGTCGCGGGTGCGCGACTCAGGCGTTGACGTCCTCACGATAGTCGAGCTGACGCCTGAGGCGGTGGGAGCCCTCGAGCGCGCCGGGTTGCGCCAAGCCTTGCCGTTCGCGTTTCTCCGTCCCCGAGACGGTGGAGGTGGAGCTGGCATCTATGCGCGGGCCCCGCTGACCGACGGGCAACTCCTGCGGGGATTCGAACTGTCGAACCTTCGCGCGCGACTGCTGCTTCCGAACCGCTCGCCCATCTCGATCTATGCACTGCACCCGTTGCCGCCGTATCCCGAACCGTCGTGGCGCTGGGATGCCGAGCTCCGCGAGTTGCGCTCGATCCTCTTCGCCGACACAGATCCACTGATCATCGGCGCCGATGCGAACTCGACCTACGACCACCGCTCCTTCCGGCAGCTACTGTCTGGACCCTCGAATTCGCCCCAACTGACCGACGCCGCCGAGCATCTCGGATCGGGCGTCGTCGCGACCTATCCTGCCGGCCGGCCCTACCCGTCGCTGCTTGCGCTCGACCGGGTGCTGACACGCAATGGCCCGACACCGACATCGTTCCGGCGGATCGATCTGCCGGGCTCCGACCATCACGGGGTGCTCGCGCGCATCCGGCTCAGCGAAGGATGACGTCCCCGAGTAATCTCGAACCATCGGAACACCTCGGTTCGTGACCGACAGCCTTATGTCATCAACTCGATCGAGCCTGGCAAGCTATCTCCCCCAACGATTTCCATATGCCACCACTGGCTACTTAATGATTCAGCCGGGCGGCGCCGGTGAGGGTGGAGGTGGGTTGCGGTCGCCGGGTTGGGGTATCGGGAAGGTCATCGACGGGCTCGGTGGGTCCGGTGGTGCGAGCCGGTTTTGGGGGTTGGCTCGCAACGCGGCCTCAGCCGCGGCTAGGGGCGCTGAGGCTCTGTCGCGGGCTTGTTGTTCGGTCACCGGTTTGCGGCCGTCGACAGGGATGAGGGTGTACCACTTCTCGGACTCGAGGTAGCGGGTGGCGAACAGGTACCACTGGCCGACCTTGAGGGGTGTGTCGCCGTCGACGGAAATGTAGACACCGTCCTTGCTCCGCCTTGCTGGTTGACTACTACGCTCTCGGGGACTTCGCCCTTGATCGCTGTTTTGGTGAGCACGCTGTACTGAGTTTCGGGGAGCGGCCCGAGTGCCTTGGTGCCAGCAGCTGATTCGACACGGCCGGTGAAGACGTGTGTGGAGATCGCCACCAGATTACGTAAGTCAGAGGTGTCAGTGAATGAGTCCGCATGGGCGGTTGAGGTGGCCGTGGCCGATTCGAGGGGTGGGATGCCCTCATCGACGGTTTGTTCGCCGCACGCGGTCAGGGTGGCAGCGGCGAAGATGCCGGCGATGCCGAGCGTGAGGGCCGCCGGTCGTGTTGCTCGGTGGTGGGTCATCAGAGTCCCCACTTGTTGCGGTACAGGCCGCGGGTGAGGCCGGTGGGTGTGTAGGACGTTCCGCGGGCCCCGTCATTATCTGCCATCAGGTCGTTGGAGCAGGTGTGGAACAGCCCCAGTTCGTGCCCGACCTCAGTCCAAGTTATGTCACTTTCTAGCAAAAGTGCCTGTCCCCCAGCTGGTTTTAAAGTGCCGATAATAGTAATTATGTCAAGTAGTCGGTAGCGAGTTGCATCATCCGCGAACTCGAGGTCATGCTCCGATTCGTCCAGTCACTCCTCGTCGACCCCGGCGACCCTCCTCGTTCGCCAGAGGAACTACGCGCATTCCTGCATCGTTGGGTTGGAACGCCCATTGAGGCGAAGATCCCGACGTCCTAGTCGGCTCGCCGATGGCCCGATCAAAGACATTGCCGCAGAGGGGGCTTCACCTCTCTGGACCCAACGCGCCGAAAACACTGTGCTCGCAGTCGTGGCCGACTCCGGCACAGCACCCACGCCACATCAAGCGACGGCCGACGCCGTGATCGCAGCGTCTCTGGCCAACGTTGCTGTCGCTCAGGCGACTCTGGCCGCGGCGCGGGCAGCCGGGATACCGACGCCCACGCCCAACCGACGAGCCTTGAGCCGAATCGCCGCACTCAGGTTCACCGACTCCCTCCCAGGGCTGGGCCGCGACGTCATTGCCGAAATACGTCACATAGTCGCCGGGCAACCGCGTTCGATACTGCTGCGTATCGCCATCACCCTGGCTCTGAGCGCGGCGCTGGTGGTGAGTTACCACACCCTGGGATGGAGACGGTACGACGACGCCGCATCACTGACCCTGTATGTGTTCTCGGTGATCGTCGGAAGCGTGGTGTGCACCAACGCTCTGTGCTTCGAAGCCGGCCGAGTACGCCGCCGCCTGACAGGTGGTCAACGCCTTTGGCAATTGCTGATCGTCAAGAATCTCGCAATGGCGGTCCTGGTGACGGCAGCCGGCACGCCGGTGATGGCCGTGCTCTCCCTCACCGCCGGCACCAACCCCATCGCGATGGTCGACCAGTTCATCACGATGGTCTTCATCTGGCTGGGAGTGGGCAACGTACTCTCGGTGGTCTTCCCCCTACGCCAAGAGCCCTTCTCGGCTCGTCTGCGAGACGGCACCTGGGTCCCGTATCTGCTGTCCTACGGGATCGGGCTCACGGTCAACCTCATGATCTACTGGCGGCTCTGGGCCCGCCACAGCGCCGGCGACCACATCACCGGCGGCAACACCACAGCCTTCGTCGTGGTCGTCGCCAGCGCACTGAGCAGCTGGATACTACTGACACTCCTCGCGGTCGCCTGCAGTCACAATCCACGAATACGCCAACTCCTCTCCCAAGAAATGGTCGAATACCAGGCCCAGCGCACGCGACCCTGACACCACGGCCCGTCCCCTATTCCAGACGCGCCGCGATCCGTTCGATGCGCGGCAACGCAAAGGCCATTACCGGCAGATACGCCGCTGCCCAGACCGGCGCGCCGAAGCTGAGAACGCAGCCGCCCGCCATCGGAATCACCTCGTGCCGCGTCGCGTTCACACCTGCCACCCTCCAGGCCCACAACCGTCCATCCACGAACTCGGTGACCTCGAAAGGCAGCGGCACCCCAGCGATAGTCGTGATCGTCCCGCGTGCCCCGGACGCCAACTCGACGTCTCCGTTCACGCGTGCCCCTGTGACAGTGGGCCCCCATCTCGGCCAGGCGTTCACATCGGTGATCGTTGCCCACACCGCTTCGGGGGGCAGGTTCATCCGCAATTCGGTCGTCGGCATGCCCTGGCGGAACGAAGTGCGGACCCGCAGAGCCGACATCAGCGACGCTGGAGTCGCCGGACAACTCATCGTTCGGCCCGACCGAACAGCTCCCGCGCCCAGTCGACGTCTTGCAGCAGCCGTTTCCACCCCCGCGGTGCAGGACTGCCGTGGTCGAAGGTGTTACGCAACATCGAACCATCGTCGCAGAACGTGGTCGGGACGGCACTCGTCGCCACTCCCGGACGTGGCCGTCCATCTGGGTTGCGCGAGTAGGGTGCGCCTGTGAACGAGCGCCCCGGGTTGTCTACGTGAGTGCCGGCCAAACCTGACGACGAACCGATCGCGCCCAGGCGTCGTCACCGCGATCCCGGGAGGACCCGCAAAGGCTACGCGCGTTTCAACGTGCCCCGGATCAGGGAGCCTGTTTCCACCACGCGACGACATACAGCGCGAGCGACGCGACGAGACCACCGAGGACCCAGAGAACCACCGAGTAGTCGACCCATGATCCGAACGGGGGCGAACCGGGGAAGATGTTGCGCAGGGGTAGCACGGCAAACAGCATCACGGCGAACCAGGTCACCATCGGAGGCTGAAACGCCTTGCGGTGGCGGACCGTCTGGATCGAGACGAACAGGGTGCAGATCGGCAGAACGACCAGCATCGCGCACAACGCGAGATCAAAGGCCAGCGATGCGGCCGCCCTGGACGAGGTGACCGGGAACGCCTTTCCGCCGGCGACGGTGTCCCCGGCTTTGATGTCCCAGCCGATCAGCGAGTCGATCAGCACGACCTCTGTCGGCAACGCGGCATCGTTCGGACCGAACGCCTGTACCGTCACCGACTCCGCGACGTATCTGTCGAACGGCCAGAGCCGGATGTCGCCGTCGCTGTACAACGACACCGGCAGAACCCCGGGGCGTGTACCGGCGGGGAACGTCAGCTCGGTGTCGGAGACCGTCGGCGAAACGTCTACGGTCAGATCCTGTTTGAGGTCGCCTCGACCATCGAGCAGATCACCACCGGCATCGATCGAGACGGTGCCGGCCACCTCGAAGTCGGCGCCGTTGACCGTGTTGATATCGAGGTACACCACGACGCCGTTCGCCACTGGTCTACTTGCTTCCGCACCGTCATCGGTTCCACCTTTGGCGTAGACCACCAGGACGGAGACATAGGCGATCATCAGGCCGACCACGATCGCCAGCGCCACAACCCACGAGAATCTTTTACCGGTCTCCGCCATACTCCAGCCTCCACGCTCATCACCCGTTCGGCGGCCGTAAGCAGGCGCCGGCTGCCGGAAAGTCTATGGGTGCACGCCAATACCGTTCCGGGCCGGGTGGAATTCGGAATGCAGAGCACGTCAGCAGCAGCAACCGACTATTCCGGGCAAGATCCCGCGGCGGGCGCAGCGGTTCCGAGGAGGCGTCCCAGTGGCACACTGGTCGGAACGCACTACTTCCGACGAAGCGAGCACGCGTGAGGAGTTCACAATGGTCATCGCAGGTTTGGTACTCGCCGCGGTCGCGGGGCTCCTCCACGTCCTCATCTTCTATCTGGAATCCATCGCCTGGACGAGCGAGCGCGCCCGCGCGACGTTCGGCACCGGGACGGTGGAGGAAGCGACAGTTCAGAAGGAACTCGCTTTCAACCAGGGGTTCTACAACCTGTTCCTCGCGATCGCGGTGTTCGTCGGAATCGTGTTGTACGCCATTGGATCTGACGCCGTCGGGGCGACGCTGGTCTTCACGGGCACCGCGTCGATGGTCGCTGCGGCATTGGTTCTGGCGCTGTCGAGCCCCGACAAGATCGCGGCCGCACTCAAGCAGGGCGTGGTTCCCTCGCTCGCAGTGATCGCGCTCGCCGTCGGCCTGATCGTCTGAACCCGGCGAACTCCTCGCCTACGCAGCCGCCGCTCACTTCAGGCCCGACGGAACGACCTTGCCGTTGACCGTCACGATGACGTCGCCGGTTGCTGTGTTCTCCGAGATGGTGCCGTACTCGAAAGTCACCACTTCGAGGTCACCGTCGGTGGTCACGTCGCTCGTGGGCACACCGAGCGGCCCGGCCGAGCCGTTCTTGCCGGTGAGTAACGGCACGCCGTCCGGGGCACGTTCGGTATTCCATGCATCCCGGATCTTTCCCGAGGTGACGATATACGCGGGTGTCCCGGGGTTGGCGTTCTTCGCGATGATCACGCCGCGTTGGAATTGCTGGTACACGACGCCGCTGTCTCGGGTTCCGGCATTGTGATCCCCGGTCAGCGGTATGCCGATGGCCCGCTTCTGGGCGTCGGTCGCCGCCGCGTATTTGACTGCGAGCGGGCCGACCAGAGTCACCGCGACGTCGTCCACCCCCGTGATCGTCACCGTAGCGGGCGTCCCCGGGGTGCTGGTCTCCGCAACCGTCCGATCGTCGGCGTCTGACGGGGAGACGGAAGCCTCGGCCGATGATGCCTTCGATGACGTGTCGTTCGCGTCGGCACCACCGCAGCCGGCAGCGATCAGCGCGACGACGAACATTCCAGCAGCAAGGTTGGCAAGACGGAGAGCCACACGCGTCATGTTTTCCTCTCGGACATCGACACGTAGCGAATCCGGTACGCGCGAACCAGTATCGTGTCGGAGTCTAGCGGCTCGACGCCCCACGTCGGCAGGTCCTCATCGTAGGCGGACACGATTCGATGCCATGTCACCAGGTGAGACGTTTTCGATGCAATGTCCCAAATCGGTCATGGCAGGTCGCCAGACCTGCTCCAATGGCGATGAGAGCAATGACTCGTCGACGGTGACTGAGAGGTCGGGATGGCGCACTACTACCCAGAACTGGCGGAGCGGGTCGCACGGCAGGCCGACGAGTTGCCCGAGCTGTATGGCGACTTCGACTTCGACACGACCCCGGAACGTTTCACCACCGACCCCGATGTCGAGTCTGCGCTGCCGCGTCGATTGGGCGATCGCAGCAAGTATTTGAACGACCCGCGTCTGATGGAACTGGTCCACACATCGACATTTCTGGCCGACGTGCCCGCCGATCGGGTGGCTGCACTGTCTGCGCAGTATCCGGTCTCCGAACTCGTGAGTCTCGTTCGACGCGTATGCCGCTCGGGCGCGGAGAATGTTCCGGACGCTCCCCCGGAGATCGGCGAACTCATCGCCGTGATGCAGGAGAAGCCCGACTGGATCGACTTCGATCTCATCGACGACGGCGCCGCATACTCCCGTCTGTATGCCGCGCTCGTGTCACCCTTCATGACCCGGGGCGCATTCCTCGCGACCTTCACCAACAGCTATGCGGCGCTGCCGATGACGATCACCGGCGCGCTGTCGGGCACCCGAGCCGCACACCGTGTCAACGAGACCACCGCCTACTTCGCGGTCACGGCGCTACCGGGCGGTCTCAGGCGTTTCGGTCCGGGCTTCGAGGCGACCGTGATGGTGCGCCTGATGCATTCGATGGTCCGGTTCAACGCATTGCAGCGGACCGGCCACGGCAACAGCAGGAAACGAACTTGGGACACCAGGATCTACGGCCTGCCGGTCCCCCAGATCGACCAGTTCCCCGCAGGCATGATCGGCCCTTATCAGAAGGCAGACAAGGCAGTCAGGGCCAACCGTGAACTCCCCTACGACGAGCGGGCGATGGTCGAGTTCCATCGCTACCGCGGGTTCCTGCTCGGACTCCCCGAGGAACTGCTGCCCGGTTCCGCGCAGGAGATCGTCGACCTGTTCAACGCGCGGGCCGCAACCCTGCGCCACGGCTACGACGACGACTGCCGCAAACTCGTCAGCTCCACGATGGACGCCTACCTGCGCCCGTCGGAGAGCCCCTTCGACCGTGTAGCCGACGCCGTCGAAAAGAGCTACAGCAAGCTCGCTTTCGCGGCCGCCTTCTGCGAGGGAAACCTCAGGAAGGCTGCCGACATGGGCGTCGACCTCTCGATCGCCGACCTCGCGCGTGCAGCCGCGACCGCGCCGTGGTTGACCGGCCGGTTCGCCGCGGTCCGCATCGCCGGCAAACTCCCGGTTCTGCAGAATCTCGCCGATCAATACATCACCGAACTCGTCAGGAGGCGCCTCGACGACTACGGAATCCCTGAGTACACAACCGATTCCCGTGAATACGCACACTGACGGACCCGTGCACAGGGCGGCCGGTCAGCGGTGCCGGGGCGACCGATACCGGACGACTTGCAGAGGCTTCATCGCCAGAGCACCGGGGGCACCCCTTCGGCCGTCAGACTTCCGCCGCCGGCGCGCCACAGTCGGCCATCTCGAGAACCGGTACCAACAAAACCGAAGTCAGGCGAGCTTCAGGACTGCCGGTTCCGCACGCGGGAGTTGGTCGGGACATGGCGTCGTGGCGCCGGCCTCCGACGCCGTGTCGAGCGAGTCGCGTCGCCGATTGCCGCCGGGATACTCCATGCGGCGCTGGAAACGATCCATGCCGACAGTGAACACCGTGAGCCCCACTGGGGCGAACAGTCCCACGATGAGTGCGACCATGCGTCGTTCCTCCTGGTGTTCCGATACGTTGACCGGGAGGGAATATAGCCATTCGTTCGTATCGGTAAACATCGCATCGCCGTCGTCGGCGACCGAAGGTCACCACAGCCCGGCGGCGCGGGTCAGCGGGGGTCGATTCGGAACACCCCACAGCGTCCCGCAACGGCGGCGAAAGCGTCCGGGGTGACGTCGGTGACCACGCCGGCATCCTTCATCATCTTCGGTCCGTCACTGCCCGACAGTTCAGGCCAGGCGCGGAGTACCGGCACCGCCTGGTCGGCGGGCAGTTCGACAAGACGGACATCGGTCACGTCCCCGCGAATCGACAGCTGCGCCAGCCCGTCGGCGGCGCGGACGTTGCGAGCCCAGTCGGCCCCGGGGAATCCTTCGAGGAGGTAGCGGCCCCCGTCCACGGCGACGACGGTCAGCGGCGTCCGCCGAGGCTTCCCGCTCTTTCTGCCGGGCACGATCAGGACCGGCAACTCCTTCATCCCACCGAAGCGTTGCAGGAACAGGAACACCTTGTTCATCGGCTTGAGCCAGCGCGGCGGCGTGACAGTTCGCGGTGACGTGGGCATGCTCGCTCCTTCCGGCGCCTTACTCCGTACACCGTACTAGGTTTACGGCGGCGGGTACACCGGCGGTCAGCGCTGCACGTCGATGACGAGTCGCGTCGGGTTGGTCAGCACGTCGACGGTGAAAGGAGCTCCGCGTTCCGACACCCCGATGAAAGACTGTGTGACACCTTCGAATACGAGCGCGCCCCGCACCTCCACCACCGACCCGCCTGGCTGTGCACGAATCGGATCGGGACCGGCATACGGCTCGACCCCGCTGTCGAAGGGGTACGCCGACCCGGTGATCTGGACTTCCAGGATCGCTCCACCCGCGACATCGACCGGGAAGCCGCTTCCGTCCTGGAGCGCCTCGTCGACATAGGCGACGCGCCAACCGGGCCGGCCGCTGCCCCCGAGCTCGTAGACGACCCGATCGAATCCGTCGTGCGAGCCGGTACGGATGTCGGTGACGGTTAGTCGAGCGCCCTCACCTGCGGGCGCGGTCTTCGGACCGGCGCTCTCGCCATCGGTCGGCACATCGGACGCCGTCGAACCGGTCTCGGACGGCGGCGTCGACGTCACCGTCTCGGTCACCGTCGGGGCGACACCGACGTCACTGTCACGCTCACCGTCGGCAGCCGAACAGCCCGCAACGACGAGAGCAGCGGCGACCAGGACCACCGCGGCGCGCACACGCATCATGAGCGCCCACGCTACCCGGGGATCAGGGCCAGAAGATGGTGCCGTTCTGGAAGTCCTGGGCAAAGCGGCTGCCGATGCGGTACTCGCCGCCGAGCGGAACGCCGTAGTACCCCTTCGCGGCCCCCTGCGCGCGCCACTTCTGCAAGATCCCGCCCCAGACGATCTGGGCGCCGCCGTTCTTGGACCAGGTGATCGTGCCGCCCTGGAAGTCGCTGGTCCGCCCATTGCCCGACTTGTACTCGTTGGTCGTGGGGAAGCCCAGCGCGCCGCGCTCGGCGCCGATCTTCTGCCAGCGAGTCCGGATCGCGCCGCCGACCTGATGAGCCGTTCCGGCGTCGACCGTCGGGTGCCAGTAGAACGACACGTCGCGGGAAAAGGTCTGGTACCGGCCACGCTTGGCGGACGCCCGTTCGGGACCGGTCGGTGCGCCCCACTTCCAGAAACCGCCGGTCTTGGAGTAGGCCTCCTCGATCTTCCCGCCGACGACGATCCCGTTGATCACCCGATCGGCCTGGGCGTTCGGAGCGAGAACGACGAGAGACATCGCGGTGGCCAGGATCGCCAGTCCCACCGAGGCAAACCGCGACCGGTTACGGCCGGCGGCGGGGCGGGTGTCACGTGAGGCGCGTCGAATCAGGGACGAGAGACCAGACATGGGCGTGATCATACGGATGCAACGGGTACATCGTTAGGGCAGCTCACGAGCGTCGTCACGAATCAGTCGCATGGCGGGGATCACAGCGGGTAACAGAGCAACTGCTCTGTTACCGTTTTCTCGTGCCCCGGCCCAGAACTCATGACCTCGAGCAGTTGCTCGATGCCGCCGAGGCGCTGGCGGTCCAATCGGGCGCTGCTGCAGTCACGGTGCGAGCCTCTCAGAGTCGACGGCAGTGTCCAACGGTGCGATCTATCACGCCTTCGGCTCGCGAGCGGGTCTCGTCGGGCGGGTATGGCTGCGCGCCGCACAGCGTTTCCTGACCGCGCAACGCGAGGCAGTGGAGGCGACCCTCGACTCCGGGCGGGGCCGGGACATCGCCGTCGAGGCGGTCGTCGTTGCCGCCGACGCCCCGGCGCGCTTCGCTCTCGATCAGCCCCTGTCCGGGCGATTCCTGCTCACCGTGGACCGAAGCGAACTACTCGGGAACGCCGATCTACCCGACGATCTGGCCGATGAACTCCGGGACCTCGATCAAGCTCTCGTCGACCTGTTCCGGACGCTGGCGCACGCGGTCTGGGGACGCACCGACCGCCAGACGGTGGAGGTCATCAGAGATTGCGTCGTCGAGCTCCCGACCGCCCTCCTTCTCCGCGGCCGACGTACCGCCGACGCCGCGGTCCGCGAACGCCTCGCCGCGGCCGTCCGCGCCGTGCTGTCACTCGCCCCTCCTGGAACCAACTGATCAGCCGCTGCGACAACAACTCTCCACGGACAAGGAACCGAACATGACCGCAACACTGGAATTCCACGACGACATCGCAGTCCTGATCCTCGGCGAGGACGAAAACCGTTTCTCCCCCCGCTTTCTCGAGTCAGTCAGCACCCATCTCGACAAGGTCGAATCCGACGCCCGCGGTCTGGTGACCGTGGGCTCGGGCAAGTTCTACTCCAACGGACTCGACCTCGACTGGCTCCTCGCCAACGGCGACAAGGCCGACTCCTACGTCGGACAGGTGCAGGAACTCTTCGCCCGGCTGTTGAACTTCCCGCTGCCGACAGTGGCCGGGGTCAACGGTCATGCGTTCGGCGCCGGCGCCATGTTCGCCCTCGCTCACGACTATCGCGTGATGCGTGAAGATCGTGGCTACTACTGCTTCCCCGAGGTCGACATCCGAATCCCGTTCACCCCCGGCATGGCTGCGCTCATCCAGGCCAAGCTGACACCCCAGGCCGCACTGACCGCCATGACCACCGGACACCGTTACGCCGGACCGGAAGCGGTCGCAGTCGGACTGGCCGACTCGGTGGCCGACGAGCACGCCATCGTCTCCAGCGCGCTCGATCGGCTCAAGCCGCTCGTCGGCAAGGACTCGAACACCCTCGGCGCCATCAAGTCCACGATGTTCCGCTCGGTCACCGAAGTGTTGCGTGAGGGCCACACACACTGACCTGTCCGAGGCCCTCGCTGTTCGTGCACCCGTTCACCGCGTAGGCCGACCGGAGGACGTTTCGGCGTTTTGCGTCGTTCGTGACCGTCGCTGTCTAGGTTTGATCTGACCTGAGCGGCGGAGGCCAGATGAGCAATCAGTCATCCCACAGTGATGCGAACGAGGTGTCCGCCGAGTTCGGCTACACCCCAGAGCTCAAACGCACGCTCGGCTCGTTCCAGGTGTTCGCCGTATCGTTCGCGTTCATCTCCGTCGCCGTCGGGATCTTCGGCACCTACGGCATGTTGCTGAACAACGCGGGCCCGGTGGGCATCTGGACCTGGCTGATCGCGCTGGCCGGTCAGATGCTGGTGGCGTTGGTCATCGCCCAGTTCGCCGCCCGCATCCCGCTCAGTGGATCGTCGTACCAGTGGGCGTCTCGGCTCGCCAACCCTCGCGTGGGTTGGATTTTCGGCTGGCTGACCTTCTGTTACCTCGTTGTGGGACTCATGGCAATCGACTTCGCGATGGCCAGCCAGTGCCTGATGCCATTGTTCAACATGACCCCCGACGAGCAGACCGCCCGCATCCTCACCGTCGTGATTCTGCTGGTGCAAGCGGCGCTCGCGATCGCATCGACCCGACTCGTCGGGCTGATCAACTCGCTGGCAGTGGGCGTCGAGGTGACGATCGTGGTGGTGCTGGTGGTCGCGCTGCTGGTGGCGGTCGCCGTGACCGGCGACGGTTCGGCCGCCAACCTCGGATCACGTGGCGTCGCAGCGGATTCAACAGAATACTTCGCCTTCGGCGGCGGCTTGATGGCCGTGATGATCGTCGGCCTGGCAACACTGGTGGGCTTCGACTCCGCGGCGAACATGGCTGAGGAGGCCAAGGATCCGCACCGCACGGTGCCGCGGGCCATCGTCGGCTCGGTCGCAGCGGCCGGAATCCTGGGAATGCTGTTCCTCATCGGACTGACCGTGGCGATCGACGACATCACCAAGGTGACCGCGTCGGAATCGCCGGTGGCGACCATCATGCGGGATCAGTTCGGAGCTCCGATGGAGCGAATCCTGTTGGTGGTGATCGCGATCGCATTCTTCGGCGGCGGACTGGTGTCGCTGACGTCGTGTGCACGCATGGTGTTCGCGATGTCGCGTGACGGGCGGTTCCCGGCGCATCAGGTGATGCGACGGGTCAACAAGCGGTCCCAGACCCCGATCCCGGCCACCGTGCTCCCGTTGGTCATCGGGATCGTCGTGATGATCGTGCTGCCGGGCGACGCGCTGATCGAACTCATCACCGCGGGCACTCTTTTCCCCGCGATCACCTACGGACTCGTCGTCATTCTCTATCTGGCCGTCCGCAAACGCCTGGACCGCAAGCGCGGTGCCTTCGACCTCGGTCGGTTCGAGTTGCCGGTGGCCGTGGCCGCCCTGGTGTGGTCGGTGTGTGCTGTCGTCATCCTGCTCTCCCCCATCGACGCGACCGTCCCCATGATCATCGTGGGCGGGCTGATCCTGGTCGGCTGTCTGTATTTCGGCTTCATGCTGATGTTCCGGCGGGAAGTCCTCGACAGCGAACCCGGACAGGACGTGTTCTCCGACACCGACCGTCGTACCGACCCCGACCCTCAGGACGCCGAGGTCTGATCCGGCCGGGCGCCCGCGGTTTCGGTCACGATTTCCCCACCCCGAGACCGCCGCCGGCATGATTGAATTCGGCGTGCGCGTACATCATTTGATCGCAACAGCCGCAGCGGCTGTGTTCGTCGTCGGATCCGCCGGATGTTCCACCGATTCCGGCGAATCCCCGCAGCCCTCGTCCACGGCGGCAACCGAGACCACCCACGCGCCCACCGCAGCTCCGCCGGTCCCGCAGGGTTCCGACGGAATCGACATCGAACGCATCGAGTATCTCGATCCCGCCGACGCCGACCCGGCCGAGAACTGGGCCAACCTGTACCTACCCGCGGGCGACCACGGGGACGGAACCGTTCCTCTCGTCACCATCATTCACGGCGGCGGCTGGGAGAGTCGCGCCGGCGCAGAGCAGTTCGACGACATGGCCCGTGATCTCGCCGCCCGCGGACTCGCCGTCTACAACGTCGAGTATCGCCGCGTAGGCACGGGCGGCGGCTGGCCGACGACCTTCCACGACGTGGCCCGCGCACTGGACCACGTACCCGCGATTGCCGAGGCACATCCTCAACTCAGCATCGACGACGAGCTGGTGATCGGCCACAGTGCCGGTGCGCAATTGGCCGTCTGGGCAGGCACGCGACACCGCCTCGACGACGATGAAGTGGGCTCACGTCCGGCATTCGGCCCATCCCGAGTGGTTTCCATCTCCGGCCCCTTGGACATGCGTTACGCCGTGAACCACGGCAACGGACGGGTCATCAAGCAGATCCTCGGCGGCACACCGGAACAGGTGCCCGATCGGTACGCATCGGTGGACCCGATCCAGAACCTGGATCCCGCAATGCCGGTGATCCTCTTCCACGGTCTCGCCGACGACGACGTCGACCCGGACAACTCGCGGCACTACACCGCCGCAGTCCGGGCGGCGGGCGGCAGCGCCGAGTTGCACCTGGTGGCCGGCGAAACCCACACCTCGCTGGTGCATCGACGATCTCCTGCGTACGAGCAGATCCTGGACCGCCTCTCCGTCGTGGCCACGACCGACCTCGACAGGCTTCGCAGCGAGTAGGGCTCGACCGATCTGGCCGCCCCTTCGCCCCCGGGTGCGCGAGTAGGGTTGTCCCCCGGGCAGTCCTGAGGTCACGAGGACCGCAGATATGACCGGGAGGTGCAGATGGCCGCAGAATCGACCCGGCGCGGTCGAGGTAGACCACCGGGACCCCCGGTCGACCTCGACGCGCGACGGGAGATGTTGCTCGACGCCGCAGAGGCGACCATCCGCCAGTCCGGCGCCGCGGTCGGGCTCGCGGAAGTCGCCAAAGCTGCCGGCCTCACCCGCTCCGCGGTGTACGCGGCGTTCAACGACCGCGATGGGGTGGTCGACGCGCTCGCAACCAGACATGCACGACGGATTGTCGAGCGACTCACCTCGGTCGTCGGCGGAACCGCCGATCCCGCCGAACAGACGCGCGCCGCCATCGACATCCTGGCCGCCTGGTTCGACGACGAACCCCAGCTGGCCCACCTACTGACCGGACGGCTCGATCAGACGGCCGAGAACACTCCCGGTGCCATCGTCGAAACCGTCGCAGACATCCTGCGAGCCGGTTTCCGGGCGCGCGGCGCAGACGACTCCCCCGCCGAACCTTGGGCATACGCCCTCGTCGGAGCGGTTTCCTCGGCCGTCGGATGGTGGTCACGAACGCGAAGCATCCCTCGTGCCGACCTCGTCGACCACTTGCATCGACTCATCTGGTCAGGCTTCGAAGGCGCGGGAGGCGCAGCACCGAGCAGCAGACCTTGACCGACGCCCACCTAAAAGACACACTGTATTTTATGACCTCGGTGTGGACAGTCAGTCCCGAACGCGCAGCCGCCATCACCGGCGCGCGCAACTGGACGGACGTGAGAGCCGAGCATCCCGACGCCGTCGACGCGATGGCCGACGGCCTGATGCTCGGCGACGCCGCAGCCGATGCGGTGATCGCGGAGATGTATTCCGGCCGGGGTTGGGCATGGTCGGACATCACCGCGGCCCTCGACAGCCCCACCGAGATCTCCGATGCACCACCCGCATTGCGTCATTTCCTCGAGGTGGCGACGGACCTTCCCTCCTGGTTCGATCCCGCCCTCGCGCGTGCGGGTGCCGAGGCCTGGTGGCGCTTCGGGTCACTCCAGTCGAGCACGTTGTACCAGTCACTGATCTACGGATACCGGGCACGCGGATTCACCCGGCCGCTGGTCGCCACGGGCCGCTTGACCGAGGGCACCTGGGATCGCGTCGTCGCCACCGGCCGATGGGTCACCCTGGCCACCGCCCCGGGGATGATGGACCCCGGCGAACCCGGATGGTCGGAGACGCTACGAATCCGGCTGGTGCATGCGATGGTTCGGCATCACCTCCACATGCACGGCCACTGGGACGACGAGCAGTGGGGCGTCCCGATCAATCAGACCTACTCCCAATTGACCATCACCGCAGGTTCCTCGTCTTGCCGCTGCGAGTCGCCAAAGACTTCGGAATCCATTACACGCGCGCTGACATGGAAGCGATGACCCACCTCTGGAGGTGGGTCGGCTGGGTGATGGGAATCGAGGAGCACCGACTCCCCCGCAACTTCGGCGACGCTCGCCGCACCGATCGGATCGCGCAGGACTTCCGCCTGGAACCGCCGCCGGAGTCCAGGGAACTCGTCAAAGCGCTTCTCGACGACGGCTATCGCACCAACCTCGGACTACCTGGTCCACTGAACGACATCGTCCACGTCCTGTCGCGTCCGTTCCTACGGACTCTGTTCGAATCGGTGTCCGCGAGATGGGTTGACGACGAGGTCGCCACCGCAATGGGTTTGCGCTCCACACCGATGCACCACCTCGTGACCCTGGCTCGGCCGGCAATCCGGTCCAGGGAGATCGCACGCTGGTTCGGTCTGCTCGGCTCTGAGCACGCGGTGGCCCGCCGCGAACTCCGTTTCGTCACCTCGAGATTGGGGCTCGACCTCCGCCGTATCGCCTCGAACCGTTATGACTCCGCTGACAAAGGACACCTGGAGACCGTTGCATGACCGCCACTTTCACCCTCCGGCAGAACCTCGACTGCACCCCGGAGGCCGCCTGGCATCTACTCACCGACCCTGACCAGATGTGCCGGTGGTCGACCGCGCCGATCACTCCTATCTCACTCGGCCCGCAGGATCGTCCCGACACCGCCGGTGCGCTGCGGATGGTCACGCTCCCCGGCGGAAGGATCCGGCTCCGCGAAGTCGTCGAGTACGCAGAGTTCCCACGAACCTTCCGTTACCGGGTCTACGACGGGGGTCCGCTGCTGGTGGAACATCGGGGCGAGCAGCGCGTCGTCGAGACCTCGGAGGGTGTCGAGGTGCAGTGGACGGTGGACATGACGCTCTTCCCCCGTCCGTTGTCGCATCTGATGGCTTGGCAGATCCGACGCGAGGTGCAGCGCTCGCTGACGGAGATGGAGTCGCTGGCCCGAGACCTCGACACGGCGACGCTGACCTCTCCGGACGAACTTCCCCGGAGGACCGCTCACAACCTGGACGACCTCGTCTCCTCAGCCCTCGAGATCCGTGTGTTGCAGCAGGAGATCGCCGACGAGCTCGCCGGCGCGGACGACCCCAAGCAGTGGTTCGCCAGGGTCTATCAGTACGTCACCGAAACCATGATCGAGGCGGCCACCGGAAGACTGGAACTCGGCCTCACACACCCTGATTGGGTCCTCGCCCTGATCCCGGTCTTCCACCGGTACTACGCCGGCAACCTCGACGCCTACCGCAACGGGGGTGTAGTCGAGGACGCATGGCAGGTCGCGTGGTCGACGTGCGAGATCGTCGATCCGGACCGGCCGCACGA
This sequence comes from Gordonia sp. CNJ-863, assembly GCF_001942325.1. Classification (NCBI taxonomy): domain Bacteria; kingdom Bacillati; phylum Actinomycetota; class Actinomycetes; order Mycobacteriales; family Gordoniaceae; genus Gordonia; species Gordonia sp. CNJ-863. The sequence goes on from NZ_MKKG01000026.1 coordinate 19,772, forward strand.
GCCGGTCGTGAAAGGACTCCTCGCGGGAGTGGCCGCGCACATCGACGCCGACCTACCGCGTGCGCTGGCCGCGCTTCACCTGGACCGATACCCCGACCGTGACCTTCGCGAGTTCCGTCCCGATTACCTGCGACTCGCACCGGTGTTCACCGTCGCCTCCGACCGTTTGCTCGCGGATCTACCCCGTAGTCACAAGCCGTGGTGGACGAGTATCGCCGGCCGGGTCAACACCGGGATGCGCGACTCACTCCTGGCCAGGACGGGATACGACGTGTCCCGCCACCGGGTTCAAGCGTTCGAAGCGGCAGTGCAACGAGCGTCGTCGCAAACCGGGCCGGCCTAGTCGCGCTCACGTACTACTGGGCCGACATCGCCACTACTGGGCCGACATCGCCGAACTCCTGCCGGCTCTGGCGCTTCTGGTCACCTGGCGGTCGGACCACTGCGGATTCGCCGAACGCTCGAGGTCACGAACCCTCCCGGGATCGTCGCCGCTACGACGCCGCCCGAACTGCGAGCCTCAGCGACCGGTACCCGCCGTCAACTCCGGTTCGGTGGGTCGAAAGGGCTGGACGATCTCGGTTCGCCAGCCCGCCGGATCGGTGGAGGGATCACTGAAGTAGACCTCCCAGGGATCGCCCGCCTTCCCGCCGTGCTCGTTCACCCACGTCTCCAGAGCCTTGTACGCCGGCTCCATCGCGTCGTAGGGTCCGGCGTGGGTGGTGACGGCGACCTGCCCGCCCGGTAGTTCGGAGGGCCCGACGTCGCCGACCGGGTCGATCGGCGACGTCGTGGGAAACCCTGCCTCGATCTCGAATCGGCCTTCACCGAGCATGCGATAGCGAGCGAAGGGCGGCCCGGTGGGACCCGCCTGACGTTCCGACAGCACGCGATCGATGTCCCCGTAGGTCTTGTTCAGCCAGGGCCCGATCTCCTCGACTGCCATCGTGGACCTCGCAACGGCTGTCACCTGGGCGGTCCGGGACTCCTCATGCACTTCATAGTCCTGCATTCTCACAGAATCGCTCTGCGGAGCCCCCTGTCACAGGGCCATTGGTCAACTGTTCGGGAGGTCTTGTCGACTTCGATCGACACCGGTACCGAGGCGCTCGTGCCGGCCGGGCTCGCCTGGCTGGGGCCGTCGAACTCGGACTGATCTGACCGGTGAACGCGCGCCCCGCGTCACCGCTCCGACCATTCGCGACCGGCGTCAGAACCCTCCGATGGCAGCGCCGCCGAGGACAACAGCGACAGCTTCTCCGCATCTGCGCTACCCGGTTCCGGGTGGAACACAACGAGTTCGAGGCCAGGCGTGCTGTCGACGCTCATCCGCTCCCGATAGAGGGTCATCTCCCCGACCGTCGGGTGATCGAACTGCATGGGCGCGCCGAACTGCGCCTTGACGTCGTGCCGGGCCCACAGCTCGCGGAACCACGGGCTCGCCAGGGACAATTCGCCCACCAACTCGACGAACCGCGGGTCGTCGACGTCGGTTCCTATCGCACGACGCAGGTTCCCGATCAGGCATTTCGTCGAGTGTTGCCAATCCGGGTAGAGCGCTTGGTCGGCCGGCTCCAGAAACATGTCCCGAAGTGGGTTCCGTCCCACCGAGAACCGGGGCGAGAGCGCAGACGCCGACGAATTCGCGGCCAGGATGTCGAAGTACCGTCCCTCGACATACGCCGGCTGGGTGAGGGTCTCCACGAGCTTCTGGATGCCCACCGGCACGACCTCTTTGCGGGCACGGCGCCGGGTTCGTCGTGGCTGGTCGCCGCGGCGCTCGCACGAGTCGATGACCTCGAAGGGCGACTCGACGTGCTGGTGCACAACGCGGGGATCTCCGGCGACTGGGTCGTCGACGGTCCCACCGTTTCCCGGGTGTTCGACACCAACGCCGTCGGCATCGTGCGAGTCGCCGAAGCGGCACTGCCACTCCTCCGCAAATCGGATCACCCGCGGGTCGTCACCGTGTCCAGCAGCATGGGATCGTTCTGGGCCGTGACAAACCCGGACCGCCCCGAGTCCGGGCTCACCGCCGCGCTCTACGCCGCGTCCAAATCGGCGGCGTCGATGCTCACGCTTCAGTACTCCAAGATCGAACCGGGCATCAAATTCAATGCAATCGAACCGGGCTTCACCGACACCGACATGACCACCGGAACCGTGATGACCGGCGGCCGACCCGTCGAGGACAGCGCACGCACCGTCGTGCTACTGGCAACGATCGGGGCAGACGGACCCTCCGGCACGTTGCAGGACGAAAACGGGCTACTCCCCTGGTGAACCCGGGTTTGGGGACGTCCCGGCGGGGTTACGCTGAGGCATGGTCTTCCAACGCGACGTCGCACCGGGAATCCATCGCCTGGAACACGCGTACACCAACCAGTACCTGGTCGAGGACGGCGACCGACTCGTGATCGTCGACGCCGGACTGCCCCGCTCGTACGGTCCCCTGGTCGACGCGATCCACCATCTGGGCCACGACGTCGATGCGGTGTCTGCATTGATCGTCACCCACGGGCATTTCGATCATGTGGGCACCGCACGACGCCTGGCCAAGCAGTGGCGCATCCCGGTCCACATCCATCGCGACGATGTGTGGCTCGCCGCTCATCCCTATCGGTACGCGCACCAGAACGCCACGCGCGTCGGAGTTCCGCTGCGCAACCCGCCGTCGTGGAAATTGCTCAGTCGCATGGCCTTTGCCGGAGCCTTCAGGGTCCGCGGAATAGACGAAGCCCATGTGTCCGCCTTCGCCGACAACGGCGAGCTCCCGGGAGGGGCCGAGGTGATCCCGACGCCCGGGCACACCTTCGGCCACGTATCCCTCTACTTTCCCGACCGCGATGCGGTCATCGCCGGCGACGCATTGGTCACCCTCGATCCGTATACCGGGGCGCACGGGCCCCGGCTGATCGCCGGGTCGGCAACCGCCGACTTCGAGCGGAACCGTGACTCACTCGACGCACTCGCCGCCACCGGCGCGAAGTCCGTCCTGCCCGGGCATGGCGTCCCGTGGCACCACGGTGTGGCGGCGGCCGTCGAGCGCGCACGCCACACCGACAGTTGACACCGACCGGCGCCTGCGCGACTCAGCCGAGGCGTTCGTAGATCGTCGCGTTCGCGAGACCGCCTGCCTCACACATCGTCTGGAGCAGGAATCGTCCGCCCCGCTGTTCCAGCGCGTTCAGCCCGGTGGTCGCCAGGCGGGCACCGCTGGCTCCCAGCGGGTGACCGAGTGCGATCGCCCCGCCGTTGACGTTCACCTTGTCGAGGTCGACGCCGAGCTCCTGTGTCCAGGCCAGGACAACCGGAGCGAAGGCTCGTTGACCTCGAACAGGTCGATGTCGGCGAGGTCGAGTCCGCTGCGCGCGAGCACCTTTCGGGTCGCCGGGATGATCGCGGTGAGCATGAGGAGCGGATCGTCGCCGGCGACCGCGATGGTGTGGATCCGTGCCCGCGGCCGCAACCCGAGCTCCGCCGCCTTCTCCTCGCTCATGACGAGGACGGCGGCCGAACCATCGCTGATCTGGCTGGCACTGGCGGCGGTGATCCTCCAGTCGATCTCGGGGAATCGCCGCGCGATCGCCTCGTCGTAATAGGCGGGCCGCAGGGCGGCCAGACTCTCGAGGGTGCCGCCCAACCGGATCCCCTCGTCGGCGGTCAGACCGGAGATCGGTGCGAGCTCGTCGTCGAACATCCCGTTTTTGGTCGCCTGCGCCGCCAATTCGTGTGACCGAAGGGAGAATTCTTCGATCGCGGTGCGGGCGATTCCCCACCGGGCGGCGATGAGTTCCGCGGAGATCCCCTGCCCGACGAGCCCGTCGGGATAGCGCTCGTCGAACGCGACACCGTTCAGGTCCGACGTCCCGGCCGCGGCCGAACCCATCGGCACCCGTGACATCGATTCGACCCCTGCGGCCACGACCACGTCGTAGGTGCCCGCGATGATCCCCTGGGCGGCGAATGCGATCGCCTGCTGACCGCTGCCGCACTGGCGGTCGATCGACACACCGGGCACCGACTCCGGAAGACCTGCTGCCAGCAGGGCGCGCCGTGCGATGTTGAAACTCTGCTCACCCACCTGACTGACGACTCCGGTGATCACGTCGTCGATCTCGGCCGGATCGAGGCCAGTACGGTCGACGATCGCCCGGAGGCTGTGTGCGAGTAAGTCGACCGGATGGACGTCGTGGAGCCCGCCCGACGGCTTCCCCTTGCCGATCGGCGTGCGTACCGCGTCCACGATGACTGCAGTTGCCATGTCTGACCTCCATCGGTGTCGGATCGTCGACGACGATCCCCGTGTGGCTGACTTTTGTCTGCCATAGTCAGAGGTCTACGCCCTGACTATGGACTTGTCAAGTCAGGGTAGGATGGAGCACATGATGAAGCTGGTGGGACCGCTCGCGGAACGAGATCGGTGGGAGGCGACGCAATGCTCGATCGCCAAGGCGGTCGAGCTGGTCGGTACCCGATCAGCGATCCTGATCCTGCGCGAGGCGTTCTACGGCGCGACCCGGTTCGACCAGTTCGCCCGCCGGGTCGGCATCACCGATGCGGTCGCGTCGGCCCGGTTGAAAGAGCTGACCGAGGCGGGCGTCTTCTCGAAGGTCCCCTATCAGGAGCCTGGCCAGCGGGTCCGTTACGAGTATCTGCTCACCGACATGGGCCGCGACCTGTTCCCGGTCGTCATGTCGCTGATGCAGTGGGGAAACGAGCATCTCCAGCCCGACGGCGCACCGCTCACGATCACCGACGCATCCCGGAATCCGGTTCGCGTCGGGGTGGTGACCGGCGAGCAGAAGACCCTCGACCCCGAGGATGTCGAGGTGAGGGTCAACCGCTCGCGGCGATGAGTACCCGATCACGGATTCGTCGGAAGACGAATCCACCTGCTAGTCTCGGGCTCACGTTCACGCGGTGCTGTAACCCGCTTGTCGAACCAGAGGCCGGGGCGCTTACAGGAACCCCCGGTCTTGTCCAAACTTCCGCGGGTTCCGGCGAACTACTTCGCTGCCGTGCGCCGCAGCTTGGTGTTGACGAATTCGCCCAGGCCCCAACGTCCGAGTTCGCGGCCGTAGCCCGACCGCTTGACGCCGCCGAACGGCAGACCCGGCAGCGTGGTGCCGTGCTCGTTCACGTAGGCCATACCCACTTCGAGTCGGTCGGCGACCTCCTCGGCTTTCGCGGTGTCGGTGCTCCACACCGAACCGCTCAGACCGAACTCGACGTCATTCGCCAATGCGACGGCCTCGTCGGCCGAGGACACCTTGTAGACCATGGCCACCGGGCCGAAGATCTCCTCGGCGTAGGCATCCATGTCCGGAGTGATATCGGTCAGCACGGTCGGCTGGAAAAAGGCACCGTCACGATCGAGCGCGGCGCCGCCGGTCCGCAGCGTCGCACCCTGGTCCACCGCGGTCTTGACCTGGTCGGCGACGGTGTCGCGTGCCGAGATCGACGACAGCGGTCCCATGCGCGTCGACGAATCGCCCGGGTCCCCCACCGTCGTCGCCTCGAACTTCTCGACCAGCCCTTGCACGAAGTCGTCGTAGAGCTCGTCGAGCACGATAAATCGCTTCGGCGAGTTGCAGGCCTGGCCCGCGTTGGACAGCCGGGCCCGCGCGGCGATCGTAGTGGTCCGGGCCATGTCAGCGGAGTCGAGCAGGATGAACGGGTCCGAGCCGCCCAGCTCGAGGACCGACTTCTTGAGATTCTCGGCGGCGACCTTGGCCACCGCGGCGCCGGCACCCTCACTGCCGGTCAACGACACCCCGCGGATGGCCGGATGCGCCAAGAGCTCCGCGACCTGGTCGCTGCTCGCGTACACGTTCGCATACACGTCCTGCGGCACCCCGGCATCGTGCAGGATCTCCGCCATCAACGCCGACGACGCCGCGCAGATCGACGCATGCTTGAGGACGATCGTGTTGCCGGCCAGCAGGTTCGGAGCTGCGAACCGGGCCACCTGGTAGTACGGGTAGTTCCACGGCATCACACCGAGCAGCGGCCCGATCGGCGCCGTCTGCACGATCGACGACTCGGCGCCCTGCGGATCGAGTTCCTCGCTGACCAGCAGGTCCGGGCCATGGTCGGCGTACCAGCGATAGATGTCGGCGGCGAGCTGCACTTCACCTGCCGCCTCCTTGGCCGGTTTGCCCATCTCGGTCGTGATCGTCGACGCCAGCTCGTCCGCACGCTGCTCGTACAGATCCGCGGTCCGGGACAGGATGGCCGCACGCTCCGCGACCTGGGTGCGCCGCCAGCTCTCGAAAGCTTCGAGCGACCGTGCCGCGAGCCCGTCGATCTCGTTGTCGGCGAGACCGGGGAACTCCCGGTCGGTGACGCCAGTGGTGGGATTCGCGGTGACGTAGGTGCTCACTGAGAACCGTCCTTCCGATGTCGGTGGTTCAGATCGGCCGCGTTGATGAGCCCACTCGATGGGGCCGGCCCTGGTCACGAACGGGTACCCGCGCGATCTCGACGCAAACACGAGCACCAGGGTCCACTCCAGACGGTCGTGCTAGTCCGTTCGGACGATATTCGGCGAAGCTCAGGTGGCGGACACGCGGACACTCGTCCAATACCTCGGCGGGTCGGCGGCGTCTAGTACATGATTGAGCGGATATCGCCGACGCGGAGCGTGGGGGCGCACCGTCGGAAAGCAGTAGGGGGAGAAATGTCGATCTGGCAGAGAGCCGTCGTACTCGCGTGCGTGGGCGTCGTCGTCATGACCGCGAGCCTGGCCGTCCGAGGATCGGTCGCCGCGGCGCCGAGCACTACGCCGAGTCGTGAGGTGACGCGCGTGCTGTCGGTGTCGCCGACGACGCCCACGCGTTCGACCGTGACGGTCTACTCGGCCGCCATGGAGCGACCCGTTCGGGTGAGCGTGCTGCTCCCCCGAGATCGTGAGAAGCCCCGCCCGACTCTGTACCTTCTCGACGGGATCGACGGCGGCATCTACACCAACTACACGCAGAGCGGCTGGACGTTCCAGACCGACATCGTGAAGTTCATGGAAGACAAACCGGTCAACGTCGTCATGCCCATCGGCGGCATGGCCGCGTACTACACCGACTGGCAGAAGACCGATCCTGTTCTGGGACGGAACAAATGGGAGACGTTCCTGACCGAGGAACTGCCCCCGCTGATGGACAAGCGCTTCAACGGCAACGGTCGCAATGTCATCGGCGGACTGTCGATGGGCGCTCTGGGCGCGATGTCGATCGCCGTCCGCCATCCCGACCTCTATCGCGGTGTCGCGGCGTTCAGCGGTTGCCTCGACCAGGGTTCACCCGAATACCGTCAGGCCACGGCCGCGTCGGTGTCGACCCGCGGCGGTAACCCCGACAACATGTGGGGACCGGTGGGCCACTCGACGTGGGACGACCACAACCCGGCCGCTCATGTGGAGGTACTGAAGGGCAAGCCGATGTACGTCGCCGTCGGCAACGGATTGCCCGATCCATCGCTGGGCATCGCCGGCCTCGCCTCCCCGGTGGGCGGTGTTCTCGAAGGTGTCGTTCTCCAGTGCACGCAGAGTTTCAAGCGTCGGGCCGACGCGGCGGGCGTGAAGGTCACCTACGACTTCAGGTCCGGACTGCACTCCTGGGGCTACTGGAACCAAGACCTCCACCGTGCGTGGCCGACCATCGCCAAGGGCCTCGGCGTCCGACGCTGACCGTATCCGACCAGCGCCGTGCGTGGGACGTGCTCCTCGCGCCCCGTCCCACGCACAGGTGCGCCTATCCGGCGGTGAGGGCCGCGGCTCGTCGGGATCGGCTGCGGACCGGCCGGTGCACTCCCGCCGGCGCTTCCTGGATGTCGAGCGTCCGGCGAGCCACGTCGAGGTGATGGCGGGCGATCCCCAACGCGGCGTGGTAGCCGACCCGGAACTCACTGTCATCGGGGTCGGCGGCCCACCGACCCTCTCGCTCGAGCCGGTCTGCCAGTCCCTGGATGATGTCGAAGTCCCGGCGCAGACCCCCTGAGTACACAGCTGCGCCGACGAACGCGTCGGGACGGAGAGACTCGGTCGTGATCTCGTCGAGGACGCAGACACGTGCAAACGTCATGCCCGCCCGGAATCCGCGAAGGAGTTCCGACTGCGGCCGCTCGACCGCGGCCAGCGTCGAGAAACGGTCGTGGAGATACGTGAGAACCTCTGCGAGGCGCGTGTTCTGATCCACGTCATCCCACATTCTTCCGTTTTCGGATGATCGAGCTGTCTTCACTCGCACGCTTCTTCTCGCGTCGCAATTTCAACTCTTGGCGGCGTTTTTTCGAACTGGAATTCTTCTCTGCCATGATTCCTCGCTGACATGAATGATGAAGTGGGGTTGGGCACCCACTCACCTCCGTGACCATAGCCCAGAAAAAATAAAAGTCCAGTCGCCGAATCTGCTGCTGAACAGCAGATCTCACAGACCGGTCGCCCGGGGTCGGCGCCGACTGGCTTTTATATTTTTTTCGGCTAGAGTCCGTGACACCGGCCCGACAGGCCGGTTTTCAGTGAAAGGGAGAGTCGCCGTGCAAGCGGTTGTCATGGAATGTCGTATCCGAGTCTGCGCATCGAAGAGTCGGGTGAGGAAATTTCTCGACCAGGCGTCGTCGCGCGCATTCAACGCTTTTCCGAAATCGGTGAAGTCTTCGCTTGTCGTCGAGGATTCCGACTCTCTGCTCCTGCGCCGGCAGTGGCATCGGGAAAACGATGTCGACGACTTCGGCGTGCCGGTGGGCAAGGACGCCTGTTTCGCGTTCGCGGATCCGTCGGGCCGGCTCACCGCATCGAAGTTGGAAAGCCTGTCGCGGGACATTCTCGGCGATCTCGAGCTCGATCCGTGGGACTCGAGTTCGGGGGTCGGATCGCCCGCGGGCGGGGCAGCCGAGTCGGTGCCCTGGATTCTGACCCTCAGCACCGACCTGGACCACATCGCGCGTGCGGAGATCGCGGCACGCCATCCGATGCTCGAGCTCCGCGCGAGGCCCCTGATCGCGACGTCCTGACCGGGACGTCAACACTCTCTTGCCACTGAAGCAGAGGAAGCAACGATGACCACCGCAACACCTGCCCCGAGGGCCCGCCTGACCCGACATCTGCTGGAGCGCGAACTGGCCGCCGAGATCCGCGATCGAGCCGTCGTCAGTGCCGAGGTCCTCGATCACCGCGCCGCCGGCGATCTGGACAACAACGACGCCTACCACCGCGCCCTGGCGCGCCTCGAGACCCTCGACCGGCATCTCGCACAGCTGTATGCCGCCCTGTCCACGGCAGACGCCGAACCGGCAGCGGACGGCACCGTGCAGGTCGGCTCGGTCGTCACGGTCGTCTTCGATGACGATCCGACCGACGTCACCACCTTCCTGGTGGGACCTCCGGAGCAGTATGCCCTGCTGGGGATGGACGTCTGTTCACCCGACTCACCGCTCGGACGTGCGGTGCTGGGCGCCGACGTCGGCGATGTTCGGACCTATCGGCTGCCCAACGGGCAGGAGAGCACGGTAGCGGTGAAAGACCACCGGATCGAGCTTCTCTGACGCAGCGTGGCCGTGTGCTCGCGGTCGCGCCCGTCCGGCGGCGCCCCGATGAGGGCCGGCGCACGACCGGCAGAGGTCTCGTCGAGCGACCTTCGGCCGTCCGCGCTTCCGACTCGGAACCCGACGGCGACTGCCGATGTCCTCGTCATCGGACGACCGGGCGCGTTGACCACCAGGCTGTGCCGAACCCTCCGCAACCACGGGTTGAGCATCGAGGTCGTGGACCTCGGGTTCGATGGCCCGGGGGTTCGCGATGACCGCTACGACCCTGTCCCGGCGCGGCGCATACCGGTCGGGGCGAGGTCGTGCATCGCCGTGCTGGGTCGCGCGCCACGGCCGCGGCGCAGATGGTGGGACTGGCGTGGCCGTCGGCTCGAACGGCGGCAGGAGGACGAACTGACAGACGCCGTGCTGACTGCCGCGTCCAACGCCCGCAGGCTCGGTTTGCTCGTGGTCGCCGAGGCATCAACACCGGGTGAGACCGAGGTCGCACGAGAGCGTGCCCGACACGTCGCGCGTGTCGCAGGCTACGAGGCCGCCGTCAATGGAAACGCTCTGACCTCGGCTTTCTATCTTGTGACGAGCGCGTCGGATTGCGCCCCCGAGAACTTCCCGGCGATCGTCGCCTGGGCGCGGCGCCGAGTGGATTTATAGATACTTCCTGCCGCTCGATAGGCTGCGGGGTGGTGACCCGGTTCAGGGTGCACCGGCGTTCCCTGGAGAAATCGAAAAGGAAGTGGTGGCCACCGTGGTCGTGCTCGACGAGAAGATCAGCGATCTGTACGAACAGGTGATTACCCGCAATCCCGGGGAGGCCGAGTTCCATCAGGCCGTTCGTGAGGTCTTCGACAGCCTCGGACCCGTCCTGGCCAAGCACCCGCACTACGCCGACGCCGGCATCATCAAGCGTCTGACCGAACCGGAGCGGCAGATCATCTTCCGCGTGCCGTGGATCGACGACCAGAACCAGGTACAGGTCAACCGCGGATTCCGCGTCGAGTTCAACTCGGCGCTCGGCCCCTACAAGGGCGGCCTCCGCTTCCACCCCAGCGTCTACCTCGGCGTGGTCAAGTTCCTCGGCTTCGAGCAGATCTTCAAGAACGCACTGACCGGCCTGCCGATCGGTGGCGGCAAGGGTGGCTCGGACTTCGACCCCAAGGGCAAGTCGGATCTCGAGATCATGCGGTTCTGCCAGTCCTTCATGACCGAGCTCTACCGCCACATCGGTGAGTACACCGACGTTCCCGCCGGTGACATCGGCGTGGGCGGCCGCGAGATCGGTTACCTGTTCGGCCAGTACAAGCGCATCACCAACCGATACGAGTCCGGTGTCCTGACCGGCAAGGGACTCGCCTGGGGCGGGTCGCAGGTGCGCACCGAGGCCACCGGCTACGGCGCGGTCTTCTTCGTTCGCGACATGCTCGCCGCAGTGGACGACAAACTCGACGGCAAGACGGTTGTCGTGTCCGGCTCGGGGAACGTCGCCATCTATGCCATCGAGAAGATCCAGCAGCTCGGTGGCCGCGTCGTCGCCTGCTCGGACTCGAGCGGTTACGTCGTCGACGAAGCGGGCATCGACCTGGAACTCCTCAAGGAGATCAAGAACGTCCAGCGGGGTCGCATCGGCGACTACGTGAACGCCCGCCCCTCGGCGCGGTTCGTCACCAAAGGCTCGCTGTGGAACGTGCCCACAGACATCGCGATCCCGTGCGCGACGCAGAACGAACTGAACGGCGCCGACGCCGCACAGCTGGTCAAGAACGGGGTCCGCATCGTCGCCGAGGGCGCGAACATGCCCTGCACCCCCGAGGCCGTACGCATCTTCGGCGAAGCGGGCGTCAGCTTCGCGCCCGGTAAGGCGGCGAACGCCGGCGGCGTGGCCACGAGCGCACTCGAGATGCAGCAGAATGCATCTCGCGACTCGTGGAGCTTCGGCTACACCGAGGAGCGCCTCTCCGAGATCATGACCTCCATCCACGATCACTGCCTGCACACCGCCGAGGAGTACGGCGCTCCCGGCAACTACGTGATGGGCGCGAACATCGCGGGCTTCACCCAGGTGGCCGATGCGATGCTGGCTCTCGGTCTGATCTGACCCGGACCGGCCGCTGGTTCGCGAGCTCACCCGCGAACCGGCGGCTTCTTCGACGGCGCTGTCGGCCGCGCGGACTATTGACACCTCGGTGACCACGGGTTTCACTTGGCCAACTCACAGGTCGGCGCGATTGGCAGGTCCCACATGCACATCGAGGTCTCTCCACTTCACCGTCACCCCGTCGCGCGGCTGCGATCCGGGCCCGTTGCCGTGGTCCTCGCAATGGTCGCGGCGCTCGCCCTCACCGTCGGCATCGCCCCGAGAGCAGCGGCGGCCCCGGGGAGTACAACCGGTTTCGACCTTCCGTTCTCGGGCGCTCCGGCCTTCGAGCGCGTCGCGCCACCCAAGCTCACCGACCCGTCGCAATTGAACCGACCACTCGGTCCCGCGGCCGCCGATCGGGTGGCCGCCGCCATCGGTTTGTCGCCGAAAGATGCACTGTCCGAACAGCAGTACCGTGCACTCCTCACCGGCGGCGGTATCGGCGGCAGCCGCGACGCCGCCAAGATCATCGACGCCTGCCTGCTCATCCTGACGAACACCACCGGTCGCCCGATGTTCGGCGACTCCGTCGTCGGCAGCTACGGCCTGTACGTCGACGCGCAGGGCATGCTGCAGAGTCCCGCGAACGCGAGTGCGCCCACGCGACAGGTCAATTCGCTGATCGCCCCCGGGGGCTACGTCGGTACGTGGCTGCGGAACAACGGAGCGACCGACAGCCTGATTGCGCTCTATCGGTCGGCGTACACCATCGAGGTCCCATTCGGCTTTGTCGCGCAACAGATGTCGGGAACCGCGCAGCTGGTGACGAACACCAAGGCCGGGTTGACGAGCACCGTCGGCATGTCGATGGCTCCCCCGCTCTGGATCGTGAACTTCGCGCTGCTCTACATCGTCAAACCGTCGCTGGCTGCCGCGATGCCCGCCTACTGGGCGCCCATCCCGCAGCCGGTGGCCGCCGCGATCACGGCGAGTCCCGACGGCCAGGTGCCCTACAGCAAGTACGCCTCGTACTTCGAGTGAGTCGGTTCGCCAGTACTCGAACCGCAGTACGCCGACGGGTACTCAATTCGTAGTAGATGTGCCCGCGTTCGCGATGAGGGTCGTGGCGACCTCCCGGCCGAGCGTCGACTTCCGTAACGGGTTGTCCCGCAGACGCATCGCGAGTTCGCCGGTGACGACGACGAGGATCTGTTCGGCGAGGTGGTCCGGGTCCGCGCACGGCACTCGTGCGGCGAGATCGCGCAGCGTCTCGCGCATGTAGTCGGTGTCGCGCGAGACCGCCTCGGCGATCTCGGCCGGCGGGTCGGACATCTCGGCCGCGGTTCCGAGAAACGCGCACCATCGCGCGCCGTCCGGCCGCGCGGCGAACTCGTCGATGGCGTCGAAGATGGCGAGCAGTCGGCCCTCGCCGTCGGCCGCGGCGGCGATCGCGCTCCCCCATGTCTCGCGCCAGCGTTCGTGTCGTCGTTCGAGCGAGGCGGCGACGAGCGCCTCCTTGCTGCGGTAACCCCTGTACAGCGTCGCGGCCGACACACCCGCACGCGCGAGGATGGCGTCGACGGGTGTCGTCTCGATTCCACGCGAGAACACCAGGTCATCAACTGCGTCGAGCAGTTTCTCCTCGGAGCTCTTGCGCACCGGCATGGTCATCAGCCTAGTATCGAAAATATGAAACGCGCGTTTTCGTTTGGTCTGGATCGCGAATGGCTGGTCATCGTGACCGGTATCGCGTTCATCGCCGCGACCTACGGGCTGGTGCGACTCGCCTATGGACTGTTCCTGCCCGACATCCAGACAGACCTGGCCCTCGACTCGGCCGGGGCGGGATACATCTCCGCGGGATCGTCGCTGGTCTACTGCCTGGCCGCGCTGTGCGGATTCCTCTTCGGACGACAGTGCCCGCGCATGTTGATCGTCGTCGCCACGGCGACCGCGGCCGGCGGTGTCTGGGGTATGGCCGCAGCGGCGCATCTGGTTGTCTTCGGACTCTGTGCCGTGATCGCGTCGGTCGGGGCAGGCCTGGCGTCGCCCGCGATGGTGAGTGTCGTCAGGCGCAACATCGACGCGAAGCGCATCGATCGGGCGCAGTCGATGGTCAATTCCGGCACCGGCCCCGGCCTTGTCGGCGCCGGCTTGCTGGCGCTGCTGTTCCTCCCCGGATGGCGACTCACCTGGGCCGTCATCGGCGTGATCACCGTGCTCATCGCGATCGCTCTCCTGACGGCCGACCGGCCCGATCCCGCCGATCGGAACGAGCAAGGAAATGCCATGTCCGCGGACTGGGTCCGTCGTCACCGAACGGCACTGACCGCCGCAGTCCTGTTGGGCGTGGCGTCGAGCGCCATGTGGACGTACGGCCGCGCGATCCTCGTCGACAGCGGCGGGTCGTCGCAGAGCGGCACGATCATCGCGTGGATCATGATCGGGTTCGGCGGTGCCGCCGTGGCAGGAACCGCGATTCCGCTGGCGAAGTGGACTGCGACGTGTGCGTGGACCCTCAGCTGCTCGACCATGACGGCCGGTATCCTCCTCGTCGCTGCCGCCCCTGGACAGATGGCGGTCGCGCTCGTCGGATGCCTCCTGTTCGGGTGGGGGTTCACCTCGTCGACGTCGGCACTCATCGCCTGGACCTCGACCATCGACGCCACTCGGTCCGCGGCCGGCACCGCACTCCTGTTCATCGCGATGGTGTTCGGGCAGGCCGTGGGCGCCACCGCCCTCGGCGCCATCATCACCGCCGCGGGTTATGGCGCCGCATTCGTGGTAGCCGCGGCGATCGCGGCGATGTCGATCGCCGTGTCGACACTCGCGCGGACAGACCGACGAGCAGAAGCAGACGAGCCGGATGCGTCGGTCGACTCGGTACGTGCGCCGTCACGCGAACCAGGACAACAGCTTTCCGCGGGACCAGCACCGGCCGAGCGCGTCGCCGGCGAACTCGGAGCGCAGCAGTGTCATTGACGGCTCGAAGACCGTGACGCCGATGATGCTATGTCCCGAGGCCGGGCGGTCCCCGAGCGTCGGTACGGTCGGCGCGACACCGACTCCCTCGACGGACACCCAGGCCACTCTCCGCACGGCGGAAGCCTCCCCCACCGCGTAGACGAAGCGGCGTAGCCTCTCCGGGGTGAACCGCGACAGCGACCACGTCGTGAGAACGACGGGCAGCGCACGGTCCGGGACACGTGCGACCGCTTCTGACAGCGTCGTGACCGGATCTCCCGAAATGCGTTCCGGCGAACTCGATTCCGCCAGACCGATCTCGGCCTCGAAAACAGACCAGTCCTCGATGACCTGCCGGATCCGGTCGCGGTCGCCGGGGTCTCGGGCGTCGAGCGGCGAACGGTCGAGGATCATCCGTGCATCGACCTCCGGCAGTGGCGTTCTCGGCACTCGACCGCCGCCCACCACCGAGCAGTCCACCTGTACCGGCGACGATGCGTCACCCAGATGTTGATCGTCGCCATAGGAGATCCCCACGCGGTCGACGTTGAGATTCAGTCCGAGGGGCCGTCCGACGTCGATCAGGCCGATGTACTCGGCGTCGCAGCGTCGGGAGGCCTCGGCGATGGCCGGATAGAGCACCGCATACCGTCCCGCGTGGTCCGCGGACCGCTTGATCACAGTCAGACCTCCTGGCGCGCGACCATCTCCGTGATCCAGACCGGCGCGTAGGGCGAGATGCATCCCGGCGACGTCGGATAGTCCTCGAGCACCCTCAGTCGCTCCCCGATTCCGATTGCGCGAGTGCGGAGTTCGGAATGCTCGATGCCGATCGTCGCCAGGCAGGTGTTCATCGCCCACTGCAGGCGTTGGGGAGCGTCCTTCATCCGCGCCTCGATGGTGTCGAGGAGCTCGACGAGGTCCAGACCGTCGGGCTTCTTGGCCACTCGCTCGGTCGTGAGGGCCCAACCCGCGCTGAGCGCCGCCTCATCGGCGTCGTCCATCCACGCGAGGCGCAGCTCCTCCTTGTGCCCGCTCTTCTTCACCACGTAGTTGACCAGCCAGTCGTGCACCTTGGGGCGTCCGGCTTCGCGGACCATCGTGTCGAGCTGCGCGGCGTCGAAGGCCTTCGGCCGGCAGATGAGCAGCGCGACCAGCCGAGCTGCCGTGTCGCCGGTGGCCCACAGCGCCAGCGCCAGATCTTGTTGGGTCTTGAGTCGTTTGGCGACGGCCCGCAATCTGGTCAGGTTCACGCCGTGGTCGTCGCCGTGCGTCTCGTTGACCGTACGGATCCTCGGGTCCTCGAGATCGGCCAGCTCGGCGAGTACCTCGGCAACAGTCGCGTCCAGGTCGGTACTGCTCGTCATCGATCTCCACCTCGTCGTCGCCCCGGCACGTCCGTTCGTCAGCCTACGACGCGGACGTCCGGACTCGATCGCATCCCACGTCACCAGAGACCGACCCGACCGAGGGCCGAGAGGCTTACGCTGGGTCGCATGGCCTTGATGCTCGGACCGATCCTGCGGCACGTCGACGAGACATCCGCGTTGGTCTGGGTCCAAACCGAGGCACCGGCAGAGGTCGAGATCCTCGGCAGCCGAACACGCACCTTCGAGGTTCTCGGCAACCACTACGCCCTGGTCGAGATCACCGGACTGATCCCGGACACCACGACCGAGTACACGGTGACCATCGATGGTTCCCAGGAGTGGCCGCTACCGGATTCGACCTTTCCGGCCAGCGTCATCCGCACCCGTGGCCCCGCGTCCGCCCATCATCACCGGTTCGTCTTCGGATCCTGCCGGTACCCCCGGGCCGAGGACCCGAAGATCGACCGGAAACTCGGCCTCGACGCGTTGGACTGCTACGCCGTTCGCATGCGCCACCTGCCCGTCGCAGCGTGGCCGGACACGCTCATCCTGCTCGGCGACCAGGTTTACGCCGACGAACTGACCCCACAGGTCAAGGAGAGACTCGAGTCGACCAGGACCGCGACGGCCGGCCCGTCTGACGAGGTGGTGAGCTTTCAGGAGTACGAAGGTCTCTACCGGCACACCTGGGGCGACCCGGAGATCCGCTGGGTCCTGTCCACCGTCCCGACCGCGATGATCTTCGACGATCACGACATTCGCGACGACTGGAACACCTCGGACACCTGGCGTCGCGAGATGGACGACAAACCGTGGTGGCGTGACCGGATCCGGGCCGGACTCGCGTCGTACTGGGTGTACCAGCATCTGGGCAACCTGTCGCCTGCCGAACTGGCCGCCTCCGCGGACTACCGCACGGTGAAGGAGATCGACGGGGACTGCTGGCCGTATCTGCTCGACCTCGCCGACCGTGCCGACGCCGAAACCGACGGCGTCAAGGGGATTCGGTTCAGCTTCCGGTGGAACCTCGGTGCGACCCGTCTGACGATGATCGACTCGCGCAACGGCCGCATCCTCGCCGGCGGCGCACGGAAGATGCTGGGTGACACCGAATTCGAGTGGGTCGAACGCCAGGTGAACGACGACATCGAGTCGGTGGACCACCTGGTGCTCGGGTCGTCGTTACCGTGGCTGCTCCCGCCCGTCCTCAGCGACGTCGAGACTCTCGACGAGATCGGGGCCCGGCACGACGGCTGGGTCGGCAGCCTGGCCGAGAAGATCCGGCAGGGCGCCGATCTGGAGCACTGGCCGGCCTTCTTCGATTCCTTCACCCGGCTGAGCCGGATGATCAGCGGTGTCGCCGGGCGCGGCAACGGGACGGCCGGACCGGCGACCGTCAGCGTCTTGTCGGGCGACGTCCACCACAGCTACGCCGCACGAGCCGAATTCGACGAGCCCACGAGCGCGGCCGTGTTTCAGCTGGTGTGCTCGCCGGTGCACAACGCCATACCCCCATACATGGAAAGCGTGTTCCGCCTTGGCTGGTCGCCGCGCATCGCGCAGGTCGTCCGACGCTGGGCGAGCTTCCGCGGTTCACCGGAGCTCCCGGTCCGATGGCACAGCGAGGTCGGCCCGTTGTTCGGCAACACCATCGCATCCCTGATCGTCGACGGCCGGGACGCGCGGGTCACCTTCGAGCAACCCGACCTGAACGGCACCCTGCGTCTGGCGGGCGACATACCGCTGACGGGCCGGGAATCGGTAGAGAACGTGGGGACATAGCACCGTCGTTCTCTACGAAATGCGGTCAGTCCAAGCAGAATTCGTTGCCCTCGGGGTCCAGCATGACGATGTGCCCGGCGCTGAGCGGGGGTTCGGGTTCGACTCGTCGGACCCGCGTCGCCCCCAGCGCGACGAGTCGTGCCGCCTCGGCCTCGTGGGACTGAGGTGGGCCCTTCGTAGTGGTCCAGTTGTTGTGCGACTCTGTTGCCCGAGTGTTTGGGCAGGAAGAATCGACGACGACATGGCAGGTAGCAAGCGCCGGCGGCATACGCCGGATCAGATCATCCG
>NZ_MKKG01000027.1:0-36664 GCF_001942325.1 Gordonia sp. CNJ-863
CGGCCGATTGGATCGAAGGTGGTTGTAGTGCACCGTGTTTCATGTCGCCCACTCTAGGGGCGCCGCAAGCGGCGCCGTGGTGGCGTGCGTTTCGGCGTCCCGCTCCCCATCGGCCTACGGCCGATTGGATCGAAGGTGGTTGTAGTGCACCGTGTTTCATGTCGCCCACTCTATCACGACTCCCGTCGGGCAACGGTCCTGGACGCCGCCAGTGTCGGCCTGCGGCCGACCCTGCACCCACACCCACCGACCGCCCTACGGGCGCTCTCTGACTCCATATGAAACATACTACCGCACAACAGAATTAAAACCCATTGCCACACAACCGATTTCCTACGGGGATCTACGCCTGACGCGACCGATACTCGCACATCCAACCAAAAGGCCGGCGGCTTCCACCGCCCTCTGCGCTAGCGCTGCTCCCAAAACTCCTTTCTCCCCCCGTATAGAATTCGGGACTCCAAGGGAAAGGACCGTCATGGCGAAACGGGGGGCGAAACCTGTGATTGATCCGAGTCACTATGCGGCGTTACTCCGTGCTGCCGGCAGTCTCGATCAGCTTTCGCATAGCGCTTGGGATATCAGCAAGGGCTCCTACCTATCAGGCAAGGGGCGGGTGCGCCGAAGCGAGACGACCATCACCGATACCTTCCTGGAGTCGCTGGACGCCATAGGCGTCATCGAGTACTACAAGTTCGATGCCCACGACGAGGAACCTCGATTGGGCGCCGACTGGGAGTGGTGGATCGGGTCGGACGCAGACGGCTGGCGCTGTGCACGTATCCAGGCCAAACGCGCAAAACACTATGCCCCCGCCACCTCCGATGTGACGCCGGCCTACTCCGAACTCAAGCACAAGGTGAACGGCCAGCTGCAGATCGACGTGCTCATCAGCAGCTGCGACAAAGGTCTCAAACCCGACGGGACGACAGATCGCCACCTTAGCGAGGTCATCAAGCCCTACTACGCGTTCTACAACGGGTGGCCCGCAAGCGTTTACCCCCACACCGACGATGTCACAGCGCTCTCCGCGAACGAATCGAGCATTGCCGCACACGCCAGCCAACGAACCGACCGACCGGAGTGGGGCGACTGGGCGCACATCCGACGACTGCACCATCACAGTTGCCCGCACTGCATCTGGTACTGCTGCTGTTGGCCTGGGGATGACTGCGGCCACGACTCTCGATGCCCGGTGCCGCTCCCCGAGTTCACTTCGGCGCTACTCCCCTACTGGGGAATCAGCACCCTACCCGCGCGAAACGTCCGTACGACTTACCTCGGCACCACCCCACGCCTGAAAGCACTCCCGTACTTCGCCCAATCCCTGCCGATCTCCACCATCCTGTTCGATCTATGGGCTCCCCTCGACGACCCCGCCGGCGGAAACAGCATCGAGCGACTTCCTGACTACGCTGACGCCGTGCGCGGCCTCGGCGAACCCGATACGCGAGACGACAACCTCGGCCGGCTGGCCGAGTTCTCCACTGGCGACCAGCGATTTGGCGTCCACGTCGTCATGGTCACCGACAACACCCGCGACCAGCAGGAGAACCTGTGAGCAACTCACCAACACATACTTTTTGGGCAACAAGCGCCCTGTGCAAGAGCGCCGAGGATGCCCTCGCCGCGGTACTAGTGAAGCTCAACGAAGTCGTGACCGAAGAGCTTGGGCCGGGTGCGCGCACAATCTCAATCAGCCACCACATGGCCGTCATCAGCCCGCCCGCACACTCCGCCGACAGCCTGATAAAGACGCTGTTCAAAGACACACCAATCCAACCCACCGTTGCTCAGTACCAGGCAAGTATCACCGCAGTCTGCGAATCCGCCTCCGCATGAGCCGCGACACAATCGTGCTCTGGGTCATCTCGCTAGTCCTATTCGCCGGCACCGCGTTCTTCCCGGCAGTCAAACTCGCCAGCCTGCGTCACACCGTCTGGTGGCAACGCCTCGGCTGGCCGTCGCTACTCTGCCTGGCCACCTACACCCTCATCCCGCTCTGGGTCTATATGATCCCCAGCGCGGCGTGGATACCGCTGGCAACCTGTCTAGCGCTCAACGCCATACGACTAGCGGTCGCGCACCGCAGCGAACGCGAGGAAGCGGCCCGCAATCGAGGGTTGGGAATCCCTGCGCATCGCTATCTGCGCTCGACCAACGGCGTCATCTTGGCCGGCGCGCTACTAGCCGCCCTCGCCGTTCTCGTCGTCGCATTCGCCCTCGACCCGCGCCAGCCCAGTGGCGGGCTGGTCTGGACCGCTGCCGCTGTCGCAATCGCCGGCACCCTCAGCTACTTCTACCGGCTACTACGCCGCCACCACGAAATCATCACGATCGCCCAGCACCGCGCCACCTACCTCGCCGCGACCGCCAAGCCGACCGCCACAGCGGGTCGCACGCCGCAGTAATCGAAGCATTGCCACCGTCACTCCCGGGCAGGAACTCGCAATCTCAGCGACCGACATCTACTCCACCACGATCGGTTCGCCCCACCGGACGGTCCACGGCGTCGGATCGTCCCATACCGTGTCGGCTCCCCATGGCCTAACCGCACGCGCCCGCACGATATACAAGCCGGTGGGACCCGCATACTCCACGCGCCGGCTAGTCAAACACTGGATCTGAGCGTCGTTGTCGTACACCACCGACTCCAGACTATCGAGCAACCCCTTCACCAGGTTGTCGCCATCCTTGCGCCTATGCGACTGGGGCACAAGCGAAACCGCCGCAACACACAGCGGCATCCCGTCAATCGGGGTTCCCCTGTAGTGGGTCCGCAACATCGTCGTCACAGCATCTTTCAACTTCGTGTGCAGCGCACTGGATTGCGCGGACCACGGGTCAACCTCGATCGGCAACAGCCGGCCGAAAGTCCCATCGGCATCCGGAACCTCATCACAAGCCCTACACACCTGCTGAGCGAGAAAAGAGGCCTTCGCCTTCGGGCTCAGCGACGCCGACGACAGAAGCCTCGGGTGCTTCACCATGAACGTCGGCCCCGCGGCGCCGAGGCTCCTCAACCACTCATGGACAGTGCGGCGCTCCTCGACCGTCGGAGGATCAGACACGCTACCCCCGGTTGCGGACGAATAGTGATGCCAGATCACCGCAAGCCGCTCCTCAGCCGAGGCCGTATCCGGCAGACGCGCTAGGTCAACGTCAATAGGGTGCAGGTCCACAAACATGCCTTCCATGATTGCGCTACCCCCTGCCCCGCACCGTCACATCTCGTACTCGAGGTAGCGGCCGAAACCCTGGATTATGCGCTCACCGGCAGGTTCCATATTCGACAGGATGCGATGGACCCTCGTTGCGGACGCCCGTAGAGCACTCTGCGCCCCAGGAGACTCATCCCAGAACAGCGGTGGCGCCGAAGCGGCGATCACCGGCCGATCCGTGACGATCGCCTCCTCAAGCAACCCGGCCAGCTCGTCACCCTCCCGGTACCGATGGTCGGCGATCATCGAGTAGTAGCCGAACATGGGAGGCTGGTTCGGGTCGAAGAGGTCACCGGTGACCAACACCCCGAAGTTCTCAAACCCAAACACCGTGGCCAGCGTTCCACGAGAGCCACCGGGGTTGATCAGATTGTTGGCCAGCAAGGTCGACTTGTCCCGCAAATACGGGCAGGTGATCGCCGAAAACAGCATGCACGACAGGTGTGCCGGGCCCGCGTAGTCGTTGGACCGTTCACGCTCGAAACCTCGCATACGCGCCGCATCTGCCTGCGAGAACGCCCGATAGCAGTTCGACCCCGCAGGGATCTCATACCCACACACCGCGCAACGGCGGTTGACAACCAAGATCAGCCCCCGCGCGATGTCAGTCGAACTCAGCACAGGGGTGTCGCCTTGCCAGGACACCTCCGCCGGCACCGGATACCCACGCCGCTCACGCGGAAGCTCTGCGATCCACTCCGGCGCGTACGCCTCCCAAGCGACAATCCCCACACCCCACCTACCCCTCGACAGTCTCCTAGGCTCCACGCGGGCCCCTAGGCTCCACGGGGGCCCGCAGGCCCCTACAGTGCCAGCGGGTCTCGGGTGCCGTCGGCCTTTTCACCACAAACCTCCAACTCGCCGCCGGTGGCTCGACATACTTGCGCAGCGTCTCCACCCGCGCCGTCACGATCTGGCCGTGCTCCATCATGCGAAATCCGGTTCTGGCCCACCCCGATCAGATTGGCCAACCGGCCCTGGGTGCAGCCGGGCCTCGTCCCGCAGTGATCCCGCCGACAGATTCGATGTTCTTGAGCAGGCCCCCGTCACTTGCTCGGTGCGGTCGTGGCCTCGAGGTAGCCGATCGGCCCTCCACTGTCGACCTCGATCCGGCTGGCCATGATCTGACGGGTCCGCTCGTAGAGCTCGTCGCCCTCGCCGATCCGCATCGATCCTCACCGTGTCGGGGTCAGCGTCCACACCTCGGGTCGCATCGTGCTTGTGCATCACGTAAGGCGTACTCACCGAACTCAGCACGATCTTCGGCCGCAACCCGGGACACCGCGAACGTCGGCTCGCGGTAGGTTTCCTCAGCGTTCTCGAAGTCGTACGGGTCCCTACCGTGTCCAGAAACCTGGACACTGGCGCCGGTCTCACGCGCGGATGCCTCGGCTACATCGCGCTCAGCATCGGTGAAGGCGCGGATCTGTTGCGGCCACCCAGGCGGACGCACCATTGGCACGATCGGGAGTGAGATCAGCGAGGTCCGCGCCACCCATCCTGTGTTGTGCAGCTCCGGTTGACGAAACCCCTCATTTGTTGCGGATGCAAAGAGTTGCAGCCCTTGGCACTCCCGCACCGGCGGTTCGTCGAGCTTGTCAAGATGTCTGTGTAAGAACGTGACTCCTGGGTTTCCTGTGGTTGCTGGTTGGGTCTAGTTGAGGTGGGGTTCGATGCGGTCGGGGTAGGCCAGGGCTAGTTGCCCGAGGGCCTGTTTCCAGTTCGTCACGACTTGGCCCTCGACGAGCCTGCCGGGGGCTCTGCGCGTGGCGGCGGGCTTGCCGCGTTCCTTCTCGCGTTGCCGGGCACGTTTGTCCTCGATGTCGCAGATCGCCAGCCACAGCAGTTTGCGCGCCGCGAGATCGTTGGGGAAGTGTCCCCGGTTCTTGATGACCTTGCGGAGCTGGTAGTTCAGCGACTCGATCGAGTTGGTGGTGTAGATGACTTTGCGGAGCTCGGGCGGGAACGCCAAGAACGGAATGAACCGGTCCCACGCTCGATCGAAAGCTGCTGCGGCACTCGGGTATTTGGTCCCCAGTTCCGAGTCTCGGAAGGCTTCCCATTCGCGGCGGGCGGTCTCGGCGTCGGGGGCGGTGTAGATCGGTTTGATCGCCCGCGCGACGTCTTTGCGGTCCTTGTAGTTCACGAACCGCATCGAGTTGCGGATCAGATGCACCACACACGTTTGCACCGTGGCCAATGGCCAGGTCGCCTCGATCGCCTCGGGGAACCCGGTCAACCCGTCGCAGCACACGATGAGCACGTCCTTGACGCCGCGGTTGGCCAGATTCGCACACACCCCGGCCCAGAACTTCGCGCCTTCCTCGGCTTGTATCCAGATGCCCAGCACATGCTTGACGCCGGCCATATCGACGCCAATAGCGATGTGGGCGTGTCTGTTTCGGACGTGACCGCCGTCTTTGACCTTCACCACCAGGGCGTCGAGGTAGATGACGGGATACAAGGCTTCCAGCGGCCGGTTCTGCCATTCATCGACCGCGTCGAGGACCTCGTCGCAGATCTTCGAGATCGTCTCATGCGACAGATCGGTGCCGATCGTCGAGGCCAGATGATGCTGAATGTCGCGCAACGTCATGCCACCGGCATACAGCGAGATGATCATGTCGTCGAGGCCGCCGAGCCGGCGGGAACCCTTCGGTACCAGGCGTGGGGTGAACGTGCCGGCACGGTCACGAGGAACGTCCAACTCGACCGGCCCGGCCGCGGAGTCCACCGTTTTCGGGCTCGACCCGTTGCGGGCGTTGGGCAGTTGCCGACCGGCCGGGTCGCCCTTGGCATAGCCGAGATGATCGGTCAGCTCGGCCTTCAGGCCGCGTTCGAGAGCGAGTTTGATCAGACCCGGGATCAGGCCGCCGTCGCCGGTAATCTGGACCTGGCCGGTATCGATCTGGGCCAACAACTCATCGACCATGCCCGAGGCCTCCAGCGCCTCGGCCACCTCCGCGGTCGAACGCGGCTCAGCCAACTCAGGCAGCTGCTGACCGTCGTCGTGCTGCTTATCGTCTAACGCCATGCTCATAGATTGTCCTCTCACTGATGAGCACTGGACTTACACAGACCATCTGACACCCCCGGTTCGTCACCACCAGGGGCGGCGTTGCCCTCTCTCGTCGGCTACATTTCAGCCTGGCCCGAGAACCCGAAACGACCAAGAACAGGTACTACTACTCATGTCGACACACGCGCTCGAGAAGCTTCTGGCGAACGCGCGACAGACCGGGTGGAGCACCACCGATGAAGCAACGCTCGCAGAACTGACATTTGCAGCCCGCACCTACAAGCAGAACATCTTCTTTACACCTGCGCGAAATCGCCCCACCAGCAAACCCATCGAAGTACTCACGCCGACGACTGCACAGAGAGCACCTGCGCGTTCCCTTAGCGCGACCTACGGCGAGGGACCCCAGCCACTTCACACCGATGGCGCTCACCACGAGTCACCGCCACACATTGTCTTGCTATCAAGTGCTTCAACCAGCAGAGTGCCAACCTTGCTCTGGCGACTCGACATCGCAGAGTTTTCCCCGGCTTCACTGCACCAGGATCTGCGACACGGGTTGTTCTCTGTGCGGAGCGGGCCGACCAGTTTCCTTGCCCCCGCATGGGCACCAGGAGAGCAGCTTCGCTACGACCCCGGATGCATGGAACCTGCCGACGGTCGCGCCCAACGGGTCGCACAGTTCTTCA
Organism: Gordonia sp. CNJ-863; assembly: GCF_001942325.1. Lineage (NCBI taxonomy): Bacteria > Bacillati > Actinomycetota > Actinomycetes > Mycobacteriales > Gordoniaceae > Gordonia > Gordonia sp. CNJ-863. The sequence goes on from NZ_MKKG01000027.1 coordinate 6,930, forward strand.
GCACACGGCTCGAGCGGGCCACCGCCCACACCTGGGACACCCCAGGGCAAGTACTGGCCATCGACAACCGTCGAGTCCTACACGCCCGCGGTGACGCCACGAACGAACCTAACCGCGCCATCGAACGGCTCGCCCTGTTGATGAACGAATGGCCCGACGGCAGCACACCGCCTCGCAGAAAGATCCCACTCCCATGATCGCTCCCTACGATTACGAAGCGCTCTGGCTCAAAGCCAAGATGTTCCTCAACAGAGCGATGGATCAGAAGGACTCGCGACCTTTCGACGAACGAGCCCTCTGGGCGACCCTCGCGCTCGAACTACTCGCCAAAGCCGCGCTCGCCAGAACGTCACCCGTTCTCATTGCCGAACCCACCGAAGAGGGAACTAATCTGCTCATAGCCACCGGTCTACTCGAATCCAAGAGCGAGACTCGGTTCGTAACCGTCCGCGCTAAAACACTGTTCCAGCGGTGCCAACTAGCCTTTCGCCCGTTCAACGCGACCGAGGCGGGAAAGATGACCGCCGCGCGCAACGACTACCTCCACGGCGCTACCCCCGGCTTCACCTCGATTCCTGAAGACAGTTGGTGGCCACTGTTCTGGAGGCAGGCCATCATCCTCAACACCGCAGTGGATCGCGAGCTCGACGACCTCGTGGGCAGTGACCGCGAAGCCGAAGTGCAACGCCATCTCGATCAGAATCGGAAGAACATCGAACACCGGCTCGAGATGCTTATCCAGCAGGCTCGAACACGCCTCGCACAACACAACGCCGGCACCCTGCCCACCCGTATCGCCAAGCAATGGTCGCCCGGAACCGATCGAACCATCGGACACAGCTACAGCGACCCCCACCCATGCCCCGCCTGCACCGGGAAAGGCCTCATCGAGGGGGACTACGTCAACGACACCAGGGTTGAGGGGCACCAGATCCACGACGACGACTGGGAAACCACCGTCGAACTGGATGTACTCTCCGACTACTTCAGCTGCTGGGACTGCGGCCTCGTCCTCGATAACTACGAACTACTCGAGCAGGCCGGCCTCCCCGACACCTTCACCACCGAGGGCGACGACAGCGACATCCGCGAACCCGACTACGGCAACGACTAAACCGCCTACTACCCGAACACGGCCCGGTCCCGCAAACCTCATCGCCACCCGCCTCATGAGTCCGTGATCGCCGGTCGACCGGACCCACCTCTGCACTCGATTGTGCGGCGGGGAGCTTTACGCAGTGCAGTCATAACGTCACTCGGATGCGTCAGAAGACCGGCTGTAATGCGGAACCGGTCGTGATACTCGTGCGGATCAGTCTGCGGCTGAACCGCTTCGAGGAAAGCACCGCGGACTCGTGAGTTGACTTCGTAGAGATAGTCGCGCGTCAGCTGGCCTGTAAGTCTGGACCAGATGATGTGAGAGCGATCCTGGTGTTCCTCAAGACGGCGCGCGAGGACGCGGCAGGCGATGTCGTGCGGATCGTCCGGGTTGGCAGCCCTTATTTCCAGCATCACGGGGTTAAGGTCGATGTCGGAGAATCCCGCGGTGTCCGGGCGTGGACCCAGCTGGTTCAGCGCGGACACCGCAGCCGCAGCAGCCCTTGAGGATGCCTCTGCCTGCCCATCTGCCGCGGTCGCGACGGGGATAGCGATGGTCGAAACTTCGCCGATCACAGATGGGTCTATCGCGAGGGACAGTGAGCCTGCGGCTTCACGTGTATTGACGTAGCGGACAACTCGAGCCCCCAGCTCGTGAACTCGAGCCAGCTCAACGTCGCCAAACGCCCCTACGAGCTCGGTTGTCACGTGCGGGTGAAGGTCCCCCGGTGCTAGTCGCAACCTCACTCGATGCAGCCAGTAACGGGTAGTTCGTGGGTCATCCTGGTCGGCCGCGCGCCGGAGCATATTCTCCACTGCCGCTTCGTATGTGCCCAGGTGCAACGCCAGACCCGTCTTCCATGTCAGCATCTGTTGCACATCAGAAGTGGGCAGCGCAGAAGCAGCGAGCTGGCTGACCAGAGAGGCTCGATACAGTTCAGCGTTAGGCCAGTCCCGAGTGCAGCTCGAGTGATACCACTCCACCTGATCGACGGCCACATCATCGACCACCGGGTCGTCGACTGATCGTATGACCGGTTGAGCGCTGCTGATATCAATCTCGCATCCGCAGCTACACCCGGGGTAAGCCATTTCCCCTGCCTCCTGAAGCGAGTATTCATCAGCCCCGACGGCAATCCTTGTGCCACAGGCCGCGCAGGAAAACCACAACGAATAGTCGAAACCCGCCAGAGGCTGCGCCCTCATGGCCACCGAATCGCTCCTCCCGAAGTAGGACTTATACAGCTTGTCTGTTGTTCGCTCGTACGCGATCTCAGTGCGACCGCGTGCTCGACTGTAGGACCAATCACCGAGTCCGAGTATCTTGTGCGTGACCGTCGCCACCCAACGCTGCCGCCACCGGCCCCCTGGGGTTATCGGGATCGCCGCACTTCTTCGGGCTTGAAGTACCCCACGAACTGCCGCCCAAGTTCGATCCATTCATGTGCGGTGACGTCCGTGTCGTCAGCATGCAGTTCGAGTGCTTCTTCCACTGTCCACTCGTCGTAGACGATGTACGGCGAACACCACCTGTCGAGGTCCCAGGCGGCGCAGGCCAACTTGCGCCGTTCTGACTGGCTCAATCCGATCCAGAAGAGGTTCCCGGGGTTGTGCCCGTTGATGCTCGAAAACCGGCCTGCCTTCGGCCACCTGCGCCACGCATAATTGAATGCGAACTCCAGTGACATCTTGCTGCTCGTCACGGCATCAACGCCCTGCGCGAGCACGCCGAGCGCCATACCGATCACCACGGCTTTAACCTGCTGATCTTTCGATTGAGCCATAGCAAACCTCGTCTCTCGTCGTTGTGGAGAACCGGGAAAACGACACTGCGAAAGCCGTTCAGCGGCAGAATTTTTGCAGCACCGTTTACCTCAGTGGTCGTTACGCTGCGCCCTCAGCTCGGAGACGCTCGTCGAGACGCCTCGCGGCGTCGAAGACATACTTCGACACGGGCCGAGGCGCGTTGTTCAGCTCCAGGAACTCGTGCAAGGACAGCGGGATCTCGGACTTACGCCACGCGTAGAGGAGAGTCACGACGTCACCGGGAAGGTGGTCTCCGATCCCCTCCAGTAGCTGTAAGTCTCGCAGCTGCACAACCGCGGGTCGCGCGACCCGGCCCTGGTACGCGGCGAATACCGATTCGGCTCGCATGGCATTATCCATCTCACTCAACGCCGAACTCGGTGTACCCGAGTTCGGCACGACAACGATGGGGATGAAAACAGCATCAGGCTGGGGTTGCCCTGCCCAGCCCCGGCCGCGGATGAGGTCCATGACCGAGGCGATCTGTTTGAACTTTCGTTTAGTCAGAACCCTAGTCGCGTCCTCGTCGTAGGCCGCACCGTCAGCAAGACCCTGTGCCAGAGTCCCTTTCACCGGATGATGTGTCGCCTCCACCAGCACATTGAGCAATCCGGCACGCAAGACCCAATCGCACACCGACGGCGCCTGCCCGCGACGGCCTCGCGTCCACTCCCTCTGGAGCTTGGCCTCCTCGACGACTTCAGTCACGCGCGGACTGCCCGCCGCGATTCGTGTAACGATTCGTCCAACCGCTTCCTCGAACTGGTACTTGATTCCGTCACCAAATCGCCTAGCGCTCTCCTGGTCGCCGCGATCGGAGAACCCGGCGATGACGTCGAACTGGGGTGTGTCGCCGAAGAACCGCTCGATCGCCCAATGGGACCGCAGGATCAGCAACGTTCCATCGCCCAGGTCCAGGAAGGGGTAGCGGGTGAACGCATACCGTTGCAGCTTGATGTCCCCCTCGTCGCGATCCTTGGCGAGCTGAGCGCGGAAACCTGCGAGGTCCAGCGCCATGTTGGTCGTAACGAAGCCGCGCACCCGCGGGTCGTTCGAGAGTTCGTCCAGATCAACTGTGCTCTGCCCTGCGGCTACCGCCTCAACGAGGACGTTCCCGGCGCGGAGATAGTCATCGAACCCAATCCCGGTCGCCATCTCGAACGTGTCGGCGGGCCGGTCACCCAAATCTCCGGTTACCCGGTCGGACCAGGGCGAGTACCACAGGTCCCAGATGTCGGCCTTGAGGACCTCGATCTTGTTGGCCGCATTGAACAAGAGGCCGGCGTTCTGCTTGGTGAGGAACTCGCGCGCCAGCTCGTAGAGGTCGTCCGGTGCCATCTTCTGGAACCTCGCGTCAAGCGCTGCCCAGTCGGAGACCGACGGATTCTCGGTGTCGAACTCAGTGGTCTTTTGTTGCTCGGAATTGATCGACAGAAGAAGCAGTACCAGCTCCTCGGCGGTCATCGGCCTGCCCGGCGCAGGCGGGTCGGTCTCCATCAACTCGCGCATCAACTGGACAGTCGCCTGCGGCGCAGTGAAGACGTTGCCCTTATTCACCTCGGCCCGCACCGCCGATGTCCACCCGGCCGAGGTCGGTAATAGCAGATCTAGCTGCACCGCTGCGACGTCCCAGTGTGTCGTGGACGCCAGGTCCCACCGCATGTGAATGTCGGCCAGCCGCGACAACGCATCTCGCACATCGATTTCCGCTAGCAGCTCTCGACGCTGCCTCGCGGTCAGTGCACTCACGCCCACCGCGCCTGCACCGATCGCCATCGGCTGCTGCTGCTGCGATTCGACGTACTGGGCGGCCTCGTCCGGCAACCCTGTCAGGTCAGGCGCTGGAAAACTCCGACCCGTGGTCGATGCCTGCGAAGCCATTCCCATTTCTCTACCGCGACGCGCTTGCCGCGCTCGTTTGTTCGCCACGCCCCCGGTCAGGCCTTACTGGTGAACGCATCGAGGTCCAGCGAGACCTTCACGCAGTCCTTCTCGACCACGATGCGTGGATGCTGGGCGCCGGTCGCGATCAGGCACTCCCGCAGCGGCAGATCGCGGCGGCGTTCGATCCTCGACACCGCGGCCTGTTCCAGGCCGACCGCAAACGCTCGGGGCCGGCCAACGGCACTCACGCCCCGTTCACCAGCTGCGCAGGCAGCGCAACCTCGACGGTGCGGTCACCCAGGCGGGCGGTGATGGTGACGTCGGTGGCGCCGGCGGCGGCCAGGTAGTTGGCCAGCGTCGACAGCAACAGGTCCTCACGTGCCTCCAACCCCGACACCGCGGCCTGTTTGATACCCATGCGCTGTGCCAGCTCGGTCTGGGTCAGCTGCGCAGCTCGTCGGATCGCCGCCAACCCCATCGCGTGCGCCCGGTCGGCCTGGGCCATCTCGGAGCGGATCGTCTCGACCCGCGCCGCGGTATCGGGGTCGGCCAACAGCTCCGCGATCCGCTCGTTGCCGCGCCGGAACGTGGCCCGCTTGTCCTCACTCATCAGCCCTCACCTCTCTCAGTCTCGGTTTGCCGTTTCCACGCCTCGATCGCGAGATCCGCGCGCGGTCCGACGCTGTCGTAGAACACATCACCCATGCGCGCCTTGTCCCCGGAAAACAGGGCCACCACCGCATGCTCGTCGTCGGGGAACCAGACGATCAACCGCATCGCCACGCCATCGCGGTACGGGTGCGACACCCGCCACACCACATACCGTTTTGACTGCCGCACCCGCTTGAGCGTCGCCGATTCCGCCGACGGCGGCTCCTCGAGATCGGCGAGCACCTGCAACTCGGCCAGCAGCAGATCCAGCCGCTGGCGATCCACAGCGTTGCCCGCCGCGGCCGACTCCTCCAGCCGGGTCAGGAAGTCGTCGAACTCGCTCGACCAGTCGATCAACACAGTTTGATATTACTCCTGAACAATATCGCTCGCAAGCGATATTGCAGTATGTCACCACGCACCGATCACCACACCATCGGCATCGACGACCTCGCCCACGATCACCGCTGGCCCCGCTTCACCGCCGCAGTCCTGGAACACACCCCTGTCCGCGCACTGCTGGTCTCACACCTCTACACCGACGGGCACCAGCTCGGGGCTCTCGCTCTCTACTGCGAGGTACCGAACTGCTTCACCCCGACATCGACGACTCGCACACAACCTGGCCACCCACGCAGTCATCGCCCTGTCCGATCGAGGTCTTGTACGTGTGACCCCCAGCAACGCTTCACGCGCGGTTACCCGAGCAACTGGACCGAACACTACGACAGCGAAACGCTGGGGCTGTTCACTCGCTGCGTATTTGTAGTTGCAAGGTCTCCTCACGTGTTGGGAGGCTTGTCGAGTGGAAGTTGTTGCGTCAAAAGAGAAGAATCAACCGGCGCCGCCGCACGTGGTCTTCGATGACCTCGTCAGCCCAAATCGGCAGCCTTCCCGCCCGTGGCTTCACCTTTTGGACGACGAGATGGCGCCTACGGTCCTCGAGTCCGACCGACCCACACGTGTGGTCTGGTCGTCGTTGTGGACCAAGCGACCGGACGCTCAGGTCGTCTTCGACCTGAGCGGCGGGCGCAGTGGCACCGACTTGCGATGGACGCTGCTCACCGAGTGGCCCTCACCGGATGACCGCCAGCTGCGTCATCTGTGCCAGCGCATCGGCAACCTGATCAACGCCAACCTGCGATACACCTACGGTCAGTGAACAGGATCGCGAGCGTCGGGGTACATCGGCGACCTCGGTTGCAGCGGATCAGGTTTGGGTGGCGTTGAGGTAGATCGTTCGGGGGTCTCGTACTGGATCCCAGGTGGCAGTGAGGTAGTTAGTGGACTGCCATCGCGTGGACCTGACCAGTGTCGAGCTCGGCGCCGGCCCGTGGCGGTCCTGGGTTCTGATATCGAAGTAGTCCCGGGTGATCGGCGTGGGTGGGGGGAATCCTGACCGGTCGAGTAACTGGGCCAGCCGATCAGCAGACGGTGTGGCAATGACCAGATAGGCGCTGGAGTCGGGGAACGCGCTGAACACCTCGCCGTAGACGACATCGTCACCGTTGACCAGGACCAGGCCGATTCCCTCGGCCAAACTTGTCGCGTCCTCAGCTGACTCGTAGGTATGCGGGGTCATCCCCCAGTCGATCCACTCGAACAGCGCCCACCTCAGACCAGCGAGGCCCGCCACGGCGCCAACGACGACAACCAGTACTGCGGCCACGCCTTTCCGCCATCGGAAACGGCGGGCAGCCTGCCCGTGACGAGACTGCCGATCAGCTGCCCTGTCGAGTTCGTCTCCGCGCGTGACCACGGTCCGTTGGTCCGTTTGTCGGCGCTTCATGGGGCGTACCGGGTGACTGAGCGGGATATGAAGTCTGCGGTGTAATCAATCAGAAGCAGATACGGTCCGGTGACTTGCCACTGGGCGGTGTCGGTGGGTGCTGGTAGCCGCCACGACTGCCTGCCCGTCTCGGCGTCGTATGCGCTGAGAATCGGAACGTTCGGGCGGTGGTTGGCCGTCGGGTCGCCGTCGAAAAGCAATCGTGTGCCGTCGAATCCGAGGTATCGCTGCCCGTACCCGATGGTGGCCTGGCCTTGCTGGTCGCCGGTCTGTGCGTCGAACACCGTCCACGTCCCCGTTCGACCTTGGGCGTAGTCGTCGGACTCGACCGCCGCGTACCGGTCATCAAGCAGTTCCAGCGAGTGCTTCGACATGCCAGTGTCCCAGCGCATCGCGCGTTCGCGGGTTGATGCGACGCCGACAGCCGACCCCGACGACACCGCGATCTCGTCGCCGTCAACCGCCGTGACCCGCTCGAAGTCCCCCGGGACCACCCGCCAGCCTGCGAGTTCACCAGTTCTCGCGCCATTCGAGTCGAAGAACTCGAGTCGGTAATCCCCCGGGTCGGAGCGGCTGGTCACGAACCCGGAGGGGTGCAGCACCGCCGCGTCGGGTGGTGTGCCGCTCTCACTGTCGGTGCGAGCGAAGACGGCCTTGCGGGTGTCCAGTCGGTAGATGGTGAAACCACCGCGCGTCGTGTCGCTCACGGCGAACAGGTTGCCGGCATTGGAGACGACCGGTCGCGCCTGATTGATAGGTGGCTGGGTCGACCAGGCTGGTGGCCCTGCGAGTCGAACTTGGTGATCGTCATCTGCCGATCGGGAGGATCGTCTACGACCTCGAGGCGATACTCGACTTTCGGTGGGCCGCTGGCGGAAAGCTCCTCCGGGATAACAACGTTCTTTATGTCGTTGGTCTCGACGAGGAAACCGTCACCGACACCCGTGAGGGTCGTCACGGAACCGGCGGTTCGGATGAGCGCGGTGGTTTCTTCCGTGCCGGTTCGTGGATCAAGGAACGACACCCTGGTAGCGACGGCGCCGTCTACGCGGACTCGTCGGGTGCAGGCCAGCTGGCCGTCGCCGCTCAATGCACACCCGTCGTCCCAGCCGATCCGTGGTGTGTCCCACAGCGGTCGTCCGGTGTCGGGGTCCAGGGCCTGGAGTGCGCTGGGTTTGCCGATCGCGGTCTGGGTGGCCTGGACGATCACCACGTCGTCGTCCGCGGCCGGCACCACCACACCCGCGTCGCGGAACTCGTTGCCGAACAACGATCCCGCATCCGCTGTCCACCGCATCTCCGGCGCCGTGGGCATCGATTCAAGGATCGGGGCGGCGAAAGTCTGGTCGGGCTCCTCGTCGCCAGTCACGACGGTCACGACCCCGAACACCAGCACCGCGGTCGCCAACAGCGCGAACAACACCAGAGCTTCGCGACGACCACGATCCGCGATGTGCATCAATTACCTGCCTCTCCTACTTGGAGGCCGGCGGTGGGCTCGTGTCGTCTGGGCGCTCAGACCGGTCGGCGGCTCGTTGCTGTTCGCGGGCGGTCTGGCGTTGTTGCTCGGCGCGATCGCGTAACTGCTGGAGGAACTCTCGGTCTGCCTCGGGGTCTTGCGGGATGTAGCGGCCGGGGCGGTCGTATTCCGGGAACTCGCTGGCCGCGCCCGAGTGCTGCCGTCGCGGTTGTTCATCACTCACTGGGCGCCCGACCGCCAGCCACACCAGCGCACCGATCAGCGGAAGCATCACCACGAGCACCACCCAGGCGAACTTGGGCAGCCCACGTACGGCGGCGTCGTCGGTTTTGATGATGTCGATCAGCGCGATCACCAGGATCACCAGGTAGATCAGCCCGAGGTACGGCACCGCTTTCCTCCTACCGCCAGCTACTTCCCCATCACCTCGTGCGCTGGGTTGCGAACGATCACCCTAACGCAAACACCGTCCGCGACAGCGCAAGTCAATAGTCGGCGACCGGTCGCGTTTCGGCTGCGGCGCGACACCGTCAGTACAGATCGTCTTCGAGCTCAGCAGAGCGGTGTGCTCGCCGGGTCAGGGCCACGACGAACACAGCAAACGTCACCCCACCGGCCACCCACACCGGCCATACCGGAATTGACCACCACAGATGCGCGGCCGCTAACGCGACGGTGACGGCGGCCAGCACCATCGTCGCTCGCGTCCCCACACTCCAACCGGACCGGGCGACGCCGCCCTGCGAATTGGTGGGCGTTTCGTCATTCGGTGCGTTATTTGTTGCCATTGCTGCTCCCCGATTAGCTGCGCCGCCTTCCGACGGTCGTTGTGTCGGTCTAGGCTGCGGGCGCGACGCCCCTCCCTCTGGGGGTCGCACACCTGTTGTCGAGAACTCTCAAAGGAGTGGTCATGGCTGGAATTGCGGACAAGTTCGACAAGGCGTACGAGGACAAGTCGCTGGCTGAGTTGGCCGATGCGCCGGTCGCAGCGTTGCAGGGCGTCAGCGACGGCGACGCCGAGAAGCTCCAGGCGGCGTTCAACATCAAGACCGTGCGTGACCTGGGCACCAACAAGTTCTTCCTGTGGGCACAGGCGGTGGCCAAGCTCGCCGAGTAACGTCGGGCCACCGGCCGGAATAGCTGGCCGGTAAGCCCTGTTGAGGAAGGTGACGGTGGCGGGCTCATTGCCCCGGGCCTCACCCCTTTTCGCCGCTGCGAGCGGCCGTTCGCCGAGAGGCGCACTGACCGGCACCGTCCATCATCAACACGCTGAGGCCGTTCATCCTGAGTACGGGGTGGGCGGCCTTAGTCGTCGAACGGGCACACCCCTGGGGAGGTGGTGAACAGGTGGCTGGGATGGCGCCGATGCTGGCCTCCCCGGGTCCGGCCCCGACGGGTTCGGGATGGTCGTGGGAAGCGAAATGGGACGGGCAGCGCGGTGTCGCGCGCATTGCTGATGCCCAGGTGTTGTTGCTGAGCCGCAACCTGAGTCCGAGGTCATCGTGTGCGGCTGGACCGGCAGCCCGACCACGGTGCGCTCGCTGCTCCTGGGCGCCCTGAGCCCGTCGGGCGAGCTGGTCTATCTAGGTGATGTCGGCACCGGCTTCACCCAGCGCCAGCGCCGTGAGGCCGCGGTGATGCTCACCGGGATCGCGTCCGCCGACCATCCGTTCACTGCCGGCACCACCCCGAACAGGACCGGCAGTGCTCACCTGCGGTGGGTGACACCGATTCTGGTGGGCACCATCGAGTACCGCGAGTTCCATCGCCGTGTGCGCCATCCGTCGTGGAAGGGCTTCCGCACCGACAAGACCCCCGGCAAGGTGGTGTGGCCAGAACTCGACGCCTTGTGCTGTCGCACAACCGATTCGCGCCGCGACGTTCAGCGACGGAAGGGTCGGCCGAGTTCGTCGAGATGAGGGGTCAGGGTCACCCAGATCATTGGATTGTCGGAGTCTGGTAGCAACGGTGTCGCCACCGCGGTGATGGTGACAAGGTCTGCTCCGCACCGTTCGCAGGGTTGGTGCTCGTCGGAGGCAACGATGGCCGCGCAGGTGTGGCAATACCGGGCTGGCACTTCATAGTCGGCCATCTCAGTACCTCCCTCGATTTCTGGCGCGTAGACCGGCCACGAGCCGCGCGAAAGTCGTCATTCTCTAGTCGCTGGCCGGGTGGGCGATGGTGCGTAACTGCTCGATCGCGGCTTCACGGACGGCTTTCTGGCTGGCTGAACCGGGCGGGGAGATGTAGATCCCGGCCCAGATGCCGGTGAGGTGGGCGGTGTCGTCCAGGGCGACGCGGGCGCACGCTTGCCGGATCGGGCAGCGCCGGCAGGCGGCCATCTCCGCATGCCCGGCACCGGCCCGGGCGGTGGACAGCCGATCGGGGAACCAGGCGTCGGGGTTGCGGGTGCAGGCCGGGATGGCGTCGGCGGGTAGGTGGCGGGCTGGGGACTCCACGAGCGCCCAGGTGGGGCCTTGGGTGGCCGCGCGGCGATTGCGGCTCGGATACAGCGGCGCAGTGTGGATATCGCCGGGGATGAGGGGTGTGCTCATGCCCCGCCATCGTGGTCCGAAGCGGTGGCGGCCACCGCTGGCAGGTTGTCGAACAGGCCGGTGACTGCGGCGTGGGCGGCAGCGGTCTTGGCCGCTTTGATACTGGGTGCGGCTGCGGTGCCGCGGGCGGGTCCGGCGGTGAGGGTGACGGTGAAGGTTCGTTGATGGGGTGGGCCCTCGGGGTGGGTGTCGACGTGCAGTTCGCCGGCGCCGATGGTGGGCGCGAGGGTGGTCAGCCAGCCGACCGGGTTTTTCAGGGCGTTGGCGCGGCGGCGCGCGCGCCGGGTGTCGTCGTCGCCGCCGAGCGCGGCGTGCAGTGCGAACGCATCCCAGGCCCCTGCTGGCTTGGGGGTCCTCGGGGCCGCCGCCGGGGGCGGGGTGTGGTGGGCAGGTGTGCACGCCGGCGCCACCGCCGGTGTCGGCTCCGGCTCGGGCTCGGGTGGTGTGGGTGGTGGTGTGGTGGGGTCGGCAGAGGGTGTGTGGCCGCCGATGATGTCGAGCAGGTCCCACAGGGCGGCGTGTTCGGTGGCCTTCTTGACCGGCCCGGCGTGCCAGCGGGTGGTCATGTCCTCGAGGTGAGCGCGGGTGGCGAAGGTGCGTTGGTGGGGCGGGCCGGCGATGTCGGTGTCGAGGGTTGGTGTGACGATCTGCCCGCCGTCGATCTGCTGGAGTGCCGAGATCGCCGACGGCGCCAGGTACGCGTGCTCGGCACGTAGTTGTGCAGTCAGCTTGGCGCGCAGAGTCTTCCAGTCGGGGTGATCGGTGGCATACAGCACCGCGACGTGACCGGCGTGCACCCGTCCAGTCGTCGCGCGTTCGGTGAGTTCGGTGGCGATCGACTCCGGCGGTGCGGCTTGGGTACCCAGGCGTAGCACGCGCAGGAACTCGCGGTCGTTCATGTGCGACAGGTCGCCGGCGGTGATCGCCGCTTGGTTCGCTCGGCGGGTGCGGGCTTTCTGCGCTGTCTCAGACTCGGCGTCACGTTCGGCGGTGATCGCGGCCAGGGCGTGGGCGATGGTGACCAATTGCTCTGCGGTGTAAGGCAACCCGGTGCCGTCGAGGTGTGCCAGGAGTTGGCGTTGAGTGACCAGGTCGGCGTAGCGGCGCAACGGCGAGGTCGCGTGGGTGTAGGCCGGGACCTGCAACCCGATGTGCCCGCGGACGGTCGCGCCGTAGGTGGCCTTGGAGATCGCGGTGTTGAGCTGTCCCTGCAACGCGGCCAGCTCGGCGGTGGTGGTGACCGTGGACAGCGCAGCGGCCAAATCAGCGAGCCGGTCGACGTCAGAAGGCGCGACGGGGTTGCGCAGGTGGTTGCGGAACAGGATCGGTAGCTCAGCGTCGATGGCGTAGCCAGCGACAGCGGCGTTCGCGGCGATCATCAACTCCTGGACGATCACATACGCCGCCGCGTTGTGCCCCTCGGGCAGCGCCAACAACCGGCCGTCTTCACCCGAGACCAGCCCACGCGTGAGGTCGTAGACCACGAACGCCCCGGCCGCGCGCCGCCGCCCGGTCAACACCTGCGCCAACTGCGCGGCCGCCGACAGCTGTGCGTGATGGGCGTGCCTTGGGTCGTCGAGGATCGCGGTGACCTGATCGTGGGTGATCGCCACGCACGACCCGGCCGCGAGGACCTCACGACTGAGAGCTGCCAGAGCCACGTCGCCGTCGGTACTCACTCGAAGGCGGACGACGAGGACGTCGCGGTCGTGGGTCGGCGACAGGGTCGCGGCCTGCTCGAGCTGCACTCCGAGCATCGGCACCGTGCCAGTGGCCCGGTAGCCGGTTTCCACCCGGGTCGCGGCGGTGCGATCGGCTGGCGACCCAGTCGGCACCAGGTCGGCGACGTTGGCCACGAACACCGCGACGTCCCAACCGGCGGCGGTGGGGGTGATGGTGATCGCGTCATCCCGATCCCGAGTCGTGGACGCATCGATCATCAACGCGCACTTCGTGGCAGTGGCCCTGGTCATCTGGTCACTCGCGTTACCACCGGCTCGGACTACGGCCCTGGTGGATGGCGTGGGTGTTGTAGGTGTGGAAGTGCTCGGCGATCTGTTGGGAGACGGCGGGGTCGGCGGCGTCGGAGGGCGGGAGCTTGGTCACCATGTCGATCACCAGATGGTGTTGGCGGTTCACGGCGTCGGGGTCGGTCTCTGCGGCCATGGCCGCGGTTGCCTGCGGCAGCCAATGTGACGGGTGTTGCACACCCGCTCCCCCACGGCGCGCACGGGTTGTGACACACCACTGCGCGAGCAACTCGCGGACAGTCTCGTCTTCGGACGCCGCATGCACCGCAGCACTGCGCTCTCGCGACACACTCATGTCCGCGGTGGCGTCGAGAAATCCTCGTGCGGTGAGGATGTCGGCGAGTTCGGCATTGGCGACCTCGTCGCCGCGGGAATGCCACCACAGCGTCATCATGTAGACGCCCACGGGCTTCGACAGCACGTCAACCACTACAAAGACCTCCAGTTGCTTCGTTGATCAGACTGCTTCGGACACTGCTGCATTGCGTCGCTGCGCGAGTTCGTCTATGGCCGGCGCTTCGGCGGGGGTGGCGTCTTCGGCGGGGAACTGGTGCACGGTGCCGGCCAGGTCGGTCAACGTGTGGCACGAGCTCTGGCCTGCATCGTGTGCCATCGGCTGTGTCCCTTCGGTGTGGTGATCGTGGATCTCGGGTTGATGTCAGCGTATCGGGCCGCAAACGGCCGCGGCGGCTTCGCGGGCTCCCGTTTGCCCGAACTCGCCCGGTTCGGCAGCCTGAGGCCCGTTCAGGGCGCGGGAGCGGGCGACTGCGTGCCGGCGCGGTGGGTGCGGAACTGTTCGGCGAGGTCGGGGTTGGTGGTGGCCAGCAGTGCGTAGAACCGGTCAACCTCGACGCCACGGGTGTAGCTGGCGGTAGGCGTGCTGACCGAACCAGCGGCGTGGAAGGCGGCTTTGACCGCCGAGGACTCCCCTATCGCCAGGGCCTGGCCACGGGCGTGTTCGACCCTGTCGACCAGTTCTACGAGACAGTCGAGGGTCAGTAGCAGATCTGGGCTCGTCGGTCTGGTTGCGTCCGTCATGTCAGTTCCAGTCGATGCGGAAGTCGCGGACGCCGTCGAAGTGGAATCCGGTGTCGTCGTCGAAGTCGTCGAAGGCGGCGAAGTTGACCGAGGCGTGTTCTTCGAGGATGGCTGCGACGCGTGCGTGGTCGTCACGGGCGAGGGCGTCGCCGAGGGCGGCGATTTGTTGGCGGCTCATCTGGGTGTGGTCGAGGCCTTGGGGGCCGCCGAAGTCGAAGGATTTGGCCATGCGGTAGTCGTAGTTGCCGCCGTCGGTGCGGGCGTGGACGTCGGCGGTGAAGTGGATGGTCGGTCGCATGCGGGAGACGTCGACGCCGCTGTCGACGAGGCGCTGGGCGACCTGTGCATCGACGAGGCGGCCCTGGCGTCGGGACGCAGACTCTTGGTGCGTCCAGCTCGCCAGTCGTAGACGGCACTCGGTGAGCGGCCGAGCTGTTGCGCGGCTCCGTCGACACCACCCATCCGGGTGATCTCGGCGCGGCGAGCGACGAGATCGGCGGTGCGGTCATCGGGGATGCGTCCCTGCTGTTTCCAGCGGCGAAAGGTTCGTCGCGAGGGTGGGCGGCGGCCGGCGTCCTGGGCGGCTTTGCAGGCGGCGTCGTAGCCGATGGTGCCGAGGTGATCGGTGGGTGTGCGCTCCCCCACCAGACCCGCATCAGCCCGTGCGAGATCAGCCGCGGTCCCGGCTGCGACGGAGACCTGCCGGCCGGCGGCCGCGGTGGTGGTGGCGGTGGGCTCGTCGCGGCGTTCGCGACGGCGCGGCCGGAACTGGGCCATCAGCTCACCACCTCTTCGCTGGTCACCGTCGCGGCATCAGAAGTGAGATCGACTGCGCCGGAGCGAGTTGCATCGTTGTCGTCGGCGCTTTCGTTGTCGTCTGCGTCGTCGTCTGATTGGCCGGAGGCGGTGTAGGCGGTGTTGATCGCCTTGCGGACCTCGGTGGGTGTGGTCGCCGAGAGCAGAGCGAGGATGACGTCGTCGTCGAGCGGGCGCCGCTTCTCGACCACGAACTTGCCGAGGTAGGCCAGTTCGTCGGCGAGATCCACGCCTGCGGGTGCGAGGTAGGTCCAGGCGTCGGTGAGGCCTTTGATGGGCCAGATGTTGTGCTCGCGTGCAAGTTTCATAGCTTTGGCCCGCGAGCGGTGGCGGGCGTGAGCTTTGATGGCCGCGGCCCAGATCGGCTGGTAGTGGTGGCGCATGTGGGAATCCCAGTTGCGGTCACCGGCGATGCGCCCGAGGTAGCCCTTGTAGATGTCGGTGACCATCGACTTGAGGATCGGGTCATCGGCCTCCACGGCGGCTTTGCGGGCGGCAGCAAGCAGCTCCTTCCACCGCTTGAGCACCTGCCCTTGGTCTGTGGTGGTCCAGGCCTCGGCGATCGCCAGATCCGCGATGTCGAGGCCCGCCCCCCCATCCGGGATGGGCGCGGTCAGGCTGATGATCGTTTCGGTGGTCACCCACGTCGTCACGGGCCGGTCGGTCCTCATCCGCGGATGCGGCAAGGGCAGCTTGTCCGGCAGAGCGAGGGTGTCGGCGGCCGGCAGCGTGATCTGCCACACCCCGAACGGCAGAGGGGTACTGGTGTGGGCGAGTTCCTCGGCGCCGGTGCTGTGGTGAACCAGTTCGCCGTACCCCAGGTTGATCATGCCGGCACTGGCCAGATACGAGGCGCGTTGGTCGATCGTCACCAGCTCATCGGCCGCGTCGAGTTCCTCGGTGTCGATCCAGCCACGCGACCACACGATAACCGGTTCAAGTTCGTCAGCATCGGCAATATCTATGGGCGGCAACGGAACTGGCGCATCGACAATGATGCCACGCCCGGTCTTGCGGCGATCCCGAAAGACCCGGTCGAGGATCACCGCCCCGGTACGCGCCGGGGTGATCCCAGGCAGGACGCCCAGATTGTCGACATGCCAGCACAACCGGCGGGCCAACTCCCGGGCGGTCTCCATCTCATCCTCGAAATCGATGAGCGTGCCCGCGGTTTCCGAGCCCAGGATGCCCATACGGTCGTGGTTGATGCGTGCAGTCCACGCCCAACCCTCGAGGATGACATCGACCATCAGCTTGCGGTTCCCAACCGTGTGAGACAGGTGCAGGCGATAACCGATCTCCTCCCCCGGCTGATACAGATGCCACCCGTCCTCACCCTGCGGTGCCAGAAAGGGACCGAGCAGCTCGCGGGTGGCGTCATCGAGACGAGCGATCACGTCGGTCTTCATTCGACCCTCACGCAACTCCTCATCGGAGTAGTCAGCCTCGTCACCCGGATCGACATCGTCCGGACCCCACCCGAGCTGTGCGCACGCAGCGTCGATCACCCACACCTGCGCCGGCAACCCCGCCGGGGACAACGGCTGCCGGCGCTGACGCCACTCCAGGACCTTTAGGAGCTTGTCGACCGAATCAACAGGCTTGTCTACCAACACGATCCCCGACGGGGACAGAACCTTTGTGGAGGTGACGATCATCGCGTGATCGTCGGCCGTTTTGCCACTCAAGGGGTCACCTCTGCGTTCACATAGTCGCTCCTGCCTAGCTCTCTTTACCGCGGTAAACCGACTTGGTCGCTTTACCGCGGTAAAGAACGCCTCAGCTACGGTCTTGGAGCTGTTCGATGAGTGCGTCGATATCTTCGGGCGGCCAGACCTCGCGGATTGCAATCGCTACGGTGCTTGGCTCGGCCTTGAACCTCTTCAAAGCACGCTTCATTGCAGCAGAGGAGTGCTCCGGCGTTCGGGCCTGCTTACCGCCCTCCTCCCCTGCGTCTGTTGACTTTTCACGCTTCTCGCTTGCCGCCTGCCAGGCGGCGACCTGCTCCTCCATCGGGACCTTCGCAAGAGTGCGTGCATGCCGCACCGCAAGTTCTCCACTCCGTAGCTTCGCTTGGAGTTCCGGGTCCAGCTGGAGGAGGGTGCGGCGCTGCGACACCCACCCCTCCGTGCGATTGAGACGCTCGGCAGCCGCTTTGGCGCTTCCCAGCTCGGCGACCATCGCCTCCACCGCGTTCGCTTCTTCGATGACGTCGAAGTCCTGGCGTTCCAGGTTCTCAGCAATCGCGGCCCACAGCAGCGTCGCCTTATCCGCTGCCAGCCCGTCACGAATCACCATGTCGAGGCCTTCGCGCCCGAACTGTCGAGCCGCGGCGAGACGTCGGCACCCGTTGACGATCACGTACTGCGCGTCGCTGATCGCGCTCTGATCTTCCGGATACAACCTGAGCCAGGCGGATCGAGAGATCGCGGTCGCCGGCTGGAGCTGACGATCGCGAATACTCTCCAAATCGGCGAGATCCCCCAGATCAGACCGCGGGTTACGAGGGTTTGGCGCTAGTTCGTCAAGGCGGACGTTCGAGCGATAGATGCCGTCGACCGCAGCGGTGGGGTCCACAGTCGAGTTGACGCCTACTGAGGATGCGAGCGAACTCAGATCAACTCGTCCGCCATTCTTGCGCGCCATCAGCGGGCCCCCACATTGAGTTCGAGGCACAGTCGCTGGAAGTCTTCTCTGGCCTGTAGTGCCACCCTGTTCGTCGGGTACTCAGTGACGACCTTGCCGTCCGCGGCGGCGCGAGTGTGGAGCTTGTACCGGCGTATGACAGTGTTCGCCAACGGCCAGCCCATCGATCGCGCAAACTGCTGCGTTTCCTCTAGGTCTGCTCGGCCATCTCGTGGATCCCAGTTGTTGATCACGACTTTGAAAGCCACCCCGCGAGGCTTGAGTACTTTCTCGATCGTTCGAGCTGTGGGATCGAACGCAAGCACTTCTGGAGTGAGCGGCACTACCGCAAGGTCTGTAGCCGAGAGCAAAGCATCAAGGACCAGCCCTGTGTTTCCGTTCTCGGTCGTCCCAGGGTCATCGCCTAGCCAGCCTGGGGTGTCCACGAACACGTGCTCGACGCCGGGCAAGTCGCCGAGTGAACGCAGTAGCTCGGGATTGCCATCGACCTGGGTGATACGGAAGGGGAGGTCGTCGACCCTGTCTGCCCACCACACGGCCGAACCTTGAGGGTCCGTGGAGACGGCGAGGACGGGGGAGTCCTCTTCTTGGGATGTTGATGTGGGGTCGTTGATCACATCGGCGGTGACTGCGGCGCAGTTGACTGTGGCGGTGGACTTTCCCACGCCACCTTTCTGGTTAATGAAGGTGTAGACGGTCATTCCGGGTGGAGCCTCCGTGTGCTTCGTCGATTGACTACTTCGGTGGGCGAGGGCGGTTGGGTCTTTACCGCGGTAAAGACGGTGGCGCCTCAGGTTAGAGGATACACCCTCTTGGGCGTATTTCAATGTCGGGAGCGAGTCCCTCGGAGATTTGGTGTGGGATTGCTCGATGCGGGCCCGCTCAGCGCCCGAAGGCTATGTTCCACCGGAGAGGGTGCCCTCGCCAAGGCGACAGGCCGGGACGCGAGTCTTACCGCGGTAAAGACTCGCCGTCCGGAATTGGCTGTCGGTCGCGAATCCACTTGTTCACGGTCGTTTCCTTCCAGCCCCTCGTCGAGCCGATGAGTGCGTCGTAGGCAGGAAGCATGCTCTTGCGGTCGTAGCTCTTGAGTGTGTTCACAGACAAATTCGCCCTCGCCGCGAACTCGCTCAGAGATAGATACTGTTCCATGACCCGTGCAGTCTATCCGTGCATGGGGCGGGTAGGTGCTCATGCAGAAACCGCGAACTGGTCGCTGCGCAACGCTTTGATCCGATCGGGGCGGAATCCGGACCAGTGCTCTTTACCTGCAACGACGACCGGGGCCTGTTGGTAGCCCAGGTTCATCACGAAGTCCCGCGCCTGGGTGTCTTCGGAGATGTCGACGATCTCGTAGGTAAGGCCTTGCTTGTCGAGGGCCTTGTATGTGGCGTTGCACTGGACGCAGGCTGGCTTGGTGTAGACAGTGACGTTCATTTTGATGCTCCTTGTATTCGCTGTAGGTCGGGTTTGCGTACTGCCGGTGGGGGAGAGTCGGTTATCCGTCGGCGCCTCCTGGTGGTTTGTTCCATCCGCAGGCCGCGGCCGCGATCTCGTAGGCACGGGCGCGCAGCGCGCTGTCGGCAGCGGGTCGGTGGGCGGTAGGAGATCGGTGGCCGTTCTCATCCGCTCGCGGGGTCCGGGCGGGGGTGGGGCTCGATGTGCCCCAGTCGATTTGTCCGAGGCGCCACCGCAGGTAGGCCGCGGGATTCTCGATGGTGTTTGGCCAGCTCAGGTTGGCGTTGCGGCCGTGGTCGTTGAGTCGTGCGACTACCGCTGCCGGTGTCCAGGTGGACGGGTCGATGCCGGCGTCGGTGAGGACGTCGCAGATGCGGCCAAGGTGGTGTTTGCGCTGGAAGTCCGGACGGCGCCAGGACTCCGGTACGACCCTGCGGGGTGAGGCGAGTGCGTCGGTGTCGGGGTCGAGCCCGCGGCAGCGGGCCACGATCCCGGCTGCGAGCTTCTGGATCGGCAGTGATCGCCCATGCGACAGCTTCTTCGCCGGGTATGTCCGTTTTTCTCTTGAAAAAGTAGAACTTTTAGAAAGAGAAAAAGCTCTACTTGACCCCTGACGGGATAGGGGTGGGCAACCCTTCGGCTGCTGGTGACGCCCCTGTCCCGCCGTCTGTGATGGCTGGGCGGGTGCGGGGGTTGGCTCGGCGTCGGCTACAGCTGCGACGGCATCCTTGGGCATGGTGAGGGAGATCTGCGAGGCCACGCGCAGCTGCGTGCCGCCGTGGTGGGCGCGGGCGGCCATGATCTCGATCGAGGTGAGACGCTGCCCATAAGCCACATCGACGAGCAGGCCAAGAGTGCGCAATACGCGCCGGCCGTCCTTGATCTGGTCAAGGCTGAGTCCGGCCTTACCGGCGAGGGTTCTCAACGAGGCCGTCATGTGCCGACCTGTGCGGGTTTCGGCGTAGTAGGCGTGCGCTGTCGCTGTAGCCATAACCGTCGCCGCGGCCACGCGGTGATGGCGCCGGCGAGCAGCTGCACCCTCGGCCGTGCCGAGGAGGACCGCTACCGCTTCGATCCAGGCGTCCCTGCTCGTCCAGCACGGCACCTGCGCCGGGGCTCGGCCGTCCGTTGTGCGTCCGGGGGTAGGTCGCTGCCATGTGCGCCGGCCTCGTTGCTCGGCGTTGAGGTCTTCAATCGTATTGCGCTGCTGTGTTTCGATCGCATCGAGTAGTCGGCAGGTGACCGCAAACGCGAGAGAAACCCGCGCAGTCAGACACAACGGCTCCAGTAGCGCAGCGATGGCCGCGGTGAACGTCCCCGGCCGTTGTTGCTCGGCCGATTGTTGCTCGGCCGCAATCAGTCCCGGCGCGGTCACCGAATCACCACCCCGGCCCGTGGGGCACCAGATCCGGCGCGATCTCCATGGGAGTCCAGGAGGCCGACGACCAGGTGGGTGTCGACGTGATGGCTCCACAGATCAGCTGAACCGGCGCCGACTAGCCCGAGTACGGCGTCGATCACCACCGATGATGGTGCGTCAACAGCCGCGATCAGCTGAGCCAGGCTCAGCGTGCAGCACCGCGCGAGGATGTCAGCAATCACGCGCTCAGCGCGGACGATCGCCGCGCGAGCCGTGGTGTGTGCGCCCCCGTCCAGCCAAGCTGAACGGTTACTCCCGCACGTCGCCGCACACGCTGATGCGGCTCTGTGGGGGGTATCGAAGACAACGCTGGTAGGGGCGTTCGCCCCGACAGTCACCGCAACGGTGGTCGGAGCGTTCCCGTAGTGACCTCACCCAACGCCCCATCAATCGGCGCGACCTGCGGTGATGTC
Source organism: Gordonia sp. CNJ-863 (assembly GCF_001942325.1). Classification (NCBI taxonomy): domain Bacteria; kingdom Bacillati; phylum Actinomycetota; class Actinomycetes; order Mycobacteriales; family Gordoniaceae; genus Gordonia; species Gordonia sp. CNJ-863. Next base: position 28,014 of record NZ_MKKG01000027.1, read on the forward strand.
TCTACGGGAGGTGTGAATGGCGCGACACGGCGGTGATAGTTGCCCGTGTCGAGGGTGTGCTTTACCATCAGAAGTGCCTAGGGCGGCAATTCCTTCCTTTTAGGGAGGCTCCCGGGGTCTAGCGCTAACTAGATTCCGAACCAGTTCTCGGGGTGAAGCGAAGCGGCTAACTTCGCTCCCTACTCGAAAATCCGTGTACTCCCCTTCGGGGGGACCGGTGTCTCCATCGCTGTGTAGTTATTCGCTCGCTGGTGTCCTACGGCGGCTCCCATTCCGCCCCGCTACGGGCAAAACGACTGCTACGCAAGACATTCGCGTGTTGTCGGCTACATGACAGAGGCCTCCTCACTGGGTGTAGACATGGGTCCAAGCGTGATCGTTTCACGTTCGTGACCTTCGACGATGGAGGCGCGCCACGGGTTGCCAACCTCGGCGCGGGCGATGGGCGAGTCATGCGGCGGCTCTTGGGGTTGGCTTGCCAGATGGTGCGCTCTCGCGTCTGGGCGGGCGTCGCCGCAGATACGCCAGGAGTGCGTGGACAGGGATACGTTCGCCGTCGTCGCCGTAGGCGTCAGCTGCCCAGATCAGTCCGCGGGGCGCGACACCGCTGTCTGCGAGGTCTTGACGGCATGGCTGTAGGACCGGGCAACGCAGGCATGCCACCAGGGACTGATGGGCTGATGCGGGGGAGTGGATGAGAACGTCGAGGTCCCACTGCTCGGGTTGCCGGGCGCATGGTGTCGGCTGTTCGCTGATCATCAGCTCGCCTTCGCCCCGGCCACGATGACGGAATCACGGGCGCGGGTGTTGATACCGCCCCACACGCCGTATCGCTCACCAGCATCCGCGGCCCACTGCGCGCAGGCGGTCTTGACTGGACATGCCTGGCACACCAGGGTGGCAGCGGCAGTCGACTGTCCTTTGTTGGGGAAGAAGATGTCGGGATCGGTCTGCGCGCAGATAGCATCGCCAATCCAGTCACGCGGCGAGGGATCGGTATCGAGAATCTCCGCTGCGAGGTCTGCCCAGCCGCCGACGCGGCGGTGATCGGCGTTCACGCCACTACCGCCTCATCAGAGTTGGCGACGAAGCGTGCAGCCGCCACTGTCGCCGCGCCTTCGGCCCACGCCAGGGGGGCGGTCAACGTGGTGCCGTCTCCGACAATCACGGTGCCCGTCTCGGGTCGGACGGCAACGTAGCTGCCGGGAAAGAGGAAGTAGAGATATCCGGGGTCTCCCCAAGCGGGTGTTGACGGTGCCGGCAGAACCACCACATCAGCCTGCTCGGCCTCGGTGAGTTGACTGGCGCTGCGGAACCCTGCCCACCAAGCCGCAGCGAGCAATGCCACTCCCGTGGCGAACGCGCTATCAGCGGACAGCTCCTGGCCCCGAGGAGTGTGCACAGTCCCAGCTACCGCCAGAACCATGTGCGGGAACTCTGCCACGGTGAGTGGAGTAGGCCAGTCAAGTGTCCCTGGCTGTGGTGCTGGCGCTGCAACCGAGAGCACGGCTAACGATGCAGTAGCGCTGTCGAATCTGTGTTGGGTCATGTGAGTGGCCCCCAAGGCGTGTGATGGATCGATCTGGTGGTGTCGCTTCGAGTGCGACGTGAAAAAAGTTTTCTGCGTGGCGTCTAAATCGCCTGACTGGGCGGACGTGCCTGGAGTTTTATGCCCTTATCACCCACTTGTGTCGCCCTAGTGTCCAGTAGTCAGCAACTCTAGCCCATGCGAGCATCACACTAAGTCACTTTTTCTCAGTACACAACCGTTACACGCACGGCGCAGCGAGGGTCATCTACACTGCAAAACTATGGAAAGTGTGGATCTTACGTGGCTTATGAGGCTTCATCCTCGTTTTCATGACACGCTTCCGCCTGTGGGGGCCACACAGTGGTTAGGTCAATCCGATACGGTTCCACTTATGGCGGATGGGCCACAGGTGCCACAGGAATTGCAGAGACTAGCGAGTGCGGTGAGTGAACGCCGACGCACGTTGGGCTTGACGCGTCTACAGGTGCACGAAAACGGCGGGCCGGCCGATACGACCTTGGCGCGTATCGAGCTCCTACGCCTGATACCGCGCCGCCCCGCCCCACGACCCTGCAGAAGATCGACAAAGGTCTGCGGTGGCCGGAGGGAACAGCGGCGAGCACCCTCCATGCTGGTACCTCGGCGGCGCGGCGCGAAGAGGTGTCCCGGCCGAGCCTGGAGAACAGCCTGTCGTTCGCGACCGTAGCGATGCCAGTCGACCTTATTCACGACGTGGTACGCGCAGCTGATCGTCTGCTCTCTGAACAGCCCGAATCCGAATTCAGCTCCGGCCTCCGCCACGCTGTTCAGCGACTGACCGCGGTCTATGTCACCGAGGTACTCGAGCGCGTGGGCGGCCCAGGTTCAGAGATACCGCCAGCGATCGGAGTGACCTTCCGGCCTCACCTGACCGCCCCGCTAGCCGAAGACCACGGCACGCGGATCGAGCAGCTGTATCGACGTTGGCTGGCAGGACTCGTTTTGCCAAGCGATGCGCACCACCTCGTGCCGAGTTTCGAGGCCCGATTGGCTGCAAAACGCAAAGATATAATGCTCCGCACGACGAACTAACGACATTCCTCCAGGAGTGATCCCCTGTGAACGCACCGATGAGCTTTGCCGACCGGCTGCAGCTCTTGATCCAGCTAGCGGTGGCGAACAAGACCTTGGCAGATGATTCCGCCAAGGTCTTGGCCAATCGGCTAGGCGAGCACCTTGGCGAGGCTATGGCCCCCAGAACCGTCCAGTCGTGGCTCGACGGACGACAAACCCCGAGCGAGGTGCATCGACAAGCTCTCGCTGAAGTCCTGGGGTGGGGCGAACCCGACTCGGTGGACATCATGATCTCTGACGACGTCGAGAAGTACGGACCAATTGCACTCCAGGCAAGGACCGTGTGGAGTCTTGCGGCGAATGAGACAGGACTCGTCGCGCTGAGAGCTTCTAGCAAGCCACTATCTCCGGAGGCGATGGACAGTCTTGGTGACCTCGCTTCGTGACGATCCCAATTACCGCGCCGCGTACGACGTTGTCGAATCGCTGCCGTTCTTCCGTCCCTGGACCATCGAGTCGCTGGTAGCGAAGGTCTCTCTGAGCCGAGGGAGGCCGATCGCTCTGCGCCGCCTGCCTGATGATCTGGCCAAGCACTGTTCGGCCGCCTGGTTCCCGAAGCCTCACGCCGACTATGTCTATATCCGCGACCAGCTGACCGACGTCCAGCGCGAGATCTCAATTTCGCACGAGCTGGGGCACATCCTGCTGGCTCATACCCTGACCGACGACGAGCGTGCCGACTATCTCAAAGAGATCTTTCCGCGCGTCCCCAGGGAAGTCCTCAAATTGCACGTCGCATCAATGCAGTGCTCACCGCTGGCCAGATGCAACTACGAGCACCCGTTCGAGCAACAGGCTGAATGGTTTGCCCGGCTGCTCATCTCCAAAGCGGATCAATACCGGGACGTGCTTGTCCCTGACCACGCCACGCCCACCCAACGCAGGATGCTTGTTCAGGCCTCCCGGGTCTTCGGCTGGCAGTAGACGATGGCACTCGTCGTCACGATCGCGTTGTGCGGTTCTCTGCTGCTGCTGGTCCTCTACCGCATGTGCAATGTCCCGCCGAACGCTTCGCCAAGCTGGTGGGCATTCACCCAGGTGGCTGCGCTCATCGCCCTTGCGAAGCTTGCTCGCACACCCGAAATCGCCGACAGCTTCGGCGAAACGGTGCTCTATGCCCTCACTGGGCAGCACAATCTCATGACCCTGGTGGGTATGACGTTGGGAGCCTTGGTGTCTGTGCCGGCCGTGGTGTTCATGCTCAGCCTCACCGGCTACCAGCCGTCCTGGCGACGCGGGTTGCTGGCGGAGTTGGCAATTATCGTCGCGATGGTGGCCACGTTCTTGTGGTCACCGATTCCACGAAGCGGGCCGACTTCCTACATCACCGACGGCATTCCCCAACCGTGGTCCATGTCGACCTGGGCGTACTGGAGCATCTTCCTCGGTGTCATCGCCACAGCAGCGGTCGTCAACCTGGTTCTGGCCCTCAATGCCTTGACCATCGTTCCGCTGACAGGCCCGTTCGGCCTCACACTGCTCGGTTGGGCCGCCACCGCAGCTTCGGCAGCCCTCTACATCGGCAACAAGATGCTCAATCTCATCGTCGAGAACGCCTCCGATGGCAACACCCGCAACTGGTACCTCGATCACGCACCATCGATATCACTCGCCTTGGTACTTCTCATCGTCGTGTCGGCTGGAGCGACCTTGCTGGTTTATCCGGTGAACCAACTTCCACGCCGGTATCGCCGGTATCGCACACTGCGTCGCTCGGCTGCGCAGTGGGAGCGCGCGCGACACTCAAATCCACAATTCGCCCTTCCAGGAGTCGCGATCCCGAGTAGCAACCGACTTCACCTCTGGAGAGCAGCCAAAGACCCTCTGACGGCTTACAACTTGCAGGTGGAACTGAGCGACATCGCTGACGCCACGCGGGTGCGAGTAGACCTCACCGGTCGGCTCGGATGAGCCAGGTGACCTCAGCGCCAGCGCGCTCCGGCTCTCCGTAATCGATGCTGCGGCCCAAACTCTCAGCTACTCGCGCGATGGTCGTAGCGTCGGTTGTCCATCCGTAGTCGCCAAGCCAGCTCGCTGGGTCTTCGACGACGGATTGAAAGCCATACCCCGATTGTGTTGCTGTTGAGTTCATCTCGCGGGTCTGTGCATCTGATCTCGATCCTGGCCCGAAGTGGGCCACCAAGAGTGTGCTGCCCGACGCGCTCAATCCGCTGACGGTAGAGAGGACCGAGGAAGTCTCGGCATCGCTGAGGTAGAACAGAATGCCCTCAGCTACCCAGATCGTCGGTTCCGCTCGATCGAAGCCGGCCTTGACAAGTTGGTCAGACCAGCCGGGTTCAGTGATTGAAGCGGTGACCTGCCGCCAGGTCGCGGCAAGCTCGATCGATGGTTCCTCGGCGAAGACCGTCGATTTGAACATGGAAATCTGTGGGAGATCGATCTCGAAGACTGTGGTGCCCGCGGGGAATGAAAGTCGAGTCACACGACTGTCGAGACCAGCAGCCAAGATGACCACCTGACGAGGCTGGACGGCGCTGTACAACACGCTCCCGATCTGTTCATCGAGCCACCAAGTACGCACGACGTTCGACTCAAAGAGCCGTTGACCAGTCATTTCAGAGAGGCTTACTGCGCCCATCTCAAGACCTGACGCGGCCACCAGGTGCGCCGCGGCGAGATCAGTTACGAGTGGATTCTCGGACTCGAGCTCCAGGGCGCGCATCTTGGCGGTCAGCACTGCCGTTGCGCTGATGCCCTCTGTCCAGTCACCAGCGGCCGACCCCGCAGCGTTCACCATCCTCGGGACCGCCAGTCCTCGAGGTGAGGTCGCTCGTCACCAAGAGTGGTGTCGTCACCATGGCCGGGGTAGACAATCGCGTTGTCGGGATATCGATCGAATACCTGCGTGGTGACGTCGGCAAAGAGACTCGCGAAAGCCGCAGTGTCGGCGGTCTTACCGAGGCCCCCAGGGAACAACGAATCGCCGGTGAAGAGGTGACTCTGCCCCGACGCGTCGGTGAAAGCCAAGATGATGGAGCCGGGCGTATGACCGCGCGCCTCGATCACTGTTACAGGGGGCAACTCGCCAATTCGTATGGTGTCACCTGAGGCAACTGTGCGATCGGGAGTGACCGGCAGCTCGGAGGCCGCAGCTCTCGACGCAGCCGTCGCACAGGAGAGCGCTTTGACGACGTCCGGCAACGCCCACCAGTGGTCGATGTGCTCATGAGTGGTTGCTACAAGCTCCAGTCCGGCGGGACACTCCTGGCGTACCAGCTCGACGATTCGCTCGGCGTCATTGGCGGCATCAATCAGCAACGCCTTTCCCGTAGCTGCGCATTGCAGCAGGTACACGTTGTTGTCTGCGCCGCCCACCGACATTTTGATGATCCGGCCGCCAGCTATCTGACGCACTAACGGGTTCTGATCAGGAGTGACGTGGCCCCCGGCTGTGTACTCGGAGACAGGGATCGACGAAGAAGTCATGCCTCTATGGTGCAACAACAGGATCGTTCCACGGCGACGACGTCGCCGTTCCCCGAACCAGCGCGCCTCACTCGACGTCGCCGAACCGTAGCTTGCGTCCGCGCTTCCACGCCGCGGTGATCTGGTTCTCCGTGACGCCATACGCTTCGGCGAGCGCTGAGCGGATGTGTTCGGGAATGGGGGAGATGTAGGTTTCAGCGTTGTACAACGGGGTGGTGCCGATTCCGGCGTTGTTGGCGGCATCCTCGCCCCGCAGGCCCCGCCATTGCCGCAGCTGGCGCAGCGTGGGCTGGTTACGTGGGGTGTTCGTCAGGTCAGCGGGATGAATGCTGAGAGCCTCAGCTAGACGCAGCGCATTGACCTCGGAGGGCACGCTGCGGCCGACCTCCCAACTACGGGCGGTGCCGAGCGTCACTTGGCACCGCACAGCGATATCAGCGCGGGTCAATCCCGACCGTTCGCGGAGCAGCTTCAGTCGTGCCGGCTCAAAGTCTTCCAAACCGCCAGTGGACATATGCGAACGATATAAGACACGTCCCGATGCGCAGTGCATCACCGTTCCGAAACTGTGCAATGAGCTTGTTGAAGGAGTGAGCAGCGCCACCGACGTCAGATGCGGCAGCGAGTGTGAGGTTGGCTTACGTCAACGCATCTCAACGAAAAGGTCGAGCTGTTGTCCGGCGTATCCGTCGGTGTGGCAACTGCATTCGCACGTGTAGTGGTCAGCGGGAACAACGATGCGAGCCGAGGTGGTCTCGGTGTAGCGCGACCACCCTGGCCGGAAGGTGGCGACGTATCCGCGGGGGCCGTGCTGGCGGCGCGCGGCGGCGTGACGCACGCTGACGTAGCTCGGCCGAGCGTGGCCATGCCAGCAGCCCACGTGACCGGCGTCAGCGCAGTGCGGTGAGAGTGCCGGCGGTTGGGTGCAGGGCAGGGTAGTGAACCATTCGCCGCGGGCGTCCTCGAGTTCGGTCTGAGCGTGCAGGTCGATGGCTTCCAGCGCGATCGAGGTGAGGGCGGTCAGGTTGCGGCTGCGGGTGGCCCAGGCATGTTGTGCGCGCTCACGCAGCTCGGCGGGCAGTGCGTCGGCCCACCGGCGCAGGCGCGTCAGGGTGATCGACACTTCGCGGTGTGGTGGTTCGAACCGAAGGCGTGAGGGTTGTCCGGCGTGGAGGCCGGTGGTGAATCGGTCGGTCACCTCGTAGTGCGCCCAGGTGCCGGTGAACCGTTGACCGGTCACCTCGTAGTTGCGGCCGAACCCTCCCCCGCTTCTGCGCGACTCGCGTAGACGACGGCACTCCTCGCCCGGGTTGGCGATGACCGGGGCGATGACGTGGACCCACTCGCGCAGCAGGTCTCGCTCATCGGCTGACAGCCTGGCAGTCACCGAGCACTCCTGACGGCTGCCGGTCGGGAGGCGGTGGCCGCCGCCTGCGGATCGTCGTCACTGATCGCCGCCGGATTGATCGCGGTGTCGGCGTCGAAGCCAGACACGCTGCGGTCATAGGCTTTCCCGGCCGGGCAGGTGGCCATGTGCAGACGTCGACCGGTGTCGGGCAGGACACGGTCGACGAAGCATCGGTGGTCGCAGTAGCGGCAGTAGGCACCGGGCATGGTCAAGTCACTCCTCGTGGTGGGTGCCGGGGCCTGTGGTCGGTTCCCAGGAGCCGGCGTCTTGGTAGTCGCTGTCGTCGAGGTCCCACCATTGGCCGGTGCGGGGGTCGAAGACGGTGTCGTGGAGGCAGTCCGGGCAGCGGTGCACGACCAGCCGGGCGTGAATGTGGCGGTCGCGCAGACGGCCCCGGCCGATGGGGATGACGTTGGGGCCGTAGGCGATGGTGCGGGTGCCGTAGCAGGTGAACGGCCTGGTCGCCGAACCACAATTGCCGCATCCCTGTGTGCGTGGTGGCGGACAGAGGGTCACCGCGGGCATCGGTTGCCAGGGTGACCAGTCGACCGGGTCACCGTCCCAGCGTGGCGGTAAGTCGTGGGCGCGCAGGTTCAGGCTCAACTGGGTCACCGTCGATCACCGCCCCCGCACCGTGCGGCTGTGGCGGCTCAGCTCAAGGTAGTAGGCGCAGTCCTCGCAGAACCCGGCGTCGGGGTCGAGGCAACAGCGTTCACAGTGTCGGTCCTCGCGGTGGCAGTCACAGTCACAATCGACGCCCAGTTGGGTAGGCGCAGTGGCGGTCAGGGTCATGCTCATGGTGTCCTCCCTAGGAGTCGCCGGTCGGGGTGGTCACTGCACGGCCTCCTGTGGGTCGAGGACGAGTGTGGGTGCGACGGCGCCGGTCAGCAGCAGTCGCGCGCCGTACAGGTGCCCACGGATTGCGGGGTGGGCGGTGGTACGGATCTGCTGGTTGATCGAGGCGGCGATGAGGTCGCGGACCTCGACGTCGGGCAGCCCGTCGACGCCGCCGTAGTTGCGGGGGTCGCAGTAGTTGAGGTGGCGGGCGACCGCGGCGTGCACGGTGCGCTGTTCGGCGTCGACGTCGCGATTGGATGCCAGGACGCGCCGCTGGTGTTGGGCGATGAGCATGCGCAGCTCGGCCCGTGCGGT
>NZ_MKKG01000028.1:0-35485 GCF_001942325.1 Gordonia sp. CNJ-863
CCTCCTCGCTCGTCGAGCTCGCGGTGATCCCGTCCATGAGCTCGATAGCTTTTCCCATGATCTCTTGAATGGCTTCGGCCTGTTCGACCTTCTTCTTCAGCCGTTGATTCTCGGCGCGTAACCGCGCCAACTCGGCTCGTTCCTGAGCATCCACGCGGCTCGATCCCTTCGACTTCAGCGCTGCCGACACCATCGACGCCTCAAAGTCTCCCCGATCACGCGAGTGCAACCAGCCCCGCACCGTGGCCCGCGACAGACCGTGCTCGCGCAGCAACCGGGCTCGGCCACCGCGTTCCAACGTTGCCGCATCCCACAACTGCAGGAACTCGACCTTGAAACCGAGTGGATACGACCGCTGCCCACGAGGAGTACGGCCGACCTCGACACTGATAGTCATCACCCATTCCGATCCCCACACACCCCGCCAGGTGTCTCACAAACAGCCTGACAGGATGCGCGCGGATCGGGCGCGTTTACGGAAAAGGGGTGGGTTTGCGGGCGGGGTCAGCGGCGCGCGGTCGGGAGTCGCCAGCCGAACTTCAGGCCGAGCAGACGCAACCCGGTGGCGAGGATCGATCCGACGATCAGCCAGACCCAGTCCGGGACCGGAGTGTGGTACGACCCGACGGCGACCACCGTGGCACCCAACAGTGCGGGAACCGCGTAGAGGTCGGCGGGCTGGAGGAGGAGCGGGATCTCGTTGGAGATCACATCACGTAGGACGCCTCCGCCGACCGCGGTCAGCAGCCCGACTGCGGTGGCGGCGAACGCACTGGCACCCACTTCGACGGCGATCGACGCCCCGGTCGCGGCGAACAGACCCATGCCGAAGGCGTCGAGGACGAGGATCGACCGGCGGAGCTTGGTGAAGGCGGGATGAAAGGCGAAGACGAGCAGGCTGGCGATCGTGCCGGTCAGCACATTGCCGAAGTTCTCGATCGACGAGGGTGGGGTGATGCCGAGCAGCACGTCCCGCAGAACGCCGCCTCCGGCGCCGGTGAGCACCCCGACGGTCACGATGCCCCACATGTCGAAGTCCTTGCGGACACCGACCATCGCACCCGAGGCCGCGAACACCGCGACACCCGCGAAGTTCAAGATGTCGAGAAGCACCTTCCACTCCTGTCACGACGGGGACGACCAGGGCGGCCGGACCACACACGAATGGCCGCCCCCGGTAAACGGGGACGGCCGTCCATGTGAAATTCGCGGTGCCGAGGCGGCAACCGGAAAAGGCTAGCGACGATCCAGATCGATGATGCCCGCGCGAGCGGCCTTCACGAGTCGACGCGGAATCCGCACGGGGACGCCGTTGACCTTTTCTTCCTGCAGTGCCGGGTTTTCCGCCTTCCACTGCGAACGACGGCTACGGGTGTTCGCCCGCGACATCCGGCGCTTCGGTACAGCCATGGTTGAGCCCTTCTCCTACTGTGGTCTGCGTGGCCGCTGGCAACGCAGAGCGTCACCGATCGACCCGAGTCAGTGCGCCAATCGGCCCCCGCGGGCGCGGCACACAACCCGACCAGACTACCTGGCGAGACCGCCCAGCTCCAAAATGGTGGTCGACGCCAACAGCTCGCAGGTCCGCGTCAGAAGTATGACCAGGGACTTTCGACGCCGGTGAGCAGCACCACCAGCCAGTACGCCACCCAGACGACGATGATGAACAGGCCGATGATGATGGCCGTCAGCGCGAGTCCGTCGCCGGTCTGCTTGCCGCCCGACGCCGCGATCTGCTTGCGCGCCACCAGGCCGAGTACGAGTCCGATCAGGCCGCCGATGCCGATGCACACCAGACCGAGCAGTGAGGCGACCAGCGCCGCCACCGCGAGGGTGTTGGTCTTCGGGGTCTCGTCGGCGTGACTCTCACCGTGGAAATTGTCGACGGCGTGCTGGTCGCCCGCCGGTGACTGCCCGTGTGCCTGCTGGGCGTGTGATTGCTGCCCGTACGACTGGTAACCCGGCGGCGGGCCGTATCCAGGCCGGCCCTGCGGTCCGGGTGCCGGCTGCCCCGGCTGTCCGAAGCCCGGCTGCCCATACCCCGACGGACCAGGCCCGCCGTACCCGGGCGGCGGTGCGGGTTGTCCGTGACCCTGCTGGGCATATCCCGGCGGTGGGCCGTACCCCGGCTGCGGGGGGCCACCTGGTCCGGCAGGTCCACCGGGCCCGGCAGGCCCACCCGGCGGCCGCGTCGAGATGACGCGCGTCGAGTCGTACCCCGACGGCGCCGGGCCGGGCGGGGCCTGCGGCGAGTTGGACGCGGGCGGAGCCGGAGGCACGGGCGGAGGCGTCTGGCCCGGTGCCCCCGCGGTACTGATGACGCGGGTGACACCGTCGGCCGGGCTGTGCGACGGCGCCACCTCGGTGCCCTCCGGACCGGCGCCCGGCGTGGAGGTCAGAGGTGTGGCCGTGCCCGGGGTCGACCGCACCGGCTCGGTGGTCTCCTCCGAACCGGCTTCGTCGGACTGGCCGAGGAGTTCCGCCCGCGACACCTTCTGCGTCGGCTCGTACGGAGACCGGGTCGGTTCGGGCGCCGAACCCGGCGACACCTGATCCGACGGGGACTGGGGTGTGGAGGACGGATCTCGTGGATCCCCGCCTCCGGTCGGGTTCGACATCAGATGCCTTTCACAAGCCGTGCGTCGTCGCGGCGCGAGGATCGTTCGTGCGCGGCGCGTTGGCTGCGCAGGTCACAGAGTAGTGAGAGAACGCCTCGAACTGGGCAGAAGTCGACGATCGCAGGCTCAGATCGGCCCGAAATTCGTTCAGTAGTAGTAGACGGAGTCCATCGAGTTGCCGGCGGCGATCAGGATGACGAAGAGCACGATCCACACGATCGCACCCAGGATTCCCAACCCGCCGGTGATGATCCCGGCCAGTCCCATACCCGTGCCGGTCTGGGTTCCTGCCGACTGCTCGACCTCGCGTCGAGCCATGAATCCGAGGACCACGCCTGCGATGCCGAGCGGCAACGCCAGCGGGAAGCAGGCAGCGAGCATCACCAAGGCGACGATGCCGCAGATCAGTGCGCCGATCGCCTTGCCGTTGGTGGACGTCTGCGGGGCGCCATAGCCGTAACCGCCATAAGGCGCAGCGCCGTAAGGATTCTGGGCGCCGTAGGCGGCCGACCCGTACGCGGGCGCCGAACCGGCTTGATACGGATCGCCGTACTGGCCGTAGTTCGCACCCGGCGGCTGGCCGTATGCATTCGGGTTGTACGGGTCCTGGCCCTGAGGCTGACCGTACGGGTTCTGCCCGTAGGGATTCTGTCCGTATGGGTTCTGACCGAACGGATTCTGGCCCTGCGGATCCGACGAAGGGCCCGGTTGGTAGGTCTGCGCGAACTCGGTCGGCGCATGGTCCGGGGAGCTCTGCCCCTGATCGCCCTTGCTGAGGTTCGGACCCGATGCCCCGGACTGCGGTCCAGAGGACCCGGAACTCGGCACCGTCCCCCAGTCGTCCTGGCCCTGGCCCGATCCCTGCCCTGGTGGATATGACACCCGCAACCCCCTCGTTCGATCCGATAAATCCGCTTCTCACCCTGATGAATACACTCGAGCGGTGTCTGGCGTCATCTCCGGCTTCACGGTGATCTTCATAGTAGTCGGGGTCGGTTATCTACTCGGCCGGACACACGTGCTCGGCGACCACGCGCATGAGGTCCTGTCCCGCCTGGTGTTCTTCGTCTTCACTCCGGCACTGCTGTTCCATTCGCTGGTCACCTCGGATCTGTCGGTGATCTTCTCCTCGACTCTGGTCATCGCCGGCGGCAGCGCGTTTCTCATCGCCGGCATCTATCTCGTCATCGCCAAGCTGTGGCTACGACGACCCGTGCCGGAACTGGTCATCGGATCACTCGCGTCGTCGTATGTGAACAGCGTCAACCTCGGCCTGCCGATCGCGATCTTCGTCCTCGACGACGCGTCGTTCATCGCGCCGCTGCTGATGTTCCAGATCCTCATCCTGTCGCCGATCGCATTGGTGACACTCGACCTCACCGCCCTCGAGCCCACTGCCGGCCGTTCCCTCGTCCGCAATTCCCTGATCGCTCCGATGACCAACCCGATCGTCGTCGGCGGGATCGCCGGACTGATCGTGTCGGTGCTCGGGCTGATGCCACCGGCGGCCGTGATGTCGCCGCTGAAGATGCTCGGCGACGCGTCGGTGCCGGCGGCGCTGCTGGCCTTCGGTATGTCGCTCACCGGCGTCCAGGTGTTCAAGAAGGGCGAGAGTCCGCGCCGCGACATCGCGCTCGCCGCGGTGTTGAAGATGGTCGCGATGCCGCTGACCGTGTACGTGATCGCGCGCTGGGGGTTCGGTCAGACCGGTCAGGCGCTGTTCGCCCAGGTCGTGATCGCCGCGCTTCCCACGGCCCAGAACGTCCTCGTCTACGCCACCCGCTACCGGCGGGGACAGATCATCGCCCGGGACACCGCTCTGATCACCACGCTCGCCTCGATCCCGACGATCGCCGTCATCGCACTGCTGCTGGCCTGAGCCCGGCGGCGCGCCGGCCGGGCACCGTCACTCGTCCGGGTGCTCGCGCGGAACGACCTTCACCTCGACGCCGCCCATCAGTGCGAACCCGGTCACGCGCACGACAGGTGCGCCCGGGCGCGGCGACTTCTGCGACTTGCCGCCGAAACCGCCCATGATCCCCAGTCCGCCGACCTCGACGGTCACCCCCTCGGGCACCTTGATCTCGACGCCACCCATGATCACGACGCACTCGACGGTGAGAACGGGTGCGGTGAACTCGACCTCGCGCAGGTCGATCTCGACACCGCCCATGATCGCGGTGGCGGTGAGGGCGTCGGCGACCACCGCCGTCCCCGACAGCTCGCTGCCGGACATGATCGCCAGTCGATGTCGCACCGCGGCGTCGGAGCTCCCGCCGGTCACCCGCGGGCCGGGTGACATCGTCGCCGCCGGCATCGCCACGCCGAGCTGCGCGACCGGGAGGTCGTCTGTCAACTCGTCCAGGTCACCGAAAGTCTTGGCCCTCACCGCTTTTCCCGCACGCTCCTCGTACTCGACGAGCGAGAGGCTGCCGTGGGCCATGGCTGCGGACAGGATTTCGTGTACCAGTTCCCGATCGGCGTCGGCGGCACGCAGACGCGCCCGTCGATCGTCGGGTACGGGCAGATCGCCGGAGGAGGTCACATCTGGAAACCCTAGTGGCCACTCCGCAGTCCGACCACCCTGATTTCCACCCTGAGTCGACCCCGACGATCAGCCCACCGACCGACGCGCGGAGGGGCATAATCCATTCACCCCTACCCCCTGGAGGCGACCCATGGGCCAGCCCTACGATCCCGGCCAGTACGGCCCTGGCAACCCCTATCAGTCGGGCCCATACGGCGCGCCCGGCGGCTATCCACCGCCCACACCGCCCAAGGACCGCAGCGGAATGCGGCTCTGGGGCAAGATCCTCACCGCCGTCGGCATCGTCGTCCTCGTGGCCTCGCTGGCGATCGGCATCGCACTCGCCGTCGGCGGGATCAGCCAGGTGGTCGACCAGGCGGAACAGGCCTTCGTCGTCGACCCGACCGGCGAGCAGAACTACGCCGCCGGAGACACCTTCGCGCTCTTCACCCCGGAGTCGTCGGCCGGCGACCCCTCCTGCGAGATCACCGGTCCCGCGGCCCTGGAGCGCGAATCGGGGGTGACCACCGAGTTCACCTACGACGGCACCCAGGTGAGGTCCTTCGAGTCCTTCGGGGTGAAGGAGTCCGGGACATACTCCTTCACCTGCAGCGACCGCGTGGTGGTCGCATCCATCGACCTCGGCGGGATCTTCAGCGGCGTAGGCGGAGTTCTCCTCGCCGTCTTCGGCGGCGGCTTCGGCGCAGTCCTGCTGTTGATCGGAATCGTGTTGTGGGCCATCGCCGGACGGAAGCCGCGCACCGTCTGATCCGGCGCTCGACTCTTCAGCCGCGTCGACGACTCTTCCGCGACTTCAGGTAGTCACCGACCACCGCGGCACCGAGGCCGTCGACATCGGGGGCGACCACGCGACCACCGATCCGGCGGGCGATCTGATCCATGAAGTGGGCCAGGCCGGGGTCCTCACCGAGACGGAAGAAGGTGACCTGTGCGCCGAGCCGGGCCACATGGTCGAGTTCGCGCACCGTCAAAGCGATCGTCTGCGGGTGCGGCGGATAGAAGAAGAACGGTTCGCCGCTGGGGTCGAGGTGGGCGGTGGGTTCGCCGTCGGTGACCACCAAGACCACCGGCTGTGCGTTCGGGAAGCGACGCAGGTGTCGCTGTGCGAGCAGCAGCGCGTGGTGCAGGTTGGTGCCCTGCTCCATGCGCGGTTGCAGTCCGGTCAGTTCGGCGATGTCGATGGACCGCGCGTAGCGACCGAAGGCGATGAGATGGAGTTCGTCGCTGCGGAACCGGGTGGAGATCAGGTGGTTCAACGCGATCGCAGTGCGTTTCATCGGCGTCCAGCGACCCTCCATCTCCATGGAGAACGACGTGTCGACGAGGAGTACGACCGCCGCCTGGGTGCGGCTCTCCGTCTCGGCCACCTCGACGTCGCGCACATCGATGCGCACGCCTGAACGTGCCATCTCCGACGTCGCGAGCGACGGTTCGGTGGTTTCGGAGACGGTCCGCAACACCGCATTCGACACCGTCCGGGTGACGTCCCAGGGGTCGGTGTCGCCGAACTCCCATTCGCGGCTGGCACCGGTGGGTTCACCGAGCAGACCGGTACGCCGGGTCTGACGATCACCGCGACGGCCCGACAACTGCTCGGCGATGTCCCGGAAGATCGACTGGCCGAGCTGACGCATCGCCTTGGGGCTCAACCGGAGTTGGCCGTCGGCGGTTCGGTCGAAGAACCCTTCCTCCGACAGCGCCTTCTCGAGTTCGGCCAGCATCCGCGCATCGACGGCCGCCTCGTCACCGAGCTGCCGGGCGAGCGCGTCGAGGTCGATGTCGTCCATCTGGGCACCGGCGTACTGCTGGGACAGCTGCTCGGACAGCTGCTCCAGTTCGGAGATGTCACGCAGTGCGGCAGCACCCTCCCCCAGTCCCATCGGCTGGTCTCCCGAGAACGACTGCGCGTTGTCCCAGTCGAGCCCGGGCCGCGCCGCACGCAACTGCGAATCCATTTGGGAGAGTTGGCTCATCAGGTCCGGCGAACCGAATGCCTGCTGCGCCAGCTGATCCAGCTCGGCCTGCTGCTCCGGGGTCAGCGAGTTGTAGAACTGCTGAGCAGCCGCGGCGCGCTGTGCCAGCGAGTCGATGAGTTCCTCGGTGTTGCGCGGGTTCTCCGGGAAGAAATCCCCGTGGGAGTCCATGAACTCGTCGAACTTCTCCGAGGTGTCCTCGCCGCGGTTGTGCGCCTCGAGCAGCTCGTTGAGATCTTTGAGCATGTCCGAGACCCGTTGCCGGTCGGCCTCGGTGGCGCCCTCGAGGGCCTCCTTCATGCCGGCGAACCGCTGGTCGAGCAGCTCGCGGCCGAGGAGGTCCTTGATCTTCTCGTAGTCCTCGCGGGCTCGCGGCTGCGCCAGTTGTACTCCGACAACTCTTCGACGGCCTGCGCGGTCGACGGCGGCAGGCTGCCGATCTGCATCTCCGCGAAGCGCGCGTCGTCGTCGAGGTCGCGGGCGAGTTGCTTGCGCTCTTCGAGGACGGCGCGGTCGAGCAGTTCGCGGATCTCGGCGAACGTACCGTCGAGGTTGCGCTTCTTCAGCAGTTCCTGCCGACGCCGGTTGACCTGTTCCCGGAGCTTGTCGAGGCCGCGCATGTTCGGGGTGCCACGACGCAGCAACTCCCGGAGGGCACGCTGCGGCGACGCACCGGCCATGACGTCGTCGCCGATCGTCTCCAGCGCCTCACGCAGATCCACCGGCGGGGCGAGCGGATCGGGACCGCCGGTGTACCGCTGGTAGCGCGAACGATGGAAGCTCTTGCGCGCCAATGTGTTCTCCCTCAGCCGTAGATGGTCTGGCCGGCCTCGTCGGCTTCCTTGCCGATCCGACGCGCCAGGAACAGACCCTCGAGTGCCAGTTCGACGGCACTCGCGCGCTCGCCCTCGATGTCGGCGTCGAGACGCTCGGCGATCGCGTCGAGCACGGTGCGGGTGGTCTCCGGGGACGGAATCGAACCCAGGAAGTCGCCGGCCCGGACACGGTCGCCGGTCACGACCGGTTCACCGTTCTCGAGCGCGTCGACGAGCGCTGCCATGTCGATGCCGCCGAGATGGGCTCGCACGGTGTCGGCGACGGACTTGCGCATGAGGTGCTCGAGGATCTCCAGCTCGCGCCCCTCCTCGCCGGACTCGAACTCGATCTTGCCGCGCAGCACCTCGACCACCGACTCGAGATCGACGACGCGCGCGACCGCCTGCTCCTCACCGGTGACCGCTGCGCGGTGAAGTGCCGCGGCGGCAACGGTTTCCGCAGCCGCGATGGAGAAGCGTGCGGAAACACCCGAACGCTGGTCGATGGACGGATGGTCGCGGGCGTAGCGGGTGAAGCGCGCCAGGATCTCGGTGATGAAGGTCGGGACGCTCGCGGTGAGGTCGGCCTCCTGCTCGATGACGGCGACCTCGTCGTCGAGTTCGAGCGGGTAGTGCGTGCGGATCTCGGCGCCGAAGCGGTCCTTCAGCGGGGTGATGATGCGACCGCGGTTGGTGTAGTCCTCCGGGTTGGCGCTCGCCATCACGAGCACGTCGAGCGGAAGCCGCAGCGTGTAGCCGCGGACCTGGATGTCGCGCTCCTCCATCACGTTGAGCATCGACACCTGGATGCGCTCGGCGAGATCCGGGAGCTCGTTGATCGCGACGATACCGCGATGTGCGCGCGGGATGAGTCCGAAGTGAATGGTCTCCGGGTCACCCAGACTGCGACCCTCGGCCACCTTCATGGGGTCGATGTCGCCGACGAGGTCGGCCACCGACGTGTCGGGGGTGGCCAGCTTCTCGCTGTACCGCTGCGAACGGTGACGCCACTCGATGGGCAGATCGTCGAGCAGGTTGGCGGCCTTGCGGATCGACGCCGGGGTGATCGGCTCGTACGGGTGCTCGCCCAGCTCGGATCCGGCGATCACCGGCGTCCACTCGTCGAGGAGTCCGACGAGGGTCCGCAGGATGCGGGTCTTGCCCTGGCCTCGCTCGCCGAGCATCACGACGTCGTGGCCGGCGATGAGTGCGCGTTCGAGCTGCGGGATGACGGTGGCCTCGAAGCCGACGATCCCCGGCCAGGGGTCGCGGCCCTCGCGGAGAGCGGTCAGCAGGTTGTGGCGGATCTCGTCGCGCACGCTGCGCTGCACGTGGCCGCTGGCACGCAGTTCACCCAGGGTGCGGGGTGACGGGTGGCGGGTTTCGGTCGACTGAGAACCATGGGTGGTGAAGTTGTCCTCTGGCACGTGATCCACGCTACTCCGAGTTGTGATGTGCGTGCGTGCGGTCGAGCTCAGGCAGCTCCCGGCGACCAGGCCGGGTCGCGGCCGACGAAGCCCATCAGGCGGCTGACGGCGTCGGCGTCGGCGGGCACCTCTACCGCGGGTCCGTACTGTCCCGAGCCCCGCAGGAGTTCGTCGATGGGGATCATCCCGTCGAGGAGCATCCTGGCGTAGTCGGGGTCGAGGTCCGGGGTGACGCCCTGCGACCGGGCGAGGTCCCAGGAGTGCATGAACACGTCCGCGGTGTAGAACCGGTCGACCGCGTCGGCGAGGCGGTGCTCCCCCGCCATCGGGTGGGTGAACGTCTCCTGCGCCGACGGGCCGTCGAGCAATTGCTGGACGGCCGCCGCATGCGCCGACCATGCTCCCGCGGGGTCGTCGGCGACGTCGGGTCCACCCGGCAATCGCACGCCGCCGGCGTCGAGGAATCCGGTGAACCAGTCGACGAGGTGGGCGACGACATCCCGTGCCACCCAGCCGTCGACCGGCGTCGGTGCATCCCAGTCGGAGACGCCGGCGATCGCGTCGGCGAATCCGCCCGCGACCTCTCGATGCCGAGCGGCGGGGTCGAGTTCGGTGAGGCCCATCGGCCTACAGCTCCCCGGATGCGAGCAGCTTGTCGATCCCGGCGTACCCCTCGTTGACGCCGACCTCCATGCCCGACGACAACCAGCCGTCGCGTGCTTCGAAGCTGTCGCACAGGGATTGGGCGTGCAGGCGCGTCGTTCCGTCACCCAGGTCCTCGAACCATAGTGTCTCCAGCGACACCTGGTCGGGCATTCCCAGCCAGGTGAAGGTCTGCACGATCTTGTCCTCGCCCACGGTGTGGAAGCAGCCGCGGAATCCGTGCTCCTGCCCCTCATGCGTGGAGATGTAGTGCCAGCTGCCGCCGTCGCGGACGTCCCATTCGACGATGCGGTTGGCGACAGAGTCCGGACCGTTCCAGCGAACGAACAGTTCGGGATCGGTGTGCGCCTTCATGAGCTGAGCCGGCGTACCGCGGAAGTCGCGGGTGATCCGGATGATCGGCACCTCCTTGTCGGCTTCGATCGCGGCCTCGGGGTAGCGGGTTCCGGTGGTGCTCATGACGCCTTTCCTTTCCTGATTGTCTTCTCGTCCTCAACCTCGGGACGTTCCGCCTCGGGTCCGTCGTTCATCTCCGCGAGCAGGACGTCGAGGCGCTGGTAGCGCTCCTCCGCCCGCTGCCGGTACCGCTCGATCCACCTGGTCATGAGGTCGAACACCTCTGCTTCCAGATGGACCGGACGTTTCTGGGCCTCCCGGGTTCGGGTCACCAGACCGGCGTCCTCGAGCACCTTCAGATGCTTGGAGACCGCCTGGATGCTGACGTCGTACGGCTCGGCGAGCTGGGAGACCGTCGCGTCGGACACCGCCAGCCGCGCGACCATGTCGCGCCGGGTGGGGTCCGCGAGTGCGGCGAACACCTTGGACAGCTCGTCGGCCATTCGCCCTCCTCAACCGTTCGGTTGAATACGACGATGCGCCTGTCCGCGCGCCTTGTCAACCCCTTGGTTGAATACGCGGGGCAAAAGAAGATCCGTATGACGTTGCGCCCGACTACCGGGCACAACGTCATACGGACCTCGGGTAGGGGGCGGCTCAGGCAGGTCCGACAGGCGCGTCACCGCGCAGCGTGATGCGGTGCATGACCCGACGGTTGTCGCCGTAGTCGCGGTTGGCGTAGTGCAGGGTGTTGCGGTTGTCCCACAGCACCAGGTCGCCGAGACGCCAGCGGTGGCGGACGATGTGCTCGGGCTTGGTGATGTGCGCGTAGAGGAGGTCGAGGATGCCGCGACTCTCGGCTTCCGAGACGCCCTCGATGTGCGAGGTGAAGCCCGGGTTGACGAACAGCGATCTGCGGCCGGTTTCGGGATGCACACGCACCACCGGATGGCTGACCGGCGCGAGTTCGGTGACTTCTTTTCCGTCCCAGGTATTTCCGCGCCCGTTGCGGCGCTGCTTGAGGTAGTAGCCGAATTCGCGGCTGCCGTCGTGCACGGCGGTCAGCCCGTCGACGAGGCGTCGGATCGGCTCGGACAGTGACAGATACGGGAGTTCGGCGTCGGCCCAGTTGGTGTCACCGCCGGTGCGCGGCAAGACGACCGGGCGCAGGATCGAACCCATCGGCGGACGCGGCATGAACGTCACGTCGGTGTGCCACACGTCGGCGAATCCGTTGTCGGCGCTGTCGAGTTCATAGACCTCGTCCGGCACGTCCCCGCTGTCCCACACCGGATGCCCGAAGGTGAGGTCGCCCAGCCGATTTCCGAACTCGATGTGCGACGCGTCGTCGAGCTGCTGATTCCGCAGCACGATGACCTTGTAGTCGATCAGCGCCTGACGGACGGCCCGCACCTCGTCGTCCGACGCCGTGGCGACGTCGAGGCCGCGGATCTCGGCTCCGAAGCTGGGCCCGAACTCGTCGACGTCGAGTTCGACGCCCGAGGAGACGATGCCGGCCGCGGGAGCGGCGGTCCGAGCAGCAGAGGTGCGGACGTCAGAAACGGGATGGGAGATGGTCATGAGGGTTCCTTCTCGAGGATGACTGGTGGGGGCGAGGAGCGACAGCCGCCGGCGGGGACCCATGGTGGGATCCGTCGGACCAGTTCATCGAGTGGACCGTCATCAGACGCATCGACTCCGTTCCGTCCGCCGGCCCGGTACACGACTTGCTCGACGAGCAGTCGTGGTGCGGGGCAGACGGCGCGAAAACGGACACCCGTACTTTCTAATCCCCCGTCACCCGCTCGGACAGGGTTGCACCCAGGGTGAGGAAAACACCCGCGGCACCGCCGAGGACGCTCAGCCGACCGCGAGCCACACCGCGAGGCCGAGACCGCACAGTCCGACGACGATCCGCAGCGGGCCGGCGGGCAGGCGTTTGACCACCGGCGGTCCGCACCAGCCGCCGAGGAGGCAGCCGATCGCCATCGCGAGGGCCGCCCACCAGTCGACGGGCCCGAAGATTATGAAGCCGACCGCGGCGACCGCGTTGGCGACGCCGAGGAACAACGACTTCGACAATGCTGCACGCCAGAGCGGCTCGCTGGTGACCACCAGCATCAGAGCGAGGATCATGATGCCCGCGCCGGCGCCGAAATATCCGCCGTAGATGCAGATCAGCGTCAACCCGACGACGAACACCCAGGGACGTTCGGCGTGCGAGGTCGCCCACCGCCGCAGGACCGGTTGTACGAGAAGCGCTGTCGCGGCGACGGCCACCAGGAACGGAACCAGCGCCTCGAAGGCCTCGGCGGGCGTGAGGAGTAGCAGTACCGCGCCGATGGTCCCGCCGATCAGGGCGGCGATCAGCCCGATGACCAGGCGGCGTCGGTCGCCGTCGAGCAGGGCCCTCCCCGACTGGGCGGTGCTGCCCACCCCGACCGCGACGAGTGCGACCGTGTTGGTCACATTCGCCGCGATCGGGGTGAGACCGACCGCGAGAAGTGCGGGATAGCTGACGATGGACGCCAGCCCGGTGATGTATCCGATCAGGCCCGCGCCGAAGCCGGCGACGACCAGTAGTGCGAGATCAGTGAGCGAAATGGCGTGCCCCGGTGAGGTAGAGCGTCACGCCCGCCTCGTCGGCCGCCTCGATGACCTCGTTGTCACGGATCGATCCGCCCGGCTGCACGACCGCCTTGACGCCCGCCGACAGCAGCACCTGCAGACCGTCCGGAAAGGGGAAGAAGGCATCCGACGCGCCGACGGACCCGGCCGCGCGATCGCCGGCACGCTGGACGGCGAGGTGAGCGGAGTCGACACGGTTCACCTGACCCATGCCGACGCCGACCGAGGCGCCGTCGGAGGCCAGCAGGATGGCGTTCGACTTCACCGAACGACAGGCGCGCCAAGCAAATTCGAGGTCCGCGAGGGTCTGGGCGTCGGCCGGCGGACCGGCGACGAGGTTCCAGTTCTCCGGGGTGTCGCCCTCGGCGTCGATGACGTCGCGCTGCTGGATCAGCAGGCCACCCGAGACCGGCTTGGTCTCGACCCCGGTGGCCGACGGCGGCGTCGCCACCAGCACGCGGATGTTCTTCTTACGGGTGAGGACCGAGAGGGCGCCGTCGGCGAAGCCGGGCGCGACGATGACCTCGGTGAAGATCTCCGCGACCTGCTCGGCCATCTCGACGGTGATCTCGCGGTTCGCCGCGATCACGCCGCCGTAGGCGCTGACCGGGTCGCAGGCGTGGGCCTTGCGGTGCGCCTCGGCGATGTCGGCGCCGACCGCGATGCCACATGGGTTGGCGTGCTTGATGATCGCGACCGCCGGGGCCTCGAAGTCGTAGGCGGCGCGCCACGCGGCGTCGGCGTCGGTGTAGTTGTTGTAACTCATCTCCTTGCCGTGCAGCTGCTCGGCGGTGGCGAGGCCACCTTCCCCGGCGTTGCGACGTAGAGAGCGGCGGCCTGGTGCGGGTTCTCGCCGTAACGCAGCACGGCCGAACGGTTCCAGGTGGCACCGGCCCAGATCGGGAACTGCGAATCGTCCTCGGGCGCGACGACACTCGACATCCACGAGGCGACGGCCACGTCGTAGTCGGCGGTGTGGCGAAACGCCTTGGCGGCCAGCTTCTTCCGGTCGGCGAGGGTGAACCCGCCGGCCGAGATCGCCTCGGTCACCTGTCCGTAGTCATCGGGGCTGGTCACGACGGCCACCGACGGGTGGTTCTTGGCCGCGCCGCGCACCATCGACGGGCCACCGATGTCGATCTGCTCGATGCACTCGTCGGGGGTCGCGCCCGAGGCGACGGTCGCGGTGAACGGGTAGAGGTTCACGACGACGAGATCGAATGCGGCGACACCCAATTCGGCGAGCTGGGCGACGTGGTCGTCCTTGCGGGTGTCGGCGAGGATGCCGGCGTGCACCTTCGGGTGCAGGGTCTTCACGCGGCCGTCGAGGCATTCGGGGAAGCCGGTCAGGGTCGAGACCTCGACGACCGGGACACCGGCGTCGGCGATGGTCTTGGCGGTCGATCCCGTCGAGACGATCTCCACACCGGCGGCCTGGAGTGCGGTCGCGAGATCGGCCAGGCCGCTCTTGTCGTAGACACTCACCAGCGCGCGCCGGATGGGTCGGCGGGCGCTGTCAGCGGGCTGTGTGTTCACGGGATGCGGGCCTTTCGTCCATCGATGACTACTCCACGGGTGACCAATGCGGTCACCACTTCGGCGAGCAATACGCGCTCGACCGTCTTGATGCGTTCGTGCAAGGTGTCGACGGTGTCGTCGTCGTCGACCGTGACCACCTGCTGCGCCAGGATCGGGCCGGTGTCGACGCCTTCGTCCACGAGATGGACGGTCGCACCGGTGACCTTGACGCCGTAGTCGAGTGCCTCGGGCACGCCGTGCGCCCCGGGGAACGCCGGCAGCAGGGCGGGATGGCTGTTGACGATCCGTCCACCGAAGCGTCCGAGGAATGCGGGGCCCAGGATTCTCATGAAGCCCGCGGTGACCACCCAGCCGGGATCGACGGCGGCGACCGCCTCGGTGAGTGCGGCGTCCCACGTGGCGCGGTCGGCGTGGTCGGCGACGCGGCAGGTGATCAGCGGGATCTCGTTGCGATGCGCGATCTCCTGGGCCCGGCAGACGCGGTCGACCACGATGGCCGCAATGGTGAACGGGGCGTCGTCGGCGGCGGCACGGGCGAGCAGCGACTCGAGCAGAGAACCGGTACCCGACGCCATCACCACGACGGGTGTTCGTACGGGCGCGGTCTCCGATGTCACGCCTGCGAGCCTAATAGCAGCACGTCGAGCGGGAATCGGCGGGTCTCAGCGCCGACGTCCGGCACCTGGTGTTCCCGGGTAGAGGTCATAGTCGGCGTCGTCGACGAGGTCGCCGTCGTCGAGATCCTCGGCCGGGATCCGGTTGGCCGACGGCGCAGCATCGTCGCCTGCGGCGCGCTCGAACCCCGCGCCCTCGTACTCCGCGCCTTCGTACTCCGCGCCTTCGTACTCCGCGTCCTCGTACTCTGCGTCCTCGTATTCACCGTCCTCACCGACCGCCTCGACGTACTCTTCGTCGTCGGCGTCGGCGTACTCGACGTAGTCGTCGTCCTCGTCGAGGTCGGCGACGATGACGTATTCGTCCTCGAAACCGAGGTCGTCCGGGTCGTCGAAGTACTCGTCCCCGACTGCGGCGCGGGCGGCCCGGGTCGACGGCAGGAAGGCGTAGACGATCGCGAGGAGGATGCCGATCACCGCGATCCAGCCGAGCGTGAACACGCCGGCGGCGGAGACGGTCACCGCGACGTCGCCGAACTCGCCCAGCGTTCCGCCGGCGGCAGCGGTCAGGATCGCCATGGCCGACGCGGCGACGGCGGCGGCGACGCCGATCGAGCGCACATGGGCGACCGGATTCAGGTCGCGACAGCGCCAGGCCACGAAGGCCGCGACGGCAGCGGGGGCGATCAGCCCGAGTAAGCCCCACCTACCCGCACCGGCTCCCTCGGGTAGGACCGCGAGTGCGGGCACGGGCGGGACCGCTCCACCGCGGACCGCGAACAGGTCGACGGTCATCGCGCCGATCTGGACGTCGGAGCCGACGAGGACCGCGGTCGCGCCGATCATCAGGTTCGGCAGATACAGCAGGGACAGCAGGCTGAGCCCGAGGAAGCCGTCGAAGTCGTAACCGGTGTCGATCAGCTCGCCGACCGCGGTGTGCCGCATCAGCATGCGTAGGCACACCAGCACCGCGCCGGCGACCACCAGGGCCAGCACGGCGACGAGGCCGTATCGGAAGCCGCGGCGGTCGGCGTAGGACATCCCCCACCGGGCCGCGAAGTCGTGCCGTCGCACCCACGTGCCGCCGGCCAGCGCCGCACCACCGTGGATGCCGATCGTGTAGGCGAAGGCGATCAGCGCGTTGGGCGTCTGCACCGGCAGCACCGATCCGCCGTCCATGACGATGGCCAGCGACATCGCGGTGATCAGCAGCGGGCCGACGGCCGCCGAGCACACCACCGCGCCGACGTCGAAGAGATCATGTGCGGATCGTTGCGTGGGTCCGCTGCCACCGATCGCGCGGGCCGTGAGACGGGCGGTGCCGATCGCGACGACCAGGGTCGGCAGCAACGGCAGGACGCCGATCGTGACCCCGCTGATGGTGACCGGCACCTGGTGGATCGCCAGCCAACTGGAGGCGATGGCACTGGGGAGGCCGGTGAGTCCGCTGCCCGCGAGCAGCAACACCGTCAGCATCACGACGATGAGCGTGACCAGGGCGAGCGCGGGAACGGTGAACGCGACCACGGCCAGTTGCCGGGCCGAACCCTCGACGTCGTTGCGCTGGGCACGACGGGATCGTCGCAGTGCACGCAGCTGCGACGCCAGGTTCTCCGCGGTCGAGTCGGGCCTGAAGGTGGGCATCGTCATGAGCGTGGCACATCTCGGCCGCCGGGCCGTCGGGGACGCGCCGCGATGAGACGGAAAGCGTCTCACGTCACCGACACGGTGCCGAGGAACGAGAGTGCCCCGCCGACGTGTGTCGGCGGGGCACTCTCGATGACTTGATCAGCTACCGCTGCTGGTGGGCGGTTCGGGCTTCTGGAAGACCGTGGTCGAGTGATCGGCGGCCGGGCCGGCCTCCGACTCACTTGCGGAGGCGCCACCCGACTGCGCACCACCGGAGGCACCTGCCGAGTACTGGCCGGGGGTGTAACCGCCGTAACCGGACTCGCCAGGAGCCGACGCCTGGCCCGACTGTGCGCTCGGGTAACCGCTCTGGCCGGTGTCGGAGGCCTGCGAGTACGCGGACGGATCGTAGTTCGCCGAGGACTGCTGGCCGTACTGCGACTGTCCGCTGCCTGCGCCGTACGCGGAGGCCTGGGCGTCGCCGTGGGTCTGGGCCTGTCCGGCGGCCTGCTGGCCCGCCGATGCGTCGGAGCCCGACGTCGCAGTAGCGATCGGTCCCGTGGCCGACGAGGGCGCCGCGAGCGCGGGGGCCACCTTGACGACGCCCGCCTCGACGAGCAGCCACACGATCGCGAGGAGCGCCGACAGCAGGGAGAAAATCAGCAGGACGATGGCGCCCGAGGCGTTGTTGTCGACGCTGAGGAACAGGAACAGCGTGATCAGGAAGGCCGGGATGGTCAGCCCGGCGACGATCGGTGCCGCGGCGACCTTCACGCCCGGGATCAGCGATATGAGCGCAAGGACACCGGCGACGGCGACGAGCGCGTACGGGGCGTTGAACGGCGTCTGGAACAGCTGCACCGAGAAGTCGTAGGCCCGTGCGGCGGAGAGGAAGCCGGAGAACAGCACGACGAGACCGAACAGCCCGATGACACCGGCGAGGATCGTCGGGGTGAACGGAGGCAGACCCTGGCTCGGCGGCTTCGTCGGCTGTTGCTGCTGGCCGTACCCGTACTGTCCGTAGCCCTGCTGCTGGCCGTACTGCTGGCCGTAACCCTGCTGCGGATTCTGGCCGTACTGCTGGCCGTAACCCTGCTGCTGGCCGTAGTGCTGCTGGCCGTAACCCTGCTGCGGATTCTGGCCATACTGCTGCTCGTAGCCCTGCTGAGGGCTCTGCCCGTAGCTCTGCTGACCGCTCTGCGGGTACTGCTGGCCGTACTGGCCGTGGGACTGGCCGGACTCGGGCTGCTGCCCGTAGCCCCCCGTTGGATACGTCATGGCGATCTCCTGGTCGGCTCGTCTGGGTTATCTGGCTCAGGTCGCGCGCCGGTGATGACGGCATCGGCCGTCACCGCCCCGACGGGCACAACACCCGGCCCACGGTAGTACATGTGACCGGCGGGTCATATGGACCGTTCGACGCCTGCCGTCGACGACACCGTCCACGCTACCGATGCCCGACGATGTCGCGCCGCGGCCGTGCACAGCCGTCACCAGCGATGAGCTCGGCCCTGTTCGGCGTACCAGTCGACGAGCGAATAGTCGTCCACCGACTTGGGATCGATGTTGACCTCTGACCGGCCGGCCAGAATCGCCGTGACCGGAACCTCGAGTTTCTTCCCGGTGCGCGTGTGGGGAATGCCCGGGACCTCGATCACCTCATCGGGCACATGTCGTTTCGACAACCGGTCACCGACCGCGGCGGCGATCCGCGCGGTGAGGGCGTCGTCGAGAACGGCACCGGGGACGAGGGTGATGAACAGCGGCATCCAGTAGGCGCCGTCGGGCCCGTCCACGCCGAGGACGAAGGCCTCCGCGATCTCGTCGAGCGACTCCACGACCTCGTAGATGTCGGCTGATCCCATGCGGATTCCGTGCCGGTTCAACGTCGCATCGCTGCGGCCGTGGATGACCAGGGAGCCGCGTCCGGTCACGGTGACCCAGTCGCCGTGTCGCCAGACCGGGCCGTCGGGGTGGGTGGTCGGCCCGTCCCATTCGTGGTCGAAATAGGCGGAGCGGTAACGCGCGCCGTCGGGGTCGTCCCAGAAGTGCACCGGCATCGACGGCATCGGCGCGGTGACGACCAGCTCTCCGACCTCGCCGACCAGCGGCGTACCGTCCGGCGCCCAACTCTCCAGCGCTACACCGAGATAGCGCACCGACAGCTCGCCGGGTACCACCGGCACCCCTACCGATCCGCCGGCGAAGGCCGACACGATGTCGGTCCCGCCGCTGATCGACGAGATCGGCAACCCCCGCTTCACGTGGTCGTCGACCCAGGTGAAGAGGTCGGCGGCGAGCGAGGAACCGGTGCTGCCCAGGGCCCGGAGCGCCGACAGGTCGTGGTCGCGGCCCGGTTCCAGCCCGGCCTTGCGCGAGGCCTGGAGCTGCCCGGGCGAGGTGCCGAAGTAGGTGACCTTCTCGTCGGCGACGATCTGCCAGAGCTTGTCGGCATCCGGATAGAGCGGCGAACCGCTGTAGCAGACGATCCGCGCGCCGCAGAGGAGTCCGGCGACCTGGTAGTTCCACATCATCCAGCTGAGCGCGGTCTGCCAGAAGAAGACGTCGTCCGACGACAGGTCACCGTGGAGCGCACCGGCTTTGAGGTGCTCGACGACGACGCCGCCGTGCCCGTGGACGATGCCCTTCGGGCGGCCGGTGGTGCCCGAGCTGAACAACACCCAGAGGGGATGGTCGAAGTCGACGAGCACAGGTTCCGCGTCGCCGGCCTCCGCGGTGAGCGCGTCGGCGTAGTCGATCCGCGTCGTGCTGTCCGCCGTCGGGTCGCCCGCGTCGCCGCCGATCGTGATGTGCGCGACGAGTTCCGGCAGCAGGCTCGCGAGTTCGGCGCTGTCCGAACGCTTGTCGATGTCCTTGCCGCCGTATCGGTATCCCGCGGCGCTGAACAGGATCTTCGGCCGGAGCTGCCCGAGCCGGCTCGCGGCGCCCTGCGGCGCATAGTCCTGGCCGCAACCCGACCAGATGGCGCCGAGGCTGGCGGTGGCGAGGAAGGCGACGACCGCCTCGGGGATGTCGGGCAGGTAGGCCGCGACAACATCGCCGGTTCCGATCCCCTGTGCCCGAAGCGTCGCGGCCAGGGAGGCGACCAGGCCGGGGAGTTCCGACCAGGCGATCTCGGTCCGTGCCCCGGCCTCGTCGAGTCCGACGACGGCGGCGCCCGGAAGGTCGGCGTGGCGCAGGATCTGGCTCACGTAGTTCAACCGGACACCCGGGAACCACTGGGCGCCGGGCATCCTCGGATCGGCGAGAACGGCTGCGTCACCCTCGGCGAGGGGTTCGGCGGCCAGGGCGTCGAGGTCGAAGAACTCCCACACCGCTCGCCAGAACTGCGCGGGCTCTCGTACCGACCACTCCCACAGCTCGTCGTAATCCGCGGCGGCCGTGCCGAACCGGTTCTCGACGTGCCGGCTGAACCGCTCGATCGCGGCACCGGTCATCGCAGGTCCTCCAGGATGTGCGTGGCCTCTTCGCGCATCGCGACCTTGCGCACCTTCCCGGTGACGGTCATCGGGAATTCCTTCACCACGTGGACGTATCGAGGGATCTTGTGCCGAGCGATCTTGCCGTCGGCGAAGGCTCGGACGTCCTCGACCGTGAGGTCGGTGGCGTGATCGCGGAGCCGGACCCACGCCATCAGTTCTTCGCCGTACTTCTCGTCGGGGACGCCGATCACCTGGGCGTCGAGGATGTCGGGATGGGTGTAGAGGAATTCCTCGATCTCTCGCGGATAGATGTTCTCGCCGCCACGGATCACCATGTCCTTGATCCGGCCGGTGATGCGCACGTACCCGGCGTCGTCCATCTCGGCGAGGTCGCCGGTGTGCATCCACCCGTCGGCGTCGATGGCCTCGGCGGTCTTCTCCGGATCGTTCCAGTAGCCGGTCATCACCGAGTAACCGCGCGTGCACAGTTCGCCGGTCTCGTTGCGGCCGAGGGTCTCCCCTGTACCGGGTGCGACGATCTTGATCTCGAGATGCGGACCGACCTGACCCACGGTGGTGACCCGGAGTTCGAGCGGGTCGTCGACCCTGGTCTGGGTGGACACCGGCGACGTCTCGGTCATGCCATAGCAGATCGAGACCTCGCTCATGTGCATCCGATCGACCACCTGACGCATCACCTGCTCCGGGCACGGCGAGCCGGCCATGATGCCGGTACGCAGCGACGACAAGTCGGGTGCGTAGCCGTCCGGGGCGGCGTCGAGCAGTGCGAGTTCGGCGATGAACATCGTCGGCACGCCGTAGAGGCTGGTGCAGCGGTACTCGGCGACCGCGTCGAGCGTGGCCTTCGGGTCGAAGGCGGGACCCGGGATCACCATGGCCGCACCGTGACTCGTGGCGGCGAGGTTGCCCATCACCATGCCGAAGCAGTGGTAGAACGGCACCGGCAGGCAGATGCGGTCGTCAGCGGTGTAGTCGAGCAGCTCACCGACGAGGTAACCGTTGTTGCCGATGTTTCGATGCGACAGAGTCGCGCCCTTGGGGAATCCCGTTGTGCCCGAGGTGTACTGAATGTTGATCGGGTCGTCGGCGGACAGCGAGGCGGCGATCTCGGCGACCCGTGCCAGTTCCTCGTCGGACGGGGCCGCGGTCAGTTCGGTCCACGCCGCGGACTCGAACGTCACCACCTCCCGCAGATCCGGACAGTCCGGACGGGCCTCCGCCAGCATCGACGCATAGCCGGAGTCCTTGAACCGTTCGGCCGCGAGGACGACGCTCGTGCCGGACTGTTTCAGGGCGTAGGAGACCTCGTTCTGCCGGTAGGCGGGGTTGAGGTTGACCAGGATCGCGCCGATCTCGGCGGTGGCGTACTGGACGAGCACCCACTCGAAGCGGTTGGGCGCCCACAGTCCGACCCGATCCCCCTTCTTCACGTCCGACCGCAGCAGACCCGCGGCCAGCGCCCGCACGTCGCGGTGGAACTCGACGTAGGTCCACCGACGCCCCGAGGGGGCGTCGATGAGCGCGACGCGATCGGCGTACTTCTCGACGGTCCGCGCCAGGGTCACGCCGATGGTGTCCGTCAGCAGAGCAGGACTCTGCGGCCCGTGGGTGTGGGCGAGGTTCTGGGGGTGAGCGTCATTGCTCATGAGCGGGCTCCGGTCTCTCGGTGGTGTCGGGGGAACGAGGGGTGTCGGAAAGCGTTTTGGCGCAGCGGGATCAGGCGTGGATCAGGCGTCGGCGTCGGCGGGGCGTTCGGCCACGCGGGACAGCACGACCTCCGCCTGCCGGAGCACCGGGCCGTCGATCATCTGACCGTCGAGGCTGAAGACCCCGCCACCGTGTTCGGCGGAGCCGTCGATGACCTTGCGCGCCCACGCGATCGACTCCTCGGACGGCTGGTAGCCGGCGCGGATGTGCTCGACCTGCGACGGGTGGATGCACGCGGTCGCGGTGTAACCGAGGGCCACCGCGTCGCGAACCTCGGCGACGAGACCGTCGACGTCGTCGATGTCGAGATGCACCGAGTCCACGGCGAACTTGCCGTGCGCCGCGGCCGCGATGCGGACCATCGACCGGACCCAGGCGGCGACGTCGCGGTACTCGCCTGCGCGCGGCTCCCCGGGCCCGAACCGGCTCGACGTCCCGCCGAGTCCGGCGACCAGGTCCTCGGCGCCCCACATGAGGCCGATGCAGTTCGACGTGGCGGCGATGTCGTTGGCGCGGGTGGCACCCAGCGGCGTCTCGATCAGCGCGATCGTCTGGAACGCGGTGTCGAGGATCGACGCCACGTCCTCCGACTTGGCCTGCATGACGACGCGGTAGTTCGTCTCCGAGACCGCGGCGAGGTCGCGGCGGTAGTCGCCGGTACCGGCCGGGTTGATCCGCACGATGGTGCGGTCCGGGTCGATCGGGTTGGCGATCAACGCTTCCCGTGCGGCGGCACGATTCTCCGGCGAGACCGCGTCCTCGAGGTCGAGGATCACGACGTCGGCACGGTCAAGGGCCTTCTGGTAGCGCTCGGGCCGGTCCGCGGGGCAGAACAGCAGTGCGGGCCCGGCCGGCAGCCAGGCGTTGGACAGCTGGGAATCGCCCAGGCTCGATCCGCTCACGAGCGAATTGTCGGCGGGTCCGTCGAAGAACATCGTCGTCACTCCGTAGGTTTCTTGCGCACCAACGTGGCCCGCGCGGCTCGCGCGACGACCTCGCCGTGCTGATTGCGTCCGATGTGGGTCAAGTTCACCACGCCCTCCCCCGGCCTCGACCGGGATTCGCGTTTACCGGTGCACAGTGTCTCGGCGTAGAGGGTGTCGCCGGCGAACAGCGGCGCGGGGAACGCAACCTCGGAAAAACCGAGGTTGGCCACCAGTGTGCCCTGTGTCAGCTGGCTGACCGAGAGACCCACGATCGTCGACAGCGTGAACATGGAGTTGATCAGTCGCTGTCCACCGAAACCGGGCTGCTGTGCCGACCACGCGGCGTCGAGGTGAAGCGCCTGGGTGTTCATCGTGAGCGTCGTGAACAGCACGTTGTCGGCCTCGGTCACGGTGCGTCCGGGACGGTGCTCGTAGAGCGTTTCCTCGGTGAACTCCTCGAACCACAGGCCGCGCTGAACGACCCGGTTCACGGGTGCCTGTTCGTTCTCGCTCATGCGAAACCCAGCTCACGGGCGATGAGCATGAGCTGCACCTCGGTGGTGCCCTCACCGATCTCGAGGATCTTCGAGTCGCGGTAGTGACGGGCGACGGGGTACTCGTTCATGAAGCCGTAGCCGCCGTGGATCTGCGTGGCGACGCGCGCGTTGTCCATGGCCGCCTCGCTGGCCACCAGCTTGGCGATCGACGCCTCCTTCTTGAAGGGCTTGCCCGCCAGCATCTTCGCGGCCGCGTCGTAGTAGGCGGTGCGGGCGACGTGGGCCCGGGCCTCCATCCGCGCGATGGCGAAGGACACCGACTGGTACTCCCCGATCGGCTTGCCGAACGACTGACGCTCCTTGGCGTACTTGACGCTCTCGTCGACGCAACCCTGCGCGGCACCGGTTGCGAGCGCCGCGATCGCGATGCGGCCCTCGTCGAGGATCGACAGGAAGTTGGCGTAGCCGCGGCCGCGCTCGCCGAGCAGATTCTCCTTCGGCACGCGCACATCGGTGAACGTGAGCGGGTGGGTGTCCGAGGCGTTCCAACCGACCTTGTTGTAGGCCGGTTCGGCGGTGAACCCGGGGGTTCCCGACGGCACGATGATCGTCGAGATCTCCTTCTTGCCGTTCTCCTTGACCCCGGTGACCGCGGTGACGGTGACCAGCGAGGTGATGTCGGTGCCCGAGTTGGTGATGAACTGCTTGCCGCCGTTGATGATCCACGAGTCACCGTCGTCGCGAGCGGTGGTCGCGGTGGCACCTGCGTCGGAGCCGGCCCCAGGCTCGGTCAGGCCGAAACCGGCAAGCGCGGTACCGGCGGTGAGGTCGGGCAGGTACTGCTGCTTCTGCTCCTCGGTGCCGAACCGGTAGATCGGCATCGCACCCAGGCTCACGCCGGCCTCGAGGGTGATGGCGACCGACTGGTCGATCTTACCGAGTTCCTCGAGCGCGAGGGCCAGCGCGAAGTAGTCGCCGCCCATGCCGCCGTACTCCTCGGGGAACGGCAGCCCGAAGAGTCCCATCTTGCCCATCTGGGCGATGACCTCGTACGGGAAGGTGTGGTCGGCATCGTGTTTCGCGGCCACCGGTGCCACCACCGTCTGCGCGAAGTCGCGCACCGTCTCGATGAGGTCTGTGTACTCCTGCGTGAGTTCCATGAGAGTCCTGTTCACTCTTGTAGCTTCGATTCGATTGGTAGCAAGCCTCCGCTCCCTGAGGAGGCCCGGAGCTTGCGGAGGGCCGTCACGAAGGGGCGGGAACGGGCTCCCGGCTCTCCGCGGGGGTGACCACGGCGAGGATCTGTCCCGCATCCACTTTGTCACCCACCTTCACCGTGATGTCGACGGTTCCGTCGACGGGTGCGGTCAGCGCGTGTTCCATCTTCATCGCCTCGACGACCACGACGGCCGCGCCGCTGCTCACCGCATCGCCGGACGCTGCTCCGACGGCGACCACGGTGCCGGGCATCGGGCTGGCGATCTCACCGGCACGATCGTCGGCGGCCTCGTCGAGCAGCGGACGGGCGAGGTCGAGGACCCAGGTGCCGGACGGTCCGGACACCCACCAGGATTCGCCGATCAGCGTCGACGACCAGGACTGGCTGATCCCGCCGACGATGAGACGGTCGGATTCGCGGCCGTCGCCCGATTGTGCGGGGAGGTAGACCACCTCGGCCGTCCAGGACTCGCCCTCGGCTCCGTCGCCACCCTCGGTGACCACGGTCGCCGAGGCCGAGATCGACTGCGCATCAGTGTGTTCGACGCTGATCGACACAGCGGAGTGGTGTCCGCCGCTCACGAGCCTGGTGATCACCGGAGCCGGTTCGCCGACGCGCCAGCCGACCGCCGACGACCAGACGTCGCCGCGGTCCCGGACCCCGATTCGGGCGAGGCCGACGAGGGCCTGCGCCTCCGGGGAGGGTTGCGGCACCACGTAATCGGCGACCAGGCGGTCGAGCAGTTCGGTGTCGAGTTCGGCGTCGACGACGGCCTGCTGCCGGAGCACGAAGCGGCAGAAGTCGATGTTCGTGACGACCCCGAGTACGCGGGTGTGTGCCAGCGCCTGGTCGAGGCGTTCGAGGGCCTCCTCGCGGTCGCTGCCGTGCGCGATGATCTTGGCGAGCATCGGGTCGTAGTCGCTGCCGACGCGCAGTCCCTCGAGCATGGCGGAGTCGACGCGGATGCCGCTGCCCGACGCCGTGTCCGGGTGGACGAGGTGCTCGATGGTGCCGCCCGTGGGGAGGAAGCCGCGGGCGGGATCCTCGGCGTACACGCGGGCCTCGACGGCGTGGCCGGTGAGCGTGATGTCGTCCTGGGCGAAGCCGAGGACCTCGCCGCGGGCGACGCGGATCTGCTGCTCCACCAGGTCGATTCCGGTGACGAGTTCGGTGACCGGGTGCTCGACCTGCAGTCGGGTGTTCATCTCCATGAAGAAGAACTCGTCCGGCTTGTGGGCCGAGACGATGAACTCGACGGTGCCGGCGCCGGTGTAGCCGACGCTGCGGGCGGCGTCGCAGGCCGCCTCGCCGATCCGGGCACGGGTGACGGCGTCGAGCAGCGCCGACGGTGCCTCCTCGATGACCTTCTGGTGCCGGCGCTGCAGCGAGCACTCGCGTTCGCCGAGATGGATGACGTTGCCGTGTGTGTCGGCGAGGACCTGCACTTCGATGTGGCGCGGGGTGTCGACGAAGTGCTCGAGGAACAGGGCGTCGTCGCCG
Organism: Gordonia sp. CNJ-863; assembly: GCF_001942325.1. Taxonomy (NCBI): domain Bacteria; kingdom Bacillati; phylum Actinomycetota; class Actinomycetes; order Mycobacteriales; family Gordoniaceae; genus Gordonia; species Gordonia sp. CNJ-863. The sequence continues at coordinate 26,104 of NZ_MKKG01000028.1, forward strand.
AATGCGGCGCCCGCCTCTCGTCGTGCACGTTGGAGAGCCGCGGGCAGTTCGGCCGGGTCGGCGACGCGGTGCATGCCCTTGCCGCCGCCACCCGCGCTCGGCTTGATGAGGACCGGGAAGCCGATGTCGGGGGCGGCCGCGATCAGGTCCTCGTCGGTGAGACCGGGACGCGAGAGGCCAGGGACCACCGGCACGTCGCGCGCGGTGACCGCGGCGCGGGCGGTGATCTTGTCGCCCATCGTCGCGATGGCTTCCGCTGGCGGACCGATGAAGACGATGCCCGCCTCCGCCAGTGCGGCGGCGAATTTCTGGTTCTCCGAGAGGAATCCGTAACCGGGGTGGACGGCGTCGGCACCGGTCTTGCGGGCCGCGTCGACGACGGCGTCGATGTCGAGGTAGCTCTGGGCGGCCGCTGCCGGTCCGATCCGGACCGCGACGTCGGCCTCGCGGACGTGACGGGCCTGCGCGTCGGCGTCGGAGTAGACGGCGATGCTGCGGATTCCCAGGCGGCGCAGGGTGTCGATCACCCGGCAGGCGATCTCGCCGCGGTTCGCCACCAGGACGCTGCGAATGGGTCTGGTGCTCACGGTCTGGAGGTCCTCTGTCGTCGTGGGTGAACTCGGGGATGGCATGTCGGTCTCCGCTCTCACATCCGGAAGACGCCGTAGCGCACGTCGGCCAGCGGTGCGTACCGCGCGGTCTCGAGGGCGAGCCCGAGCAGCGTGCGGGTCTGGGCGGGGTCGACGATGCCGTCGTCCCAGAGGCGTGCGGTCGAGTAGTAGGCGTCGGACTGCCGCTCGAATTGTTCGCGGATGGGTGCCTTGAACGCCTCTTCGTCCTCCGCCGCCCAGGTGTCCCCGGATCGCTCGATCTGGTTGCGGCGCACCGTGCCCAGCGTGTCGGCGGCCTGCGGGCCACCCATCACGGAGATGCGAGCGTTGGGCCACATCCACAGGAACCGCGGCGAGTAGGCCCGGCCGCACATCGAGTAGTTGCCGGCGCCGAACGAGCCGCCGACCATGACGGTGAACTTCGGGACCCGCGCACACGCGACCGCATTGACCATCTTGGCGCCGTTCTTGGCGATGCCGCCCTGCTCGTAGGCCTTGCCGACCATGAACCCGGTGATGTTCTGCAGGAAGACCAACGGGATTCGGCGCTGATCGCAGAGCTCGATGAAATGCGCACCCTTGAGGGCGGATTCGCTGAAGAGGACGCCGTTGTTGGCGATGATGCCGACCGGGTGGCCATGGATGTGCGCGAACGCGGTCACCAGGGTCGTGCCGTAGTTGGCCTTGAACTCGGTGTATTCACCGGCGTCGCACATGATCTCGATGACCTCGCGCACGTCGTACGGGGTCCTGGAGTCGGTGGGCACCACGTCGTAGATGTCGGTCTGCGGACGGAGCGGCTCCCGCGACGGGATGGTCTCCCACTGCGGCGCCTCCCGCGGGCCGAGCGTGGCGACGATCTCACGGACCTTCGCCAAGGCCTGCTGATCGTTGTCGACAAGGTGGTCGGTGACGCCGGAGACCGACGAGTGCATCGCGCCGCCGCCGAGGTCCTCGGCCGAGACGTCCTCGCCGGTCGCGGCTTTCACCAGCGGCGGTCCGGCCAGGAAGATGGTGCCCTGGTTGCGGACGATGACCGTCTCGTCGCTCATCGCCGGGACGTAGGCGCCGCCGGCGGTCGAGGAACCGAGGACGGCAGCGATCTGCGGGATGCCCGCGGCGCTCATGTTCGCCTGGTTGTAGAAGATGCGGCCGAAGTGGTCGCGGTCCGGGAAGACCTCGTCCTGCTGAAGCAGCATCGCGCCGCCGGAGTCGACGAGGTAGATACACGGCAACCGGTTGGCGGCCGCGATCTCCTGCGCGCGCAGGTGCTTCTTCACCGTGACCGGATAGTAGGTGCCGCCGGAGACCGTGGCGTCGTTGGCGACGATCATGCATTCCCGGCCGGCCACGCGGCCGACACCGGCGATGACGCCCGCGGACGGCGCCTTGTCGTCGTACATCCCGAACGCGGCGAGCGGCGCCACCTCGATGAACGGTGAGCCGACATCGAGGAGGCCGTCGACGCGATCACGCGGCAGCAGCTTGCCGCGCGATACGTGGCGCTCACGCGCCTTGGCCCCGCCGCCGGCGGCCACGGTCGTCAGGCGCTGGTGGAGCAGGTCGAGATTCTGCTGGTGCGTGGCCCGGAAGCCGTCGAGCGTGCTGGTCACCGTCGACCCTTCAGTTAGTTGGGATTAACTGAACGGAATGGTACGCCATCGAGTGGCGCGTGTCACGCCCACGACTCGTGACCAGTCTGCGTGACGCGCGTCACGCCATCTCGTAGGGTGGTGGCAGGCCCACCACCCCCGGGCTCTCACAACCGATGCGTCGATCCGGCACGACCGGAGAAGGCCACCGCACATAGAAGGCCAGGTAATCCCATGACCCTCGCAGACGACCGCGCACGCTTCCAGCAGGTGCCGACCGCACAAACCGGCTTGTCAGCAACACGCTCGTCCGAGCCCCTTCCTGACGACTTCTCGCTCGACGATCGCTACGCCCGCGAGTCGGGCACCATCTACCTCTCCGGCATCCAGGCCCTGGTTCGCATCGTCCGCGACCGCGCTCGCGTCGACCGCCGCCAGAACCTGAACACCGCCTCGTTCATCTCCGGCTACGAGGGCTCTCCCCTCGCCGGTTACGACCTCGAACTCGCCCGGCGTCGCAAGCTGCTCGCGCCCTACGACATCACCCACCGGCCCGGCCTGAACGAGGAGATCGCCGCGACCTCGGTGATGGGCTCGCAGGTGGCCGCACAGGTTGCCGACCTTGCTCCCACCACCGACGGCACGCCCCGCGACGGCGTCGTCGGCTACTGGTACGGCAAGGCCCCCGGCCTCGACCGCGCCACCGACGCGATCCGGCACGCCAACCTCGTCGGCACGCATCCGTCCGGTGGCGCCGTCGCACTGGTCGGCGACGACCCCGGCGCCAAGTCCTCGACGGTGCCGTGCGCGTCGGAGATGGCCCTGGCCGACCTCTACATCCCGATCCTCTACCCCGCGGACTCGCAGGACATCCTCGACCTCGGCGTGCACGCGGCGATCATGAGCCGCGTCAGCGGACTATGGACGTCGCTGAAGATCTCGGCCCATGTCGCCGACGGCGCGTCGACCGCACACGTCCATCCCGACCGCGTCATCCCCACCTATGGCGACCTCGGACGCAGTCCGCACGTCCCGAGCGGTCGACTCCTGGGCGCCAATCTGATGGAGCTCGAACAGAATCAGCTCACCACGCGCATCCCCCGCGCGCTGGAGTACGCGCGGCTCAACGGGATCAACAAGATCGTGGTGTCGACCCCCGACGACCGGATCGGCATCGTCGCCGCGGGGAAGACCTACCTCGATCTCCGAGAGGCATTGCGCCTGATGAACATCGGCGACGACGACCTGCGGCGTCTCGGCATCCGCATCCTCAAGCTCGGGATGGTCTACCCGATCGAGCGGGACATCCTCGATCGCTTCATGTTCGGCACCGCGCGCGGTGATCTCGACGAGGTCATCGTCATCGAGGAGAAGCGCGACTTCATCGAGACGATGATGCGCGACATCCTCTACCGGCATCCGCGTGCACCGCGGATCGTCGGCAAGGTCCACGAGGACGGATCAACCCTGTTCTCCCGCTTCGGCGAACTCGACGTCGACGCCGTCACCCGCGGTCTCGCGGATCGTCTGGCACGCCATCACGTCGACGCGGCGCAGGCGTGGATCGACAAGAAGTCGCGGCGTCGTACCCGCATCGAACTCCCCCTCGCCGTGCGCACGCCGTACTTCTGCTCGGGATGCCCGCACAACAGCTCGACCAAGGTGTCCGAGGACACCCTCGTCGGCGCCGGAATCGGTTGCCACGCGATGGTTCTCCTGATGGACCCGCGCCAGGTCGGCGACGTCGCCGGGGTGACGCAGATGGGCGGCGAGGGTGCGCAGTGGATCGGCATGGCTCCGTTCGTCTCCGCCCGGCACTTCGTGCAGAACATCGGTGACGGCACATTCATGCATTCGGGCTCGCTGGCCCTCCGGGCCGCCGTCGCGTCCGGCGAGAACATCACCTACAAGCTGCTCTACAACGGCACCGTCGCCATGACCGGCGGCCAGGACCCGGTCGGTGAGATGGACCTGCCGCGGCTGACCTCCCTCCTCGTCGACGAGGGCGTCAGCAAGATCGTCGTGACCTCCGACGATCCGAAACGTACGCGCGCGCTGGGCCTTCCCAAGAAGGTGGAGGTCCGCCACCGCGACGAGTTGGTCGAGGTCCAGACCGAACTCGCCGGCGTACCCGGGGTGACGGTCCTCGTCCACGATCAGCACTGCGCCGCGGAGAAGCGCCGGAAGCGCAAGCGCGGCACCATGCCCACCCCCACCACGAGGGTGATGATCAACGAACGCATCTGTGAGGGTTGCGGCGACTGTGGCGAGAAGTCGAACTGTCTGTCCGTGCACCCGGTGCAGACCGAGTTCGGGCGCAAGACCCAGATCGACCAGAGTTCGTGCAACCTCGACTACTCGTGCCTGAAAGGCGACTGCCCGTCGTTCGTCACCGTGACCCCGGGAACGACGCGGACCAGGGCCCGCGCCACCGACCTCCCCGGCGCACTGCTTCCGGAACCAACGCTGCCCGCCGTGCGGGACACGTTCTCGCTGCGGGTCACCGGCATCGGCGGCACCGGTGTCGTGACCGTGTCGCAGGTGCTGGCCACGGCGGCGGTCCTCGACGGCCATGCCGCCCGCACCGTCGACATGACGGGCCTGGCACAGAAGGGCGGTGCCGTCGTCAGCGACATCAAGGTCGCGCCGCACGAGGTCGAGCAGGCCGCCAAGGTCGCCTCCGACGACTGCGATCTCTATCTCGTCTGCGACCCGCTGGTCGGCACCGATCCGGTCAATCTGAAGGTCGCGGCACCGGAGAAGACCGTCGCCGTGGTGTCCACGACGCAGGTTCCCACCGGGCTCATGGTCATCGACACCTCGGTGGGCTTCCCGGCGGAGACCGCGATCCACTCCGCGATCGACGCGAAGGTGACCCGCGGCCTCTACCTGGATTCCGGGGCGCTGTCGACCGCACTCTTCGGTGACGAGCAGTTCGCCAACATGCTCATGGTCGGTGCGGCGTATCAGGCAGGCGCACTGGCGATCTCGGCCTCGTCGATCGAGCGCGCGATCGAACTGAACGGCGTGGCGGTCGACGCCAACGTGCAGGCCTTCCGGCGCGGACGTCAGGCGGTGGCCGACGCCGATGCCGTGTCCGCGACGATCGCCTCGCTGCACGGCGCCGCGTCCACGGAACCGGAGCCGTCCGACCACGCGATGAGCGTGGTCCGTGCGAGCGGTTTCGGCGACGAGCTCACGCGTACCGTGGCACTCCGCTACGACGAGCTGATCGCCTACGCCGACGAGCGTTACGCGCGTGAGTATCTCGACGTCGTCGAACGGGTGCACCGCGGCGCGGACAACGACGCGTTGACCGATGCGGTCGCGCGCAACCTGTACAAGCTGTTGGCCTACAAGGACGAGTACGAGGTCGCTCGCCTGACGCAGGATGCCGCTTTCGCGGCGAAGGTCGCCGATCAGTTCGGTGAGGACGCCGGGGTCTCGATCCGGCTGCATCCGCCGACACTGCGCCAGATGGGCATGCGGGAGAAGATGTCCCTCGGTGCCTGGGCGAACCGTCCGATGAGCACGCTCGCGAAGATGAAGAAGCTTCGCGGAACACCGCTCGACCCGTTCGGCCGCAACGAGATCCGTCGTACCGAACGTGCGCTGATCGTCGAGTACCGGGAGATCGTCGACCAACTGCTGGCCGCCGTGCAGGGCGGACGCGTCGGCGACGCCGAGATGCCGGCCGTGGTGGAACTCGCCGGCCTCCCCGACATGGTGCGCGGCTACGAGAGCGTGAAGATGCGCAACGTCGAGAAGTACCGGGCGGAGGTCAGCCGGCTGCGGGGCGGCCTCGGAATCTGACACCCCGCCCCGGAAGCCACCCGTCGCTGAACACCGCTCCTGGAATCGGCTCTCCAGGAGCGGGTTTCAGCGATGCCGCCGGAAGCGCGCGACGACGGTCTGGCCGTCCTCGCCGGGGACGGCGTCGATCACGAACGGCGACGAGTGACCATCGCGGGAGGCGACGGCGTCGAACTGCCCGACGTTCATCTCGATGAGCAGGACCCCGTCACCGGACAGCCATGTCTGGGCGCCGGTGATCAGTGCGTCGACGTGATCGAGGCCGTCCGCTCCCCCGGTCAGGGCACGCCGGGGCTCGTGGTCACGCGCTTCCGGCGCGAGCAGTCCGAAGGCGTGATCGGGAACGTACGGCGGGACGGCTGCGATCACATCCACGCGACCGCGGAGTGACTCGGGAACGGCGTCGAAACCGATGCCGTGATGGATCTGCGCGTCGACGGGCAGGTTCCGCCGGGCGTGGACGAGCGCATCGGCGGCGATGTCGGCAGCGTGCACCTGCACACCATCGACGGCTGCGGCGACTGCGGAGGCGATCGGCGCCACTCCGCAGAACGCCTCGAGGACAACGGCTCCGGGCCGCCCCGTCGCGGCGTCGACGGCTTCCTGCGCCAGCAGCAGGGATCGCTGCCGCGGCACGAACACACCGAACCCGACGCTGAGCCGGAGGTTCCCGAACTGGACCCACCCCAGCAGATGTTCGAGTGGCTCACCCGCAATCCGGCGTGCGCACAGGTCGGCGAGTTCGTTTGGACCGGCGGCGTGCCGGCTTAGCAGCTCGGCCTCGTCCTCGGCGAACACGCAGCCCGCACGACGAAGAGCATCCGCCAGCGGGTCTCCGAGAAGTCCGGCCGGCTGCACGTGTACGTCAGGAGATTGCGGCGTCATCCTTCTTGAGACCGTACAAGAACGATGCGGTCATCAGGAGCGCCACCTGCACGAATCCGAAGATCAGCCCGAGAATGGCGCCGGCCCCGAGTTCGACGGACGGCGGCATGATCAACGCCGAGGCGAACAGTGCCAGCCACCCGGCGAGCGCGATCACGGCGAGGAAGGGCAGGGCCTTTCGATATCGGGGAACCAGCATGAACGTCGTCGCGACCCCGACGACGCCGAGCACGACGAAGAACTTGCCGGGGTTCAGCACGATGTCGTCGGAGAAGAACCCGGGGATACTGTCCCGCCCTTCCATGAAATCGCGTTCCCACGAATCGAGCCCCTGCTGCGCCCCGGGCAACGCGGTGATCCAGCTGACGAAGCCCATGCAGTAGGTGACGATCCCGGCGACCGCCGCACCGAGGGCAAAGATCACCGACCGATCGGGCCGCGGCCCCATTCGCTGAGGACCCATGCCGGACGCGGGACCCCAACCACCTGTCGAGTGCTGGTACGCCGGTGGATTTTCACCCCACTGCTGGCCGGGAACCCCTCCGGTGGGCCGTCCGCCCTGGAACTGCCCGGTCTCACCGTGATTGCCGGGGAATCCGCCGGTCTGCGGCTGCCCGGGTGGGGCCGGTGACCGCTGAACGCCCTGCTGCTGGTTGGGATCGCCTGAATTCACGGTGCACTCCTCGTCCTTCACCCCCGAACGATCGCGCCTCGTCGTCGCGACCTGCGGGCCAGGGTAAGCCGACCAGAACCCCGATGCACCTGCGGCGACGAGATTCATTCGACCGGTCGTCGCACGGACCAGACCCCGCTCGTGCGATGGCCACGGATCGGAGATTCGGTGTTCACACTGTGGACTTGTCACGGGACGGATGCGGTCCCGGTTGGTGGCCGGGGCGCGGAAGGTGCTGCGCGAAAGTCTGCTGTGTCAGGCGGCGTCGTCGAGTCGCATGGTGCGGCGGTTGTAGGCGGGTAACGGGCGGCGTCGGGGGTCGATGTCGGCCGGTGGGATCAGCCACGGGTGTCGGTCGAAGCCCATCATGATGTCCCAGCCGTTGTGGTGAACCTGGGTGTGGCAGCGTTGGCAGAGCAGGCAGCCGTTGTCGAGGTCGGTGTCGCCGTCGTCGGACCAGTGCTCGATGTGGTGCACCTGCGTGTGCGATGGTGGCGCGCCGCATTTGATGCAACTCTGGTCGCGGATGATGATGCTTTGCGTAGGTGCGGTGGGAAGAGTCGTCGTTCGCGACCCATCTGTAGCGGCACGGTATCACCGTCGATGACGATCTCGGTCAGGGTTCCGTCGCAGGACAGTTGTCGGGCGATGGCGTGGGTGGTCGGGCCGGTCCAGGGCAGGGATGCGGGGTCACCACCGTCGGCGGGGATGGTCAGCAATATCTGGGCGCGTGGTGTGCCGATGGTGTCCATCGCAGCGCCGACTGCGGCTTGATCCAACAGCACCTCCATTGCGTCGGCACGGATCTGGGTTGCTGAGCGTCGGTCTGGGGAGCCGTCGGGTTCGGGGCACGGCACCGAGCGTTCGTCGATCATCGCGATGAACTTCTCGCCGACGGCCTGGGTGACGTTGGCGTTGATCTCCACGCGGCTGTCATCGGTCACCCGGTGCGACAACGTATCCAGTGACCGGTCGTCGCACGCGGGGATACCGCCCTCGTCGTCGGCGATGGTGTTGCCGATCGTCTGCGCGTGCTTTTGTATCTCGGCGGGTGTGGCACCTGACAGGGCTTGGGCGAGGAGTCCGCTCTCGTAGGTGCCACGGTCGTTGCCGGAAAGCGCGGCGGGTGAACGCTTCTCGATGATTGTCATGCCACGGACAATGGCGTCGGCGACCTCTCCCGAGAGGTTTCCGTCGGCCGCGCAACTCTCGAGCCTGCTCAAGGTGCCGATGCTGTCGGCGATACGAATCGCCCGAGTGGCGACCACCGGCGGGAATCACATCTCGATCAGCAGCTTCTTGGTGGTCGACCCTGCCTTCTCCGCGACACGCAGATCATCGAGATCGCCTGCACAAGTGGCGATTCGGTGATCAGCCAGATTCCGGACCTTTCTCCAGAGCTCCAGTTCGGAAATTGTCGTGCGACCAGTGGGATCGTCTGTGGGTGGAGTGATTCCCGCGAGCTGGTCGAGGAGGGATTCGAGCGGTGCCATGACGCCATGGTAATCGAACATCCGTGGTCCTCCTGACGGTTTCGTGGGTCACTACTGGTGTGGCAGAGCAGGACACGCCCCTCCTCGCATGAGTGTCGACATCGCGATGAGTGCTTCTGGTGAGTGGAATCCGTAGGCCCGTTTGGTCAGTGCCCTCAGATGCGTGTTGGTGGCCTCCACCCGGGCGTTCGATAGGCCCACGACAACGGAGTTGTAGATCTGGATCTGTTGCTGTCGTACCGATCTGGAGAGACCGACGAGTTCGATGATTCGACTACGATCAGCTCGATGTAACCAGTGCTCGAGCCGTCGCCA
>NZ_MKKG01000029.1:0-35264 GCF_001942325.1 Gordonia sp. CNJ-863
GCCGCCTGGAACACCTCCGCGGGATCGCGTTGGGCTTCCGCAACCTCAACCACTACATCTTGCGGTCACTCATCCACTCCGGCGGCCTCGCACAACACCTCGACGCACTCTGAATCAGGAAGAGCCCCATTGAGGAACACATCACACTATTGAAATTGGTGAATATTCAATCGAACAATATCGATTCGCGACAACCCGGACAGAGCGCACGACCCTCACATTGTTCTTTTGTGGGAATGAATACATTCGAAATCAGCTATATCCCGAGGCTCGTAACGCAGCCATCAATTCCGATCGCGACCCGGCATCCAATCGGCGTCGAATACGGGATACGTGGTGCTCCACGGTCTTCGCCGAGATGAACAGCCGGGCGCCGATCTCGCGATAGGTGAAGCCCTGCAGAAGTTCTCGCGCGACCTCGGCCTCCCGCTCGGTCAACAGACCGTCCACCGGTCGGGGGCGCCGCCGATCCGCGTCGACCGACCGGGCCGTCTCCAGAAGGCCCGCCGTAGCATGCGGGTCGTCGGAACAAAGCGCCGAGATCCCCGCCAAACGGCTTGCTTCCCAATCCAATCCGCGCAACCGCAGGGCGGCGATCGCGTCGGTCACCTGCGCGTCGTCGATGGTGCCGGCCTGCTCGAAGGTGAGCGCCGACCACGCGCGGGCGGCCGTCACGAGACCTGATGCGCTCGCGTTGCGCGCAGCGATCGCGTCGAGCTGTCGTTGTCGCCCGGTCGCGAGCTCGGCATCGCGGGCGATGACCGCTGCCTGGGCTCCGGCGAAATGCCACGGTGCCGCCCAGATCATCGGGTTGTCCAGTGCATCGAGCAACCGGTCGGCCGCGGCGATGTACCGGTCGATCGACGCCGTGTCGTCCAGACGCGCGGCGACCTGCCAGAACTCGGCGAGGGATCGCAGGAGATAGAGGTCGACCTCGGTCGCGGCGAGCAATGCCGGCGCTTCCGGCCACAGCGCCGCGAGCGCCGAGGTGTCGCCGTGGCGACGAGCGAGACCGAGGCGGACGGCGTGCACCCGCAGCCGGTCGACCGCGCCGGCGGGCTCGGCGGTCGGCAGCAGACGGGTGGCCGTCTCGAGCTCACCGCTGGTCAGCGCGATCTCGGCATCGAGCAAGGTCCCCGCCGCGCCGTCACCCGCAGCTTTCCGAAGTGCGCGGGCCGCGTTGAGGTCGCCGCTGTTCAACGCCAGTGCGGTCGCGGCGTGCAGGGTTCTCGCGGCCGCCGGATCCCACCGGCCCGGCATGGTCGCAGTGAGCCCGCGGACCACGAGACCGACCGCGTCGCCGGCCACGCCGTCGCCATCTCCGAAGCCATCGGAGACCGACGCGAGCAGACCCCGGGCCGCCAGCGACCGCACTGCTCGAGCACCCACGGGCGGGCGTCCACCGTCGGCGGCCGCGACCGCCGCGGCACCTGCACGGTCCCCGACCGCCATGAGTGCCGTGACCGCGGAAAGGGATTCGGCCGCAACGTGGTCCGGACCGAGCCAACGGTAGAGATCAGCCGCGTGGGAACCGAGACCGCGCTGGGCCGCGACGAGAGCAGCGATCCCCACCCAGCACTCGATCCCCTTCTCCGCGGGATGAGCGGACTCGAGCCGGATGTCCGCGACCTCACCCGCGCCGTCGGCATCGCCAGAAGCCAAGGCGCGCTGGGCCATCAGAAGACGGACGTCGTCACGCCCCGGTTCGACGCGATCGGCGGCACGGAGCAGAACCACCGCGCGCGCCGCGCCGGCATCAACCGCACCGGCGAGCAGGGTGTCGACCAGCCGTGGGTCCTCGATCCCCGACTCCGCGGCATGCAACGCGTCGTCGACGGTCAGTTCGCTCGCCCGCAGCCGCACCGCGATCGACGTGCGGCGGAGCTGCTCGAGGCGCCGGTTCCCGACTACCGATCGCAGTGGATCGGCAGCGGCCGACACGAAGACGTCGGCTCCGCGCAGCAGGCCGCTCCCCCGCGCCCGGTCGAGTGCCTCGACCGCCGTCTCGTAGGGAACGTCGAGTGTCTCGGCCAGACTCTCGGGGTCCAGCGGCGCGCGTGACGACGCGAGGGCCAAAACGGACAGGGTCGTCGGATCGAGGCCCCGGAGCAGGCGATGGTGATGGTCGCGCGCCACGCGTTCGACCACCGCCGGCTCGTCGACGGTCTCTCCGAGTCCCGCGGCCGCGGCTTCTTCCCGGATCGCGAGCAGCGCAGCGGTGACGACGTTGCGCACGCCACCACAGCGTCGGCGGATCTGCGACGCGGTTGCCGGTGTGAGTGTGAGACCGGCCCGAGCCGCGTGGATGAGCACGTCTGCCGTGCTCATCGTGCCGAGGTCGAGAACCGTGGCGGAGCGGCGGGCGAGATCCAGCACCGCGCGGAGGATCGGGTCGGTTTCACGTGGTTCCGCCGTGGCGATCAGTCCGATGGTTCCGGCATCGACCATCGTCGCCATCCGTGCGACGAGGTCACTCGGCCAGGTGTGGAGGTCGTCGGCCAGGACCACCGTCGGACCGGCCGAATCGCCCCCGGTCGGCATGCCGACGCTGACCGGGACGTCGAGTTCGCGTAACCCCTCGGACACGACGTTCAGCAGTCCGGTGCGTCCGCTTCCCGGGAAGCCGACGGCGATCGCGCAGAGCGGGAGCCTCGTGCGCGCACGGTCGAGGACGTCGTCGACCCACACCGACACGGAGTCCCGACGATCACCGACCGTCGGCGAGGGCGAGGCAGTCACCCGCCCGGCTTCAGCAGACGACACGGGTGACGCCACACAGGACCTGACCGGTGCCGTCGAGAATCTTGCCGGGCACCTGCAGGACACCGCCCGGCCGGCCGCCGCCCGAATCGCCTCCCGTGCTCGGCTGTCCGGGATTCACCGGGGCGGGGTTCGTATCCGGGACGGGTGCGCTTCCGGGGTCCGCCGGCGCCGGCGCGGGCGCGGGCGCAGGTGATGCGGCCGGTGGAGCCGCCGGTGCCGGGGCCTGCCCGCCGGTCGCGGGTGCCTGGCCGCCGCGGGTCGATGTGGTCCCCGGTGCCGGGGTACCGGCCGCCGGGGCGGAGACGGACGTGCCACGCGGGGCAGCGGTGCCGTGCCGGGGCCCCGCGTACCCGTTCCGGTCGCGGCGTCGGCGGTGCGGCCTCCCGCGTCGGCTCCGGCGACGGTGGTGGCTGCCCGGCCGGGTGTGCCCGGTGTCGCGGCGACCGTCGTCGTCACCGCACCGGCGGGAGGCGGCGTCGCCTCCCCGGTGGACCCGACCAGACCCGTCCCCACCGACAGTCCGGTGGCCGAGACCAGCACCAGCGCCGCGGCGCCCGCCGTGATCAGGATTCCTCGCCGCCGCCGGGACAGGCGAGGCGCCGGAGTCGTCACCGGGGTACTGGGAGCGGGCTCGATCTCCCGCAGCGGACGCTCCCCCGGCGACGGTGCGGGCACCAGCCCCGGGATCTCGGCGGTCGGCTCGGTCGCGGCGGAGTCACGCGCGCCGAGCGCCGCCATGCCGAGCAGGGCTGCTCCGGCGGCGGAAGCCGATCCGGGTTGGGGGTCGAGGAGGACCGGCACGCGCAGGGTTGCCGACAGCATCTCGGTGACGAGCGGGATGGACGCGCCCCCTCCGCCGAGGATGATCGCCGTGACGGGGACCGGGTGTCCTCCCGGCTGGTCGGCCCCCGCACTCGCGATGGCTTCGCGGATCAAGGCCACCGATTCCGTGATCGGTCCCCGGACCAGGTCCTCGACGTCGTCGCGGACGAGTCGGGCGACGGTGGATACCTCCCCCACCCGGACGTCGACGACCGCGTCGGTGTCGACCGACAGGGCTTCCTTGGCTCCGCGGCAGTCGGTGCGGAGCCGGGTCAGATCGTCGAGCACCGACGAGGCACGGCCGGGATCGGCGAGTTCGGCGTCGACACCGGTGACCCGCAACGTGTGTGCCAGCAGGAGCCGGTCGAACTCGTTCCCGCTGACCGAGTCGAGGCGCAGCGGCCGACTCACCACACGGGGTTCATCGCCGGTGGCGAGCACGGTGACGGTGAGCGCGGATGCGCCGAGGTCGTAGCCGATCACGAGGCCCTGACCGAAGGCCCCCTCGCTGTGTTCGACGGCTGCCAGCGTCGCCCGGGACTCCGCTATCCAGCTGATCTCGCCGGTCGGCACGTCGTCCCGCGCGCGGAGGGCAGCGTGGGCCTCGTCGACCGCTTGCGACGTCCACGTGTCGGGATGCACGACGGTCAGGTGATCGACGGTGTCGGTGAGCTCGAGTCGGGTGAGCAGGGCGGCGACCGCCTCTGCGTGGATCTGCGCGGCGGGCCGGCTCTGTCCGCGGTCGTCGAGTACCGGCACCGGATCGCCGACACGGTCGAGGAAGTCGCCGGAACCCACCAGGCCGGCGGTCCCGACCGAGAGCGAGTTCTCCCACGAGTGTTCCGAGGCGACGACCGCGACACTGTTCGCGCTCCCGACCTTCACACCGATCGTGATGCCCATGTCGGTCAACTCCTGTTCCCACCCGCGGGGGTGGTCGATGGCGATCACCTGCCGCTCGCGCAGCGTGGATGTTCGTCTGATGGCGCGTGCCGCGACCGATGCCGGCGCTGCACTTCACTGAGTGTGTCGCGGGCCATGACCCGGCCGTTAGCGTTTCGGCCGCGATTAGGGGAAAACTCCCCTGCCCCCTACCGACATCGCCACCCCCGGGGTCTGCCCCCTATTCACCGGGTCCGCGACAGGACTAGGGATTTGCCCCGATGTCCCGGAGCGCGCCACTGCCTAGCGTCGAACTCGACACGGGATCGAACTGCGATCTCTCCGACGCAAGGAACGACGCCATGCCGACCAATGCGGTACTCGACTTCATCCTCGGTCTGCTCCGCGACGAGGACGCGTTCAACAGCTACTGCGGTGATCCCCAAGCGGCGATCGACCGCGCCGGGCTCACCGGGATCACGCCCGCCCACATCTCGGCCGCGGCTCCGCTCGTCGCCGACTCCGGCCTGGCTGCCGGTGGCGCCGCCGGTGGCGGCCTGGTTGGTGCCATCGGTGCCGGCGGGGGGTCGATCGGCGGTGCCGTCGGAGGTGGGGCGAACGCCGGGGGCGGGATCGGGTTCGGTCTCGGCGGGCTGGGCCTCGGAGACATCAACCTCGGCGGGGGCGGCATCGGCCTCGGAGGCGTGAACCTCGGTGGCGTGAACCTCGGCGGAATCGGCCTGGGCGACTTCGACTTCGGCGGGCTCCTCGGCGGTATCGGGCTCGGGGGCGTCGACCTGTCCGGCCTTTCCCTCGCCGACCTGGACCTCGGCGGTATCGCCTTCGGTGACCTGGACCTGGCCGGCCAGCTGGCCGTCGCCCTCGGTGCGGCCCTGTCCGCCGGGCTGGGCGCCGGAGGTGCCGTGGCCGCACAGTTCGGCGCCACCCTGGGCGCCGCCCTGGACACCGTGGTCGCCGGCGGCCTCGAACTCGGTGCGGGCGCCGGCCCGGTGATCGCCGGTGCGCTGGCCGGCGCGATCGACGCCGAAGGTGCGCTGATCGGTCAGCTCGGCGCATCGCTCGACGCCCTCCTCGCCGCGGGCGCCGGCCTGGGACTCGGAGGCGGACTCGCCGCCCAGTTGTCGTCGGCGCTCGGTGCGGGCGGCGAACTCGCGGGCGAGTTCGGCGCGACCCTCGGCGGACTGCTCGGCGCCACCCTCGGTGCCGGCGGCGCGCTCGGCGCCGATCTCGCCACCGCGCTCGCCGCCGGACTCGGTGCGGGCGGCGCCATCTCCGCGGTCCTCTCCGGCGCGCTCGGCCTCGATGCCGACCTGTCGGCCGACCTGACCGCCGCCCTCACCTCGACGCTCGACGCCGCCGGTGACCTGTCCGCGACGCTGTCCGGACTACTCGACGCGCAGGCCGTCGCCGACCTGTCCGGTGAGCTCGGTGCGACCCTGACCGGCGCCCTCGGCTCGACCCTGGCGGCGGGCGGTTCGGCCGCCGCGTCGGTCGGCACCGCTCTGGGCGTTGCTCTGACCTCCACCGCTGCCGCGGCCGGCGGATTGGCGCTGACCGGTGCGGCGGGTGCGAACGCGGTTCTCGGCGGTGCGCTGACCGCCGCTCTCGGAGTGGGCGGGGGCGCCCAGACGGGTCTCGCGGCGACCCTGGAATCGGTGCTGGCTGCCGGTGGTCTCGTCGACCTCGACGCGGTCCTCGCCGCGGGTGGCGACCTGGGAGCGACCGTCGCCGGCGCGCTCGCCGCAGGCCTCGAAGCCGGTGGCGACGCCGCGGGTGCCCTGGGCGCCGCACTCGGCGGCACCCTGGCCGCCGCGCTGGACGGCGGCCTCGCGGCCGATCTGACCGCCGGACTCGGCGCAGGACTCGAGACCGGCCTGGGACTGGGCGCGGGACTCGGCAGCGTCTTCGAGGGCTCCGTCGGGGGCGCCCTCGAAGGCGGGCTGAACGTGGTCGGCGGTCTGGGCGGCGAGTTGGGTGGCGCACTCGGCGGGCTGCTGTCGGCCGGCGTCGGTCTGGACACCGCGCTGAGCACCGTGCTCAGCGGCGTCCTGGGAGCAGCTGCCGGTGCCGATCTCGGGGCCGCGCTGGGCGGGGCTCTCGGACTCGGCGGCGTACTCGGCACCGACCTGACCGGTCTCCTCGATGCAGGCCTCGCCACCGACCTGGCCGCCCAGTTGGGTGCCGCACTGGGTGGCGGTGGCGATCTCGCTGCAGAGCTCGGGGCCGCGCTCGGCGGTGTGCTCGGTGCGACCGCGGGTATCGACGGCATCCTCGACGCCGCGGCGGGTGCCGGTCTCGGTGTCGGCGAGCTACTGGCAGGTGACCTCGGTGGGGCGCTCGGCGTCGACGGTGCCTGATCACCCAACTCGGCGGGGCGCTGGACGCCGCACTCGGGGCGGGCGCCGATCTGGGCCTGGTCACCGAGACGGCCGGCGACCTCACCGCCACGCTGGGAACGGTCCTGGGGGCCGGCGGTGACGTGGGAGCCGACCTCGGCGCATCACTCGGCGCCGTCCTCGGTACCGCGCTGACCGGCGACCTCGGTGGCGACCTCGTCGGACGGCTGGCCGGCGGAGCGGACCTGGGCGGTGCGCTGACCAGCACGCTGAGCAATGCGCTCGACGTCGACCTCGCGGCCACCAACGGCTTGGTCACCACGCTGGAATCGACACTGCAGGCCACGGGCGGTCTCAACGGGGCGCTGACCGGTGAACTCGGCGCGGTGCTCAACCCGAATCTCGTGATCTCGCCCGAGGACGGCATCAGCGTGGGCGGCCCGATCCTGGCCGGCGGACTGACAGGCGGTGCCGTCGGTGACGTCACCGGCGGCCTCGAGACGGGACTCGGCGGCGGACTCGCCGGACTCGGGACGACGCTGGAGTCGGGACTCGGTTCGACCCTCGGTGGCGATCTCGGACTCGGTGGCGATCTCGGACTCGGCGGTGGACTCGGACTCGGCGATGGCCTGGGCCTCGACAGTTCGCTCCCCGCGGATGTCACCGGCGACCTGACGACCGCCGTCTCCGGCGGCGCAGCAACTGTCGGCGGCGACGCGACCGCTGCCGTCGACTCGACGCTGGGGGGCACCCTCGGCGCGACGACCGACGCGATCGGGAACCTGGGCGGCGACCTTCCGGGCGACCTCTCCGGCAGCCTGACCGGCGGACTCACGGGCGGTGGCGAAGCCGGTGGCGGCGTCGACCTCGGCGGCGACGCGCACACCGACGCCGGACTCGGTGGCGCCCTCGACTCGACGGTCGGTGGTGTGGTCGACACGACGAGCGGCCTCACCGGAGGGCTGACCAGCGGGCTGACGGGTGGTTTGACCGGAGGTCTCACCGGTGGGTTGGGAGCCGACTCGGATGCCGGTACCACCGCATCCGGAGACGTCGACGCCGGACCGGACGCCGGCTGACCCCGGACCCGACGGCTTCGCCCCGGCATCGCCCGACGCCAGTACCTCACTGGACGCGGACGGTGCCGGGGCCGACCTCGTCTCCGCGGTGCGCACCGGCACCTCCCCAATGCCGACCGCGTGCGCCGACTCAGAACTACCGTGAGGACACCATGACAAGTTTCCCCGCCGAGAACCCGCCCGCCAGACGGACGGGCGATGTCGCGCGCGCCCCTGCGACCGGCACCCAGGCAACACCGTCGACGATCGGCGATCTGCTGAGCACGATGTCGGAGGTGGCCCGCGAGGCCGGGCGAACCGACCTCGTCACCCGCCTCGACGGCGCGCGGACCCGCGTCTCCGACCCCCGCCTGCGAATTGTCGTGGTGGGACAGCTCAAACAGGGCAAGAGCCACTTCGTCAACGCTCTGCTGGACCTCGACGTGTGCTCGGTGGGAGACGACGAGACGACCGCGGTGCCGACCGTCATCTCGCACGCTCTGCAGCCCACGGCCCACCTCGTCGTCGACGGTCCGTCCGCCGACAATCGCATCCCGGTCCCGATGGACGCGATCGGTGCGGTCACCCCCGATTCGCCCCTCGCCGGCGGCCGCGAGGTGCTGCGACTGGAGATCGGTGCGCCCGGCCCGCTGCTGGCGGACGGGCTCGTCCTCGTCGACACCCCCGGTGTCGGCGGCCACGGACACCCCTACGCCGCAGCCACTCTGGGCATGGTGGCGGCCGCCGACGCAGTGCTGGTGCTGTCGGATGCCAGCCAGGAGTTCACGGCGCCGGAGATGTCCTTCCTCCAGCAGGTGATCGGGCTGTGCCCGACCGTCGCCTGCCTGCTCACGAAGACCGACCTGTATCCGCACTGGCGGGCCGTCGCCGACGCCGATCGCTCGCATCTCCAGGCCGCCGGCATCGACATTCCGCTGCTTCCGGTGTCGTCGGTGCTGCGTTCGCACGCGCTGCGCCTCGGCGACGAACAACTGAACGCCGAAGCCGGATTCCTCGACCTGTACCGGTACCTCCGCGATCACGTGGTGGCGACCGCTCAGCAGGCGACCCGCGGAGCGGTCGCCACCGACCTCCGGGTGGTCAGTGAGCATCTCGCCCTCACCCTCGGCAGCGAGCTGGCGGCACTCCGCGATCCGGACACCGCGACCAAGGCCGTCCGGGCGCTGCACGAGGCCAAGGCCGACGCCGAGGCGATGCGCCGCCAATCCGCCCAGTGGCAACAGACTCTGGCCGACGGGGTCGCCGACCTCGCCGCCGACATCGACCACGACCTCCGCGATCGGCTCCGCGCGGTCACCCGCGAGGCCGAACGCGCCATCGACGAGGGCGATCCGGGCGTCGACTGGGAACAACTCGCCGAGTGGCTGACCGAGCAGACGGCGACGGTCATCGGCGACAACTTCGTCTGGGCTCACGAGCGGTCGGTCTGGCTGGCCGAACGGGTCGCCGACCATTTCGCGGCCGCCGGCCAGACTTCCCTCCCCGACTTCGATGCCGCCGATCTGACCGGTGTGCTCGACTCGGTGGCCGAACTCGCCGAACTCGACAGCGGCAGGATCGGTGTCACACAGAAACTGTTGATTGGCATGCGAGGTTCCTACGGCGGCGTGCTGATGTTCGGGCTCATCTCGACGATGGTCGGTATGGCCCTGATCAACCCGGTGTCGGTGGGTGCCGGACTCCTGTTGGGCACCAAGGCATACCGCGACGACAAACAGGCGAAGGTGCTCGAGCGCCGCGCCAAGGCGAAGGTGGCGGTGCGAGCGTTCACCGATGACGTCAGCTTCCAGGTGGGCAAGGAGTCCCGGGACCGGTTACGGGTGATCCAGCGCGTGTTGCGCGACCACTTCAGCTCGGTCGCCGAGCAGACCGCCCGCTCCATCTCCGAATCCCTCAGCGCCGCACAGTCCGCCGCGACCTCCACCGAATCCGAGCGGACCCGCCGAGCCGCCGAACTCGAGTCCCGGCTGGCGGCGGTCGCCGCCCTGCGCAAGGCCGCCGATCATTTCGACCCAGCTTCCCTCGACCCGACTCACACCGAACCGGCGCAACCGAAGGTCGGTCGTCACGCGGCCGGACAGCCCCGCTGATGGCCGGGATCGATCGTGCGCGTGCACTTCTCGATGCCGCTCGTGGCACCCTGGCCGAGGATCCGCGGGCGCAGGCCGAGCTCGACCTCTGCGAGCACCGCATGTACCAGCCGGTCCGGGTCGCGTTGGCGGGATCGCTGAAGGCCGGCAAATCCACGCTGCTCAATGCGCTTGTCGGACAAGACATCGCGCCGACCGATGCCACCGAGTGCACGCGGGTCGTGACCTGGTACCGCAGCGGACGGTCGCCGTCGGTGACCGCACACGTCGACGACGGTCGTGCCGTCGGAATCCCGGTGACCCGTATTGACGGACGACTCGGCTTCGACTTCGGGCGTCTCACCGCCGACCAGGTGGACCATCTCGACGTCGAATGGCCGGCCCGCGCTCTGCAATCCACCACGATCGTGGACACGCCGGGCACCGCGTCGCTGTCGACGGAGCTGTCCGACTCCACAATTCGTCTCCTCGCGCCCCGCGCCGACGAGCACCGGGGACAGTCCGGGGTCGACGCGGTCGTCTACCTGCTGCGATCTCTCACGGCCACGGACACGGCCATGCTACGGCGTATCGGCTCCGCGATCGGCGGTTCGTCGGGCCCGCTGGGGGTGATCGGCGTCGTGTCCCGAGCCGACGAGCTGGGCGCCGGCCGGATGGACGCGATGATCTCCGCGCAGCAGATCGCGGGCCGCTTCGCCGGTGAACTCGAGCGAACGGGCCTCTGCCAGGCGGTGGTCCCCGTCGCGGGGCTGCTCGCCTTGGCGGCCCGGACGCTGCGCGAGGTCGAGTTCCGTGCGCTGGCACAGCTGGCCTCGACGCCGGGACCGGAGCTCGAGGCGGCGCTGCTGACAGTCGATCGTTTCGCCCGGTCCGACATCCTGCCCGGCATCCCCGCCGGTCTCCGGCGTTCGCTGGCCGAGCGTTTCGGCGTCTTCGGAATCCGGCTGGCGGTCACGCTCATCCGGTTCGGTGCGACGTCGTCGGCCGACCTGGCCGCGGAACTCCTCGATCGCAGCGGTCTGCCGGAGTTGAGTGCCATCATCGACACCCAGTTCGCCCAGCGCGCAGACGAACTCAAATCCCATTCGGCACTGGTCACTCTCGATCACCTGCTGGCGGCGTCCGCGTCGACGCAGGCGGCGCAGCTGCGGGTGTCGGTCCGGCGCGAGCTCGCCGACGTGCACGGATTCCGCGAACTTCGACTCCTCACCAGCATCCGCGGCGGCGGTCTCGACCTTCCTGCGGACCAGATCGCCGACCTCACCCGGTTGATCGGCGGCTCGGGGATCGATCCCTCGACACGTCTGGGTGTCCCCGCCGGGACGGATGAACCGACGATTCGTGCGTCGGCGATCGAGGCCGCTCGCACGTGGCGCTCCCTCGCCGGCCACCCGCTGATCACACCGGCCGTCGCGTCTGCCTGTCAGGTGGCCGTCCGGAGCGCCGAGGGCATCGTCGCGCGCCTCTACGAGGCAGGGTCGCACACCGGGACAAGCGGTTTCAGCGCAGGGATGTACTCACCGCGCGGGTGAACGCGGCCCCGGTGGCGACCAGCGCGATCACCGCCGCGGCGACCGGCAACCACTGCACGGGCGTGGGAAGCCCGGCGTCGGCGAGCCCGGACCCCGAGGGGTCGACGGTGAGACGGAATCCCACCGCACCCGCGGTCGCGAGCGCGGCACCGACCGCCAGCAGCGTCCGACCCGCACGCCTGCCGGCCCACAGGCGCACCGCTCCCGCCACGCCCAGCACCACGACCACGAGTGCGAGACCTGCACCGATGAGCAGGGAGATGTCCACGGCGCGTCCGGCGTCGGTGCCGCTGTCGGGGTGTTCGCGGATCAGGTCGGCGGCCAGGACCGAGCGGAGGTCGTCGAGCGACGCCACGATCAGCAGGACCGTCACCAGGGTCAGCGCGACGGTGACGATCCACCCCAGGACGACCCAGCGGATGGGGCCGGCGCGTTCGGTGGTTCGCTGGGGCCGCATGGGGGTGACGGCGACGCGGGGTCGCGGTGGTGGGGCATCGCCGGGCATCGACATCCTTCGATCGTATGCGCTCGAAATGGTCTGCCCGGCAAACCGAGAATGCGTCGTGAGTATCGGTTTCCGATACTCACGACGCATTCTGTGGACTGGCCGGTCAGGGTCCGGCGGTTGCGCCCGTCAAGGGTGGCGACGCGGCGAGCAGTTGGTTCTCCTCCTCGGTGAAAGCTCGCGCCCGCGAGAGGAATCGAACGCCCTCGGGCGCTTCCAGACTGAACCCGGCACCGCGCCCCTTCACGACGTCGAGGATGAGCTGCGTGTGCTTCCACAGCTCGAACTGGTCACCGTTGATCCAGACCCGCACTGCCGGAATGGGTTCGGGGAGTTCGATCTCGCCGACCAGCACGTCGCGCTGGCCGACCCGGTACTCCCCCACCGGATAACACATCGGGGCCGAGCCGTCACAGCATCCACCGGACTGGTGGATCATGAGTCCGCCGTGCAACTCCGACAACTTGGTCAGGAGCTGCACGGCGGCGTCTGTGGCGACCACCCGATCAGGAGCAATCTGTTCGGTGGTCATTCTCAATCACCTTCTGTGGGTTGGTGAGTGGCTCAGAAGAAGCCCTTCGCGTTCTGAGCGTAACCGACCAGGAGGTTCTTGGTCTGCTGGTAGTGCTCGAGCATCATCAGGTGGTTCTCGCGACCGATGCCGGACTGCTTGTAGCCGCCGAAGGCAGCGTGTGCCGGGTAGTCGTGGTAGGTGTTGGTCCACACACGACCGGCCTGGATCTCGCGGCCCGCACGGTAGGCGGTCGCACCGTCGCGGCTCCACACGCCGGCACCGAGGCCGTACAGGGTGTCGTTGGCGATGTGCATGGCGTCGGAGAAGTCCTTGAAGGTGGTGACCGCGAGGACCGGGCCGAAGATCTCCTCCTGGAAGATGCGCATCTTGTTGTTGCCCTGGAAGACCGTCGGCTTGATGTAGAAGCCGCCGGACAGGTCGCCACCGAGATCCGCGACCTCGCCGCCGGTGAGCACCTGGGCGCCCTCGTCGCGACCGATGGCCAGGTACGACGAGATCTTCTCGAACTGGTCGTTCGATGCCTGTGCACCCATCATGGTGTCGGTGTCGAGCGGGTTGCCCTGCTTGATCTTCGAGACGCGGTCGACGGCCTTGGCGATGAACTCGTCGTAGATGTCCTGCTGGATCAGCGCGCGGCTCGGGCAGGTGCACACCTCGCCCTGGTTGAGCGCGAACATCGAGAAGCCTTCCAACGCACGGTCGAGGAAGCCGTCGTCGGATGCCATGACGTCGTTGAAGAAGATGTTGGGGCTCTTGCCACCGAGCTCGAGGGTGACCGGGATCAGGTTCTCCGACGCGTACTGCATGATCAGGCGTCCGGTGGTGGTCTCACCGGTGAAGGCGATCTTGCGGATGCGGTTGCTCGAGGCGAGGGGCTTGCCGGCCTCGACGCCGAATCCGTTGACCACGTTGAGAACACCGGCGGGCAGCAGGTCGCTGATGAGGCTCACCAGGTAGAGGATCGACGCCGGGGTCTGCTCGGCGGGCTTGAGCACCACCGCGTTGCCGGCGGCGAGAGCCGGGGCGAGCTTCCAGACGGCCATGAGGATCGGGAAGTTCCACGGGATGATCTGGCCGACGACGCCGAGCGGCTCGTGGAAGTGGTACGCCACGGTGTCTTCGTCGATCTCCGAGATCCCGCCCTGCTGGGCGCGCAGCGCACCGGCGAAGTAGCGGAAGTGATCGATGGCGAGCGGGATGTCGGCGGCGAGCGTCTCACGGACGGCCTTGCCGTTGTCCCAGGTCTCGGCGACCGCGAGCTTCTCGAGGTTCTCCTCCATGCGGTCGGCGATGCGGAGCAATGCGAGGGAGCGCTCGGCGACGGGGGTCTTGCCCCACGCCGGGGCGGCCTTGTGGGCGGCGTCGAGGGCGAGGTCGATGTCCTCGGCGGTCGAGCGGGCGACCTCACAGAACGTCTTGCCGTCCACCGGCGACGGGTTCTCGAAGTACTGGCCCTTCACCGGCGGGGTCCACTGGCCGCCGATCCAGTTGTCGTAGCGCGACTCGTAGCTCATCACCGAGCCATCGGCACCGGGCTTTGCGAAGACGGTCATGGTCACTCCTTGCGTGTCGGCCTCTTCTCGAGGGCGCTGGACTCTGTCACGTAGGACACCCCTGGACGTCCGATGTGATCTGTTCCACACAGTAGGTGTGAGCTCGTTGCACGAGGGTTGCAACGTTCGCAACGCGGCCTGACCAGCCCGGTTGCCGGCTGCGACTCCCCACCGGCGGAGCTCCGTCGAAGCCTCAGACCCCGTAACGCTTGTCGAGCAACCTGATGCGGCCGCCGACGACGGCGCGGTCGGGGTGCCCGACCGGCAGACGGTGTTCGAGGCGACGCCACGCAACGAGGTCGTCGCGCCCGTGGACCGACGACGTCCACTTGCGCAGCGCGGCGACGTCGCCACCGGCGATGAGGCGTGACCGGAGGTCCTCACGCAGTTCCTCGAAGATCTCCGCGATGCCCGGCGCCGTCGACTCGACCAGCAATCCACCGCGGCCGAGGTCGTCGACCACCGACGCCAGGTCGGTTCCGCCCTCGATGCGGGACCGGATGTCGGAGATGTCGGAGGAGATGTCGAGAGTGAGGCGGTAGGGCCGGCTCGCGACGACGTCGGCGCCGAGATCGCGTCGTAGTCGGGAGATCTCGGCGCGCACGCTCACCGGATCGAGCCCCTCCTCGGCGAGCTTCAGGGCCAGCTGCTCGGTGTTGAGTCCCTCCGGAAAGGCCTGCAGCAGAACGAGGATCTCCGCGTGCCGCGGCGACACGGTGCGTGCACTGGTCGCGTCGGCGGTGCGGCGCCAGCGATGCGGACCGTCCCCGAGGACGGTGAGGTGGGCGGCGCTCGACCGCGCGACACCCGTGTGGAAGGTCGCCGGGTCGGCGAGGTCCACGGCGCTCGACTGCAGTTCCCGCTCCACCGCGGCGACCACCGACCGGACCGCCGCGAGCGCGAACGGGGCCGCGACCTCGCGTCCGCCGGTCACGTCGATCACGCCGATGACGTGCCCGGTGAACGGATCGTGCACCGGCGCCGCGGCGCAACTCCATTCCTGGACCGGACCGGCGAAGTGTTCGGGACCGACGATCTGGACACCGCGGTCGACGGCCAGGGCGAGACCGGGCGCGTTGGTGCCGACCGCTTCCTCGCTCCAGACCGAGCCCTCGACGAAGTTGATGTTGCCGGCCTTGTCCCGCGCGGCGGAGTCCCCCTCGACCCACAGCAGCCGTCCGACCTGGTCGGTCAGCGCGACGACGACTCCGGTGTCGGCGATCGCGTCGACCATGAGTGACTGGACCAGGGGTCGGACCGCGGTGATCGGGTGGGTCGCGCGGTACTCGGCGAACTCGTCGGCGGTCATCGTCGACACTGCTTCGCCGGTCGGCAACCCGTCGGCCGGACTGCCGTCGCTGGGATCGATGCCTCGGCTCAGTGAGCGAGCCCAGGAGTCACGGACGATGGAGCGGACCGCGTCCGTCGGGGGCGTGACACCGGAGAGGAATTCCTCATACGCACGGCGGATGCGTGTCGCCACCGCAGCCGCGTCAGTCATGCGCCCTCCGTCACTCGCCATATGCCGACGATTCTGCCTGGCAAACTGTGATCCCGGCAACAATCCGGGTTCACCAGCGTGTAGAGACTACTCGCCCTGGTCAAGCGAACCGCGAGGAGAACTCCCGAGGGGTCATCCCGGTGACGGCCTTGAAGTCGCGGACGAAGTGGGCCTCGTCGGCGTAGGAGAGTTCGGCGGCGAGATCGGCCAGGGTCTCGTCGGGTTCGCGAAGGCGTTCGGCCGCTTCCTGGAGGCGTCGGCGCTGGATGAGCCATTTCGGGGTGAGGCCGAGCCGGCGGCGGGTGAGTCGTTGCAGGCTGCGCTCGGTGACGTGGAACCGCGCGCAGATCTGCGCGACCGCGACCACCGTCGAATCGTTCTCGACCCAGTCGACGATCGCGTTGATCAGGCGACCGTCCTCGTCCATCGGGAGATACCCCCGCAGCCAGTTCTCGACGATGTCCGTCGCGGCACGCTGGGTGTCCTCGTCTTCCGGTGCACGTTCCATCACCGCGCGTACCGACCGTGCGAGGTTCGCGCCGGGCTCGCCGAAGACCACCGACAGTTCGTCGGATCGGTCGGTCCACCGGGCGACGTCTCCCACGAGCAGACCACCGGCCCCCGGGGTGAACATCACGCCGACCGCCCATCCGTCACCGGTGAGGACAGTCTCCGACAGGCCGGTGACCACCCCGTAGAAGCGGGCGTAGGTGTTGCTGATGACGAGCAGACACACCGGGTACTGCAGCACCCGTTGGGGTGCCTCCGCCCCGGGCGATACCGACCAGACCGGCACCCAGAACCGACGGACCATCTCGCCGAGATCTGGGTTCGGCCCCCACCGACCGATGCGGTGGCTCGCATCCGCGGGGTCGACGAGATGTGCGCGTTCGACGTCGTCGAGTCGCATCGATCCCGACTTGTCGGGTTTCATCAATCACCGTCCCCTGCAGTGGCGTTTGACTGTCATCATGACCACCACCACTGACAATGCACCACTGCGCGACCACTACAACTCCTATGCCATCGGTTTCGGCGACGTCATCGCGACCGTGCCCGCCGACGCCTGGTCCAACCCCTCGCCGTGTGACGGCTGGACGGCCCGCGACGTCGTGGGGCACGTCGTCGACACCCAGCGGGACTTCTTCGCCGGACACGGCGTCGACCTCGGCCCCGCCCCGTCGCTCGACGATCCCGCGTCGGGCTGGCGGATCCATCGTGACGCCGTCGCCGCCCGCCTCGCCGATCCGTCCGTCGCCGACCACGCCTTCGACGGTCACTTCGGACCGACCACCATCGGTGAAACCCTGCTCCGTTTCTACGGTTTCGACATGATCGCGCACCGCTGGGACATCGCCACAGCCGCCGGACTCGACCACCGCTTCACCGACGACCAGCTCACCGAGATGGAAGCCGCGGCCGACGGCTTCGGGGACGCCCTCTACTCCGAAGGGGTGTGCGAACGCGTCGACGTCCCGTCCGGCGCCGACCGTCAGACCGCGCTGCTCGCCCGGCTGGGGAGGCGCGCCTTCTAGGGAATCCAGCCGTTGTGCCGCGGGTGCCGCACCCGCAGGTGGCTGTAGACATAGGTGCTCAGCAGCAGCGCGACACCGGCGCCGATCGCCGGCCACAGGAAGGCGTTGTCGAACGAATCGCGGACGGCCACGACGGCCCACCCGATGACGAACAGGATGAGGGAGATGGTCGCCAGGATGCGGATGACGAGGACCAGCGTGGCGACCAACGCCCACACCGCTTCCCGCGTCCGCCCCGACTGACCTCGCATGGGACCAATCGTAAGGTGGCCGTCCGGACGCCCGCACGTCGGTGCTGGTCACGCTTTCGTCCCCACCGCGCTCCGACACGTGGACAATGGACGGATGAAGACCATCCTGAACGTGATCTGGCTGCTGCTGTGCGGACTGTGGATGGCGATCGGCTACGTCGTCGCCGGCATCATCTGCTGCATCCTGATCATCACCATCCCGTTCGGCATCGCGTCGTTCCGGATGGCCAACTACGCACTCTGGCCGTTCGGCCGCACCGTCGTCCGCAAACCGACCGCCGGGGCGGCGTCGATGATCGGCAACGTCATCTGGATACTCGTCGCCGGCATCTGGCTGGCGATCGGCCACATCGCCACCGGACTCGCGCTCTGCATCACCATCATCGGCATTCCGCTGGGTATCGCGAGCTTCAAGATGGTGCCGGTTTCGCTGCTCCCGCTCGGCGCCGAGATCGTCCCCACCGGCCAGCAGATGCCCGGCGGGGTCCCCGCACGTATGTGAGACGACCGACCCATCCGATTCCGTCGTCGAGTCCGAAGAAGGGGCATGAGCCTCACGCCCGGACCCGTTCGAGCGGCGGCGCTCTGCGTCCGCACATGCGGGCGAATATCTGCCGCCCATCGGAAGGACAGCAGCAGAAGGTGAACGCGGTACGACGCCGAGGGAAGGAGGTGTGCGATGACTGATCATCTCGATCCCGAATCAGCAGAATTGCTCGAACTCGCACCGGTGGTCGGGCTGAACGCACTGACCTCCGACGAGCTGCGCGACATCGAGGCACGGGTGGCCGCCGCTCCCGCGGACTTCCGCGAGTTGTTCGACAAGCAGGTCCGGGCCACGCGTGAGGCCATGGCCGCGGTCAGCGCCGCCACCGCGACACCTCCGCCGCCGGCGCTCCGTGAGCGGGTACTCGCCGCTGCGCGCGCCGAGGCGGGGCTCGACGAGCCGTCGGTACGCGACGCCACACCGGTCTCCGGGGTTCCGGCGATGCCGCCCGTCGGGGATCTCGAGGCCGAAGCTTCCGTTCCCCCACCGTCGGAGGAGATCGAACCACCCGCGGACTTCGACGCCCATCGACCCCGCCGCTCACGTCGATTCACCTATCTGACCGCAGCGGCCGTCGTCGCCATCGCGGCTGGCGCGCTCGGCTGGGCGATCGGATTGTCCAGCACCGAGCAACCGGCCGCTCCCGCACCAGTCGCTCTGCCGGCCGAGCAGGTGTTCTCTGCTGACGACCTACGCTCGACGAGCGCACCGGTCGCCACCGGGAGCGCCACCGTCTACGTGGCCGCGTCGGCCGATAGCGCTGTGCTGGTGATGAATTCGGTGCCGCCACCGGAACCCGGCACCGTGTACCAGATGTGGCTCGTCGGGCCCGGCGGCACGCGTTCGGCCGGCACCATGACCGACAAGGACGTCGAACCGGTCACCACCGCCGTGCTGTCCGGGATCAACACCGCCGACGCACTGGCGTTCACCGTCGAACCGCCCGGTGGCTCGGCGCATCCGACCAGCGCTCCGGTCGCGCAGCTGTCGTTGAGCTGATGCACGGAGAGGCTATTTGAGCAACGCGCGAATCGTCTCGATGCTGTCGGCGAGGTCGGGGGTCTTGTCGGGCCGGTAGCGCACGACCCGCGCGAATCGGAGCGCCACGCCGCCGGCATACCGCGAGCTCCGTTGCGCACCATCGAGTTCGATCTCGACGACGACCTGCGGACGAAGGTAGACCGTGTGGGCGTCGCGATGCGTCGCATGCTTCGGGAACTCCTCGGTCTGCCACCGGAGGATGTCGTCGGTGAGACCCTTGAACGTCTTGCCCACCATGATGAACTCGCCGGTCTCGGGGTCGCGGGCACCCAGGTGCAGGTTCGACAGCCAACCGGTCCGCCGGCCCGATCCCCACTCGGCACCGAGCACGACGAGATCGAAGGTGTGCGTGGGTTTGACCTTCTGCCAGGCCTTTCCGCGGCGTCCGGCGACGTAGAGCCCGTCGAGGGATTTGACCATCACGCCTTCGTGGCCGTCGGCCATCGCGGTGTCGAAGTGGCGTTTGGCCTCGTCGGCGGTCGGGCGGGTCACCGCGGGGATGCGAAGTTGCGGTGCGATCGAATCGATGGCGGCGAGACGCTCGGACAGCGGGCGGTCGATGAGGTCGACGCCGTCGAGGTGGAGGCAGTCGAAGAAGAACGGCTTGAGCAGACGCTCCGGTTCGCCGGCGGCGGTCGGCCCGGAACCGAAGCGGCTCATCGTGTCCTGGAACGACCGCGGGCGTCCGTCGTCGCTGAGCATGAGGGTCTCGCCGTCGAGGATGACCGAGTCGCAGGGCAGTCCGGCGATCACCTCGACGAGGTCGGGCACGTTGTTCGTCACGTCGCGGAGCGTGCGGGTGTACACCGAGATGTCGGTGCCCTTGCGGTGAACCTGGATTCGCGCACCGTCGAGTTTGTAGTCGACGACGAGGTCGGGACCGAGGAGTTCCAGGGCGGCGTCGAGGTTGTCGGCGGGCGTCGCGAGCATCGGTTCGACGGCGCGGCCCACCTCGAGTCCCACGCCGGCCAACGCCTCGGCGCCGAAACGTGCAAGGGCCGCGGTCTCCGGGAGGGATCCGGTGAGCATGTGCGCACGCCGCACCGCGGTCAGTGATTCACCGGTGACCTTGGCGATCGCATCGGTCATGACCCCGGCCAGCGCGCCCTGCCGCAGCTCGCCGGTCAGCAGGGCGATCAGGAACTTCTGCTCGGGCCCGGTGGCGGCGCCGAACATCGCGGCGAGGATCTCGGCGCGGCGGGTCGTCGAACCGGGTCCGCTCGCGGCGGCGAGTTCACCGAAGGCGTCGTCGACCTCGGCGACCTCGAGCGACGGTTCTCCGGCCGGTTCGGACGCCAGTTTCGACAGCGACCGCCAGCCCACACCCAACCTGCCCTGCGGGATTTCACCCGACAGCCAGGCGACCACGATCGGCAGCTCGGCGTCGGCGGCAGTGGCCAGCAGGCCGGCGAGCACCTCGGTCTTGCGGGTGCGTGAGCGATCGCGTGCGACGTCCGAGGACGTCTGCACCACGTCGATCAGCTTCATCCCTCCGAAGGTACCCGCCGGGTCCGACACCGCCGGGTACCTCGCGGTACCCGGCCCGGAAGGTCAGACCTCGCTCAGATCCACCGTCTTGGTTTCACGCACGCTGAGCAGTGCGATCAGCGTGGTGCAGGCGGCGACGGCGAGATAAACGCCGACCCAGCCGACGCCGAAGTCGGCGACGATCCACGTCGCGATGAACGGCGCGACCGCGGCACCGATGATCGACGAGACGTTGTAGGAGATACCCGAACCCGTGTAGCGCACGTTGGTCGGGAACAGCTCCGGCAGGATCGCGCTCATCGGCCCGAAGGTGAGACCCATCAGGGTCATGCCGAGGATGAGGAAGAACAGCATCCGCCCGTTGTTCATCGACGACGGATCGAGGATCAGTGCGAAGAACAGACCGAAGACGATGATCATCACCGTGATCACGAGGAGGAACGCGCGACGGCCGTACTTGTCGGCAAGCCGTCCGGAAACCATCACGAATCCGGCGAAGAAGAGCACCGCGATGATCTGCAACTGCAGGAAGTCGGCGTAGCTGAAGGACAGTTTCACGCCCGACGCGTCGGTCACCTTGCCGGTGCCGTACGAGACGATCCACGTCGTCACGATGTAGAAGAGCGTGTATGTCGCGACCATGATGAAGGTGCCGGCGATCAGCTGACGCCAGCTGGTCTTGACGACCTCGGCGAGCGGGGTCTTGACCTTCTTGCCCTCCTCGACGGCCTTGGCGAACACCGGCGTCTCGGTGAGCTTGAGACGCACATACAGACCGATGACGACCATGATCGCACTGGCCAGGAACGGGATTCGCCATCCCCATGTCATGAACGCATGGTCGGCGGGCGAGGTCTTCGCGTCGAAGTCGAGGCCGAAGATCAGCAGCAGGAACATCCCGTTGGCGAAGAAGAAGCCGATCGGTGCACCCAGCTGCGGCCACATCGCCGCCCAGGCGCGTTTGCCCTTCTCCGCGGTCTCGGTCGCGAGAAGTGCTGCGCCGGACCATTCGCCGCCGAGTCCGAGACCCTGGCAGAAGCGCATCAGCGCGAGCAGCGCCGGCGCGAGATAGCCCACCTGGTCGAAGGTCGGCAGGAGTCCGATCACGAAGGTGGCTATACCCATCGTGAGCAATGAGCCGACCAGTGTCGCCTTGCGTCCGATGCGGTCTCCGAAGTGGCCGAACAGGACCGAGCCGATCGGGCGTGCGACGAAGGCGAGTCCGAACGTCGCGAACGACGACAGCAGTGCGGCCGTGTCGTCGCCCTTCGGGAAGAACAGCACCGGGAACACCAGCACCGCGGCGGTGGCGTAGATGTAGAAGTCGAAGAACTCGACGCTCGTACCGACCATCGAGGCGATGACTATTCGGCGCCGGGGTACCGGAGGCTGTTCGGGGTGGTCGAGATTGCGGACCGCGGACTCGCTCATTCGTGGCAGGCTACCCCTGCGAGTCAGGTCACATACGCGGGCGGGTGACACGCGGAGAAACTCACCGGCCATCCGTCTCGCCGGTGTCGTCCTCCGGTTGGGACCGGGAATTTGCCGTTTCGAAGGCCCGCACTGCCGCTCCGACAGTCGGGAAGACATGGGCCGGGTCGAAATCCTCGAGGAGCCCTTCGGTACGCAAGACATGCTCGAGCTCGGGGTCGACGCCGGCAAGGACGAAATGAGCGCCCCGCGAATGCACGAAGGCGACGAGGTTGTCGAGGACACCGGTCGCCGAATAGTCGACGTAGGAGATCACCGTGCAGTCGAGTACCAGCCACCGCACCGGATCGGGAGCCGACTCGACGAGCGCCATCACATCGTCAGAGAATCGATTCACATTGGCGTAGAACAGATCTGCGTCATAACGGAACACGATGAGTCCAGGAAGGGACTGCTGACCCGGCCGGGCCGGCCGATACTCTCGCGTACGTCCGTGATCGGACACACCGACGACGAATCGCTCCGGTCGATACTGCCGGCGGATGATCTCGAGGAGCGACA
Organism: Gordonia sp. CNJ-863; assembly: GCF_001942325.1. Classification (NCBI taxonomy): domain Bacteria; kingdom Bacillati; phylum Actinomycetota; class Actinomycetes; order Mycobacteriales; family Gordoniaceae; genus Gordonia; species Gordonia sp. CNJ-863. Next base: position 22,474 of record NZ_MKKG01000029.1, read on the forward strand.
CGACCATCGCCGTCAGGATCCCGTCCTGCACGCCGAACACCACGACGACGATCGCGGTGAGCACCGCGATCCCGAACTCGACCCGGCGGATCTTCCACAGACGGCGGAACGAGTGCACATCGATGAGGTCGATCGCGACCAGGAACACGATCGACGACAGCACCGCGTGCGGGAGATAAGCGAGAGCACTGCCGAGGAAGACGACGGCGACGAGAGCCGACGCAGCCATCGTCAGGTTCGCAACCTGGGTGCGGCCGCGTTGCTCGTCGAGGAACTGCGTCTTGGTCGGGCTCCCATTCACTACGAACGTAGAGCCCAGTCCCGCAACGATGTTGGCCGCCGAGAGGCCGACGATGTCGCGGTTGACATCGGTGGTCTCGCCGTGCGAGTGCGCGAGTCCTCGTGCCGTGCCCGCACTCTGGGCCAAGATCACCACCGTGCATCCGAAGGCAACCGTCGCTGCCTTCGGCACCGCGTCCCATCCCAGCCCGGTGGGCAGGCCGAGATCCGGCAGCGTGCCGTGCAGATTGCCGACGACCGGGAGGTCGTCGTCCCAGCCGAAGACCGCGACCAGCGCAATTGACGCCACCACCAGCATGAATGCCGCAGGCAACCGAGGAACCGTGCGACGCGAGATCAGGAGCACGCACACCACCGCCGCCGTGAACGCCGACGATGCCCAGTCGATCGATCCGAGACCGGCGACGATCGCGGCGCAGCGCTCCCACACCCAGCCTTCGGTCCGGTGCACGCCGAGCATCCCGGGGATCTGCCCGATGATGACCGTGACGCCGGTTCCAGCGAGGAAGCCCACCAGAACCGCACTGGACAGGAAATCGGCGAGAAACCCCAGCCTCAGAATCCGGGCCAGCGCCAAGAACACCCCGGTGACCAGCGCGATCAACGATGCCCAGGCGAGCCACTGCTGCGAGTCGGGCTCCACTCCGACGACACCGATCCCGGCGATGCCCGAGGCCAACAACGCCGCGGTCGCGGAGTCCGCTCCGACGACGAGGAGGCGCGATGCGCCGAAGAGCGCAAAGGCGATCGTCGGCAGGATGATGGTGTAGAGCCCCGCCTCGACCGGGACATGGGCAATCGAGCTGTAGCCCATGCATTCCGGGATCGCGACGGCCGCGAGCGTCACGCCGGCCATGATGTCGGCGCGCAACCACGCGAGCCGGTAACCGCGCAGCGCCGGCGGGACCAGCGCACCGAGCGCGAGCATGTCGTAGACGGTACCCCCGCAGACCCGGTACCAGGCTCACTTGAATCCGGCCGCACACATGCATGTGCGGATTGACGGCAATCCGTTCTGGGTACCCGTCCACGGCCATGAATCGAGGAGGCCCCCATGGATACCGCAGTATGGATCATCATCGCCGTCGTCGTCGTGATAGTCCTGCTCGCTCTTCTGTTGCTGTTCCTACGCAAACGTCAGGACGTCCGGCGCCGTAAAGCACAGCAGATCCGCGAGAACGTGACCGGCCAGGTGTCGGAGTTGCGCCAGCGCGAGGCGATCGCTGAGGAGTCCGACGCCCGGGCACGCAAGGCACAGGCCGAGGCCGACGCCAAGGCCGCCGAGGCCAAGCGACTCAACGAACAGGCGCGGGCCCACGGCACGCAGGCCGCGGAGAAGCGCGACGAGGTCGAGAGCACACTGGCCCGAGCCGACGAGCTCGATCCCGACGTCCGTGGTGACCGCGGCGACCGCGGACCTGTCGGCAACGACCACCGCCATGCCCCCGCCGGAACCCCCGGCCACGGAACGCCCGGCCACGGAACCCCCGGTCCGGGAGCGCCCGGCCACGGAACCCCCGGTGCGGGAACGCCCGGTGTGGGAACGCCCGGTGTGGGAACGCCCGGTCCCGGAACCCCTGGTGCCGGCGGCCACAATCCCGAGACTCATTCCGGCAGGCACGAATCGGGCGAGCACCTGCCCGGTGGCGGGCAACCGGGGCAACCGGGGCAGCCGCGGCAACAACCCTGACGTGACATGACGAACCCGGCGCGGGCAGCCCGATGGGCCACCCGCGCCGGGTCTTGTTCGTGCTGTACGCGGATCAGCTGCCGCGCTCGATCCATTCCTCGAGATGAGGCGCCTCGGCGGCGACGGTCGTGCCGTCGCCGTGACCGGTGTAGACCTTGGTCTCGGGATCGAGGGTGAAGATCTTCTCGGTGATCGAGGCGATGATCGTCGGGAAGCTCGAGTACGAGCGTCCCGTCGCGCCCGGGCCGCCCTGGAACAGGGTGTCACCGGAGAACAGCACACCCGCTTCGGGCAGGTGGATCACCGACGAGCCCGGCGAGTGGCCGGGCGTGTTGATGATCGTGAGCTCGGTGCCGGCGATGCTGATCTTCTGCCCGTCCTCGAGATCCTGGTGCGACACGTCGGGATGGGTGTCGTTCCAGAGCATGTCGTCTCCGGGGTGCAGGAGGATCGGCGCACCCGTGGCCTCGGACAGTTCCGGCGCGACGGTGACGTGGTCGTTGTGACCGTGGGTGAGCACGATCGCCTTCACCGTGCGGTCGCCGACGCCTTCGAGGATCGGTGCCGCCGAGTGCGCGGCGTCGATGATGATGACCTCGTCGTCGTTGCCGACCAGCCACACGTTGTTGTCGACGTCCCAGGTGCCGCCGTCGAGACTGAAGGTGCCCGAGGTGACGACGTTGTCGATGCGCAGCGCCGACATCAGAGTTCCACCACCGAGCGCAGGACCTTGCCGGCCTCCATCGCCGAGAACGCGGCCTCGACGTCGTCGATACCGATCCGTTCGGTGACGAACTTGTCGAGCGGCAGACGTCCCTGCTCGTACAGGTCGATGAGCATCGGGAAGTCACGCTCGGGCAGGCAGTCGCCGTACCACGAGGACTTCAGAGCGCCACCGCGCGAGAAGAAGTCGACGAGCGGCATCTCCAGGGTCATCTCCGGCGTCGGCACACCGACGAGGACGACGACGCCCGCGAGATCTCGTGCGTAGAAGGCCTGCTTGTAGGTCTCCGGCCGGCCGACCGCGTCGATGACGACGTCGGCGCCGTTGCCGTCGGTGAGGTCCTGGACCGCGGTGACCACGTCGTCGACCTTCGTGCCGTCGATGGTGTGGGTCGCGCCGAGCTCCTTGGCCCATTCGAGCTTGCCCGGGTCGCGGTCGATCGCGATGATCTTGGTCGCGCCGGCCAGCTTGGCGCCGGCGATCGCGGCATCACCCACACCGCCGCAACCGATCACGGCGACCGAGTCGCCGCGGCCGACGTTGCCGGTGTTCATGGCGGCACCGATGCCGGCCATCACGCCGCAGCCGAGCAGCCCGGCGACGGCCGGATCGGTCTCGGGATTGACCTTGGTGCACTGCAATTCGTGGATGAGGGTCTTCTCCGCGAAGGCGCCGATGCCCAGTGCGGGCGTCAGCTCGGTGCCGTCGGTGAGGGTCATCGGGACGCTGGCGTTGAAGGTGTCGAAGCAGTACCACGGACGACCGCGCTTACATGCGCGGCACTCGCCACAGACGGCGCGCCAGTTCAGGACGACGAAATCGCCGACCTCGACGTGGGTGACATCCGAGCCGACCGACTCGACGACGCCGGCCGCCTCGTGGCCCAGCAGGAAGGGGTACTCATCGTTGATGCCGCCCTCGCGGTAGGCGAGGTCGGTGTGGCAGACGCCGCAGGCCTTGATCGCCACGACGACATCACGCGCACCCGGGTCCGGGATCACGATGTCGACGACCTCCGTCGGCGACTTCTTGCTGCGCGAGATGACTCCCTTGACTGTCTGAGACATGCGTTCTGTTTCCTTCCGAAACGGCGTTGTCAGCGTTCGTGCTCGTCTGTGTTCCCGGCCGTGGCGACAGGATTCGCCCTTACCGGACACATCGTCACAACCTTATCCGTACCCGCCATTACCGTCCACTCGTGGTCAACAACGTTAACTGCAGGTAGTCGCGCGGTTGGTGTGCACTGCCCGGCTCAGGTTTGGTTGTACCCGCGACCGGGCACGCCCGTGGGAGAACCGATTGTGTCGACCACGAGGAGGCAGACATGGCGGAGAAGAAGCGCGACCCGGGACCGTCGGTCAAGGATGACGAGCTCTACGAGAAGCTGCGCGACGAGGGCAACTCGAAGGAGAAGTCCGCGCGCATCGCCAATGCCGCGGCCAACAGCTCCCGGTCGGACGTGGGGCGCAGCGGCGGCACATCCGGTTCCTACGAGGACTGGACCGTCGACGAGCTCAAGGACCGCGCGAAGGAACTCGACATCAGCGGGTACTCCGACCTGAAGAAGGACGAGCTGATCGAGAAGCTACGCAGCCACTGACACGACGCTGACAGCACCGAAGCCGCCGTCCCTTGTGGGGTCGGCGGCTTCGGCGTGTTGAAGGACGATGCCGGTCAATGCGCCTCTCGGCGAGTGGCCGCTCGAAGCGGCAAAAGGGTTGAGGCCCGGGGCTTGAATCCGTCACCGTCGAGCTCTTCAACTGCGACCCTCCCGGATCTATTCCGGGGGTGCGTGCGTGACCTCCGCCACCGCGATACGTAGAGAGAATGCGCGCTATATCCGCGTGCTTGCTACCGATCGCGTCAGGGCAGCAGGCCGGCGCGCCGGGCGGCGACCACGGCCTCGAGGCGCGACGACGCGTCGAGCTTGCGCATCGCATCCTTCATGTAGCTCTTGACCGTGTGCACGGTCAGGCCGAGGGCCTCGGCGATCCGCGCATTCGAGTAGCCGAGCGCGGCGAGCGACAGCACGTCCTGTTCGCGTCCGGTCAGCTCGACCACGGCCGAGTCGGCGGCGGCCTCGGCCAGCAGGAAATCGGTGACGGCGGCGAGTTGTTCGGCGAGACGGGCGTCGTCGACGGTGTCGACCAGCGAGCGCAGCCGCGCGTAGGCGGCGGTCATCCGGTCGCGCAGCTCGTCCTCGCTCTGGGCTCCGTGCTCCAGCCGGGCCCGCGAGGCCACGATCTCCTGCTCGACGGCGCGCGCCTCGGCGGCCAGGACGTCGAGCATGCGGCCACCGATCGGATCGGGGGTGTGCAGCGCGCCGTAGATGACCGCGACCGGCGTCCGGTTGACGATGATCGGCGCGGCCATCATCGCGCGGAGTCCCTCACGTTCGATGAGCGTGTTGTAGCGGTGGGTGATGTGCGGGGTGCGTAGGTAGTCCTCGACCACCATCGGCCGGTTCAGCGAGACGACCTTGCCGCCCAGCCCGTGCCCGACGTCGACCGAGAGTCCGGCCAGCGCACCTGCATGGTTGCCGGCGAAATGCTGGAGGCGCAGGCTCGTCGAATTGTTGACGACGCCGGCGAAGGCCAGGGGCACTCCGCTCGATTTGCGCACCCGTCGCAACGCGTCGGTGACGATCCCGCTCAACGGCTCGGGCATCTCACCTCTCTATCCCCCTCTTCGGAGGGTGGCAGGGACTACATACAGCGCATCACACTGTGACTCAGCTTACTCAGTCAAGAGCGAGGTTCACGATGACACAGGCCACCATGACCCCCACCCACATGGTCGACCGCTGGTTGGCAATCTACGGGGCGCCCGATGCCAACGCGGCGGCACTCCTCGTCGACGACCACGATCCCGACGCGGTCGCGTTCACCGTGATCGAGGTCGAGGCCTCCGCGGACGCCGACTCGGCCCCCGCGCCGATCACCACCGACGTGACCTACGGCGACCTCGCCGAGCGGTCCAAGCGCTTCGCATCGGCGCTGGCCGATCTCGGCGTCGGCCGTGGCGACACCGTCGGCGTCCTCATGGGCAAGCGCGAAGAGCTGGTCGTGTCACTGCTGGCCATCGCCCGCCTCGGCGCCGTCTACATCCCGCTGTTCACCGCCTTCGCCACCCCTGCCATCGAGATGCGCCTGACGTCCGGCAAGGCGAAGGTCGTGATCACCGAACCGAGCCAGGCGTCGAAGCTCGAGGGCATCGACGGGATTCGAGCGATCGTCGCCGGAGAAGAATTCGAGCAGCTGGTTTCCTCGAACGAGCCGATCGCCGAGTCGGTGGCCGTCGGTGGCGACGGCGCGCTGATCCTGCTCTTCACCAGCGGTACCACCGGTGCGCCCAAGGGTGTGCCGGTGCCGGTCAAGGCACTCGCCTCGTTCGTCGCCTACATGCACTACGGCCTCGACGTCCGTGACGACGACGTCTTCTGGAACGCCGCCGACCCGGGTTGGGCCTACGGCCTCTACTACGGCGTCCTCGGCCCGCTGGCCACCGGACACCGCAACCTGCTGCTCCACGCCGGCTTCAGCCCCGAGCTCACCGCGCAGATCCTCGGCGGTCTCGGAGTCACGAACTTCGCCGCGGCACCGACGGTCTACCGCACCCTGAGCAAGGATCCGCGGATCACCGGCTTCGCGCTGCGACGCGCGTCGTCGGCCGGCGAGCCCCTGACCCCCGACGTCATCGGCTGGGCCCAGCAGGCACTCGGCACCGAGGTCCGCGATCACTACGGCCAGACCGAGCACGGCATGTTCATCAACAACCACTGGCACTCCGACGTCTACGAGACGCTCGTCCCCGGCTCGATGGGCAAGCCGATGCCCGGTTTCGCCGCCGGCATCGTCGACGGCCAGATCGCGATCGACGTCCCCGCCAGCCCGCTCATGTGGTTCAGCGGTTACCTCGACGCCCCGGACAAGACCGCCGCCCGGTTCACCGAGGACCGCCGCTGGTACCTCACCGGCGACACCGGCCGCGCCGACGAGGAAGGCCGCTACTTCTTCTCCGCGCGCGACGACGACGTGATCATCATGGCCGGCTACCGCATCGGCCCCTTCGATGTGGAGAGCGTACTGATCACGCACCCGTCGGTGATCGACGTCGCGGTGGTCGGGCGACCCGACGAACTGCGCGGCGAGGTCATCGAGGCGTTCGTCGTCCTCGCTCCCGGCATCGAGGGCACCGAGGCCCTGGAGAAGGAGCTGCAGCAGCTGGTGAAGACCGAGTTCGCCGCGCACGCGTACCCGCGCACCGTGCACTTCGTCGACGCTCTCCCCAAGACCCCCAGCGGCAAGATCCAGCGGTTCCTGCTGCGCAAGGGATAGAGCCGACCGCGTCCCGGCGATCCCGGGACGCGGTCTTCCACGCGCGCGACCCAGCGGGTGCCCCCCTTCCGCTGGGCCGCGTCACCATCGAGCATCGCGGCCGGCTACCGCAATCCGGTCGGCCCGGTGACCTCGATCTCGGTTCGCAATGTCGCGAACCTTCGGCCGGCGGGTCATTCGCCCCCGGATGACCCGTCGGCCGGCTCCCACGACGTGCGACGGTCGACGCTACCCGGCCGGAGGTTCTGCCAACGCCAGAACCGAATCCGGGGGAGTCGCACCGGAATACGTGATCGGCGCGTCGTAGACCGTTCTCATCGGTACGACGCCGGTCCAGTCCGCGGACTCGACACCAGGTCCGCCCGTCCGCGCCTTCGCGATCCACTGGCCGTCGACGATCGGCAGCCGCAGTGCGACCGTGGCAGCGAGTTCTTTGCGCGTCGTCTTCCGGACTTCGGCGACACGGCCCGGAATGAGCTTGTCCGACAACACCTCCAGCACCGACTTCGCGTCGTCGACCGGCTCGAGAACACCCCGCACGACTGCCGACCGATAGTTGGCGGAGTGGTCGAAGAGGGTGTCCGCGATGACGAGTCCGTCCATCACGAACACCGTGAACGCAACGGGCGCACCGGTCGCGACGTGCCGCAGCGCGCCGGCCCCGGTCGATCCGTGCAGCAGGATGTCGTCCCCGTCGCGGGCGAACAGCATCGGCACCGACCACGGCAGCCCGTCGACGACCGTGCTGAGGGTTCCGACCTTCGCCTGGTCGAGGAGTTCGTCGAGTGCGGCGCGGTCGGTGGCACGGGCGGGCTTCCGGGTGAGCGCGTCGAGCGGAGATGTCATGGCGCCCATCGTCGGGCACGGTCGCCGCCGGCTCAACCGATATAGCCGCCATATCCCTCTGTAACGAGGACCGAAGCTGTCCGCAATGGGTCGTAACGTGGTTCTCACCAGCACGAATGATCATCAACGACGAACCGGAGAACACCATGGGCACCTACACCACCGCAGAACTCAGCGTCGACGTCACCGGCGAGAAGCTCGAACTCCTCACGCTACTGCAGGACCAGCGCAACCTGCTCAAGATCTCCGCCCGCAATCTCTCCGACGAGCAGGCTCGCAAGCAGTCCACGGTCAGCACACTGACCATCGGCGCTCTGATCAAGCACCTCGCCAACGGGGAGGAGAACGCCGCCACGATCATCACCGAACGCGACGAGAACGCCGAATTCGACATGAGCCGCGCGGCAACCGAGTACGAGTTGGTCGAGGGGGAGACCCTCGCCGGCTGGCTCGAGGCCTACGACCGCAACGCCGCTCGATTCGACCGCGTGATCGCCGACGCCGAGAGCCTCGACGAGGTCATCCCCCAGCCCACCGCGCCCTGGGCGCCCGAGCGCGAGTGGTCCACGATCCGCACCATGATCCTGCACCTGCTCCGCGAGACCTCTCACCACTGCGGACACGCCGACATCATCCGCGAAGCCCTCGACGGGCAGACCACCATGGGCGCCATCTCCGAGGGTCAGGACTGGGCCGACGCCGAGTGGATGCAGTAGCTCACTCGATGGTCACCGCCCGACTGTGCCAACCGGTGGCGCCCTCCGGGATGGGCGGCACCCGCTCCTCCGGCTGCGTCGCGCCGGTGGCGTCGGTCGCGCGGCAGTACAACGTGTGCCGCCCGGGCGTGGCGTCCCAGGTCCATGTCCACTGCCGCCAGGTGTCGGTCGAGTACTCGGTGGCGAGCTCGGCCGGGTTCCACGGTCCGTCGTCGACGCGGACTTCCACCGAACGGATTCCCCGATGCTGCGCCCACGCGGTGCCCGCGACGACCACCGGCCCCGCGGGCGTCGTCGACAGCGGCGCGGGCCGATCGATCCGCGACGCCGTCTTGATCGGTCCGCGCACGCCCCAGCCCCGCTGGGTCCAATAGGCCTCGGCACGATCGAAGCGGGTGATCTCCCAGTCGACGACCCACTTGCACGCCGACACATAACCGTAGAGACCGGGGATCAACTGCCGCACGGGGTATCCGTGCTCGATGGGTAGCGGTTCTCCGTTCATCCCGACGGCGAGCAGCGCATCGCGGCCGTCCCGGATCGCCTCGAGCGGGCTTCCCGACGTCCATCCGTCGACGCTGGTGGCCAGCAGCATGTCGGCTTCGGCGTGTACCCCGACCTCGGCGAGGATGTCGCGCATCGAGTATCCCAGCCAGCGAGCGTTCCCGGCGAGGTCGCCGCCCACCTCGTTGGACACGCATGTGAGCGTGATGATCCGCTCGATAGCGGGCATCGACTGCAGATCGTCCCACCTCAGCGTCATCTCGCGGTCCACCATCCCGTGAATCCGCAACCGCCAATCCGCGGTGGTCAGCTGCGGGACCTGGAGCGCGGTGTCGATCCGGTAGAACTCGCGGTTGCCGGTCACGAACGGTGTCACCCCATCGATCCGCAACTCGGTACCCGGCGGAACCGGTCTGCTCGCCGAAATCGCGCGCGGCAGCCGAAGCCGCACGCGTTCGGCGAGAGCGCCACCGGTGTCCGCGGCACGCCGGGCCAGGCCGGCGCACACCGCGCCCGTCACGACAACGATCCCGACCGCACCGACGAACTGGCGGCGAGACCACCCCTCTGAACGGGACGCGTCCTCTTCGGACTCGTCTCCGACGGCACTCCCGCGCCCCAGCACCACCAGCACACCCACGGCCACCAGGCCGGCGGCGACCGGCGGCGCGGCGTAGGACACCTCCACCGTGGGTCGGGTCAACGCGGCAACCACGCCGACGGCCGCGAAGGCCAGGACGATCAGTACCCCGACGGGCGGGCGCTTGACTTGCAACACCCCGGCAGCCACGGCGATCAGCAGGATCGCCAACGCCATGCCTGCCAGCAACGCTGGCTTGTCGGCGGTTCCGAACCGGTCTATCGCGAACTCGCGGGCAAATGCAGGCGCATGGTCGACGAGGAACGCCGCGACCGCGCGATACGGTGACGCGAATTGCGAGATACCGATCGCGACGAGTTCGCCGACGGCCAGGCCTCCTGCCACGGCGACAACCCCGGACACCGCTGCCCGCACCGTCGACTCTCGAAACACTTGCACCATTGTCAGCTCCGTTTCCTCCGAGGGGAGTTCGCGCGGCGACAGCGGTCGGATTGGATCAATCCGGCACCGGACCAATCCGCGACGACTCGAGCCGCGAATGACACCTGAGTTCGGCCGGACGGTCGGACAACGACCTACTAGATTGGATGGACCATGGCCATCAAACAAATTCAGCGCCTCGTGGTCGCGGCGTCCGGGCTGGTGCTGGCCGTCGGCGTCATCGCCGGGTGTTCCAGCGACGACACCGACTCGGCCAGCAGCGCTTCCACCACCACTGCCATGTCGGAGATGACCAGCCAGTCCGCCGACACCGCGAGCGGACCGGTCGGCCCCGGCTGCGCGGACTACGCTTCGGCCAATCCGTCTGGCGCGGGCTCGGTTTCCGGGATGGCAATGGACCCGGTCGCCACTGCGGCATCGAACAACCCCGAACTTAAGACACTGACGCAGGCGTTGTCCGGGCAGCTGAATCCGGATGTGAACCTGGTCGACACACTCAACAACGGTGAGTACACGGTCTTCGCACCCACCGACGCGGCTTTCGCCAAGCTGCCGGCCGAAACCGTCGAGCAGCTCAAGACCGACTCGGATCTGTTGACCAAGATCCTTACCTACCACGTGGTTTCGGGCCAGGCCACGCCGGACAAGATCGTCGGTGAGCACAAGACCCTCGAGGGTCAGACCGTGACCGTGACCGGATCGCCGGACATGCTCAAGGTCAACGACTCGAGCGTGGTCTGTGGTGGAGTCGCCACCGCCAACGCGCAGGTCTACATGATCGACACGGTCCTTACGCCGCCTGCTGCAGAGTAGTTTTCGGAGCACATCGGCTCGCGGGCAACGGGTTACGCACCCCGAACCTCGAACCGCTGCCAAGATAGAATCTGCCGGTTCCCTGGATGAGGACGCCCCTCCTCCAGGGAACCGTCATGTGTGCGTTCAGCACTCGACCATCCGGCTACGGCCAGACCTCCATGGCACCAAGCCCCGAGTCCCAGGGCCGGTCTGCGGCGTGGACGCCAGAAATGACGGGCAATCTGACCCATCCAGTTCTCACACGGTGCCGAATGCACCTGTGAGGCTGCCATTCAATGCAGCCGAAACCCTCTCGGAGAGATTGGATCAACGATGATCAAGCGTGTTCCCCGTATCGCAGGAGCGGTGACCGGACTGGTCCTCGCCGTCGGCGTGATCGCCGGCTGTTCGAGTGACGATTCCGACTCGTCGAGCGAAACCACCAGCGCAGCAACCGGTATGAGCTCGATGACCACGAGCGCAGCCGCCGCTGACCCGGCTGCGAACCTCGTCGGCCCGGGTTGCGCGGCCTACGCCGAAGCCAATCCGTCCGGCCCCGCGTCGATCGCCGGAATGGCCACCGTCCCGGTTGCCACCGCCGCGTCGAACAACCCCGAGCTCACCACGCTGACCGCCGCTCTGTCCGGCCAGCTGAACCCCGACGTCAACCTCGTCGAGACGCTGAACAACGGTGAGTACACCGTCTTCGCCCCGACCGACGATGCGTTCGCCAAGCTGCCGCCGGAGACCGTCGAGCAGCTCAAGACCGACAAAGACCTGCTGACCAGCATCCTGACCTACCACGTCGTCGAGGGCCAGGCGACCCCCGACAAGGCTCTCGGCGAGCACACCACCCTCGAGGGCAAGAAGCTCACTGTGAGCGGCGAGGGCGACAACCTCAAGGTCAACGACGCGGGCATCGTGTGCGGTGGCGTCACCACCTCGAACGCCCAGGTCTACCTGATCGACGCCGTGCTGACCCCGCCGGCCTCGTAAGACCCACGACAGCAACAACATCGGTGGGCTGACACGCCCCGGACGCGGATGAGTCGGGACTCCGCGGACACCGATGACCAGCCGATACACCGGCCGGCCGGGCAACCCGGCAGTGTGAGACCACGCGCCGATTCCCTGAACGACGACGCTCGTTCAGGGAATCGGCGTGCGTGCGTCAGAAGCTGCGACCCCGATCAGAACTCCGGTCGTTCTGGGCATGCGCGCCCGCCTCGGTCGCGGGCGTCTTGTCGCCTGAATCGACGTATGTCAATATTGACGCGTGTCGAATAAGAATCTCCTGCTGTCACCGGGCCGCGGCCTGAGTGGTGACGAGACCGGGGCTGTCACCCCATTGTTGAAGGCGCTTGCGGATCCGGTTCGGCTGCGGTTGCTGTCCGAGGTCGCCGCGCATCCGGGCGGCGAGGCGTGCGTGTGCGACATCTCCGGACCGTTCGAACTGTCACAGCCGACGATCTCGCATCACCTGAAGGTGCTGCGCCAGGCAGGTCTGGTGACCAGCGAGCGCCGCGCGACCTGGGTGTACTACCGGGTGAACACCGAAGCGCTGCAACAACTGTCGGACCTGCTGCGGGATCTCGCCACGGTCGTGGGGGAAACCCGCTCGTGTGAGGCGGACCAGTGACCGCCACCGACACCGCAGTCGCGGGCAAGTTGTCGACGCTGGACCGGTTTCTGCCGGTGTGGATCGGCGCCGCGATGGTCGCCGGACTGCTGCTCGGTCGAGTCGTCCCCGGCCTGGGTGACACTTTGGCGGCGGTCGAGCTCGACGGCATCTCGCTGCCGATCGCCCTCGGATTGCTGATCATGATGTATCCGGTGC
>NZ_MKKG01000030.1:0-25102 GCF_001942325.1 Gordonia sp. CNJ-863
CCGCCCGCATCCCCGGCTCGCCGCCGCCGAACCCGACCTACATCTTGTGCCCGGTAGAACCCGTTCTACGCACCGTCAATCAGGAAGAGCCCTTAAAACAGAGAGCAGAAGTACTCGCGTCACAGGGTAGTTCACTTGCGCAGCAGCGAACCGAGAACGAACAGAGCCAGGCTCAAGCGCAGCAGAATCTCGCTCAGTTGGAGGTCATAGCCCAAAGAGCTGCATCCCTGCACGAAGACGCCACAGCCCTAAACACCCAGATCAGTGCATTGGTGCCGGACGCTGAACCGTACATCAGCGTCGATATCCATGCAGCGCGCTATGAAGCATGGCGCTCAGCTGCGGAAAACCAAGTCACGGCCCTCCAGAATGGACACGAAGAACTTCTTCGCAAGATCGAAATTCATGAGGAGGAACGCGGCAAGAATGACGACGAGCTCGCTGTCGCGGACAGTGTCCGCGAGAGAGTGCGGCAGCGAATGCTGCAGGCTCAGGAACGACTGGCCAGTCTCATCGGAGATGAAGGCGACCAAGAATCTCTTACAGGACTGAAAGAACTACGGCTGCGGATATCTGAAGCACCTGCCGATATGGATCGGCTCCGCGAGGCACTAATCGAGAAGTCAGGCCAGATCCATTCGGCACTGAATGCGCAGCTGGCAGCTGTTGAGAGTCTGTACGCACCGGCATCCCTATTCATTGAAACGTCAGATGTGGTGAGGAACGTAGGACTTGAGTTCAACGCTGAGCTCCGAATCCTTCCCTCGTGGCGCAACATCCCAAATAGCCTCGACGGACGAAAGAACAGCGAGTACATCGATTGGCTCGCCGATCTTCCACAGCACCTCGAGGACGCAGACTGGGAGATGCTGGGTCCGATTCTGCAGGAAGCATTAATCCGCCTTGAGCAGCCCGGCAGCCCCGGCGAACCTTTCCGAAATCCGGCCACCGCCCTCCGCACGAACGCAACCTTAAGAGAGTTCATGATTTCGATGCTCGATCTCTCATGGCTGGAAGTCCGATTTGGCCTGACGGGAGATGGCCGGCCACTGTCACAATTGTCACCGGGGCAGCGCGGTCTCCTCCTCGCACTTTTCTACCTTGTCGTGGACCGTCGCACTACGCCGCTTCTGCTCGATCAGCCCGAGGAGAACCTCGATAACGAAACGATCGCATCAAAGCTCGTTCCAGCCTTGCATGAAGCGGCTGGCCGACGACAAACCATCGTCGTCACTCACAATGCCAACCTAGCCGTGGTAGGTGACGCCGACCAGATCATCCACTGTCAGCTCCGCGAGGATCAATTCACAGTGAGTACTGGCAGTATCGCCGACCTGGATGTCGCAAAGTTTGCGCTGAATGTCCTCGAGGGCACTAAACCCGCGTTCGACAACAGGCGTGACAAGTACGAGGCCTTCCCTGAACTAGCCCTTCAACGTTGATCTGACCGGATCGGCGGCCGCAGGGAAGATGATTGCAACCATCAGGCGCCGACGTCATCGACCAGCCCCCAGTCCAGAGCCTGCGCGGCGTCGATCTCGACGCCGGTCACGAACAGGTGCAGGGCGCGCCAGCGTCCGATGCGCCGGGGCACACTGACGGTGCCGCCGGCGCCGGGAATGAGGCCCATCGACACCTCGGGAAGACGGATGCGGGTGTCCGGCGCGGCGACGACGCGCCCGGCGAAGGCGGGGATCTCGATACCGGCGCCGACGCAGGGACCGTGCAGACGAACCTCGACGCGATCGGCGAGGACGGCCACGAGTCGCCCGGCTCCCCCGCGGGTGCGGATCAAGTGGGCCGTCGAGGCATCGGGCATGTGCCCGAACTCGTCGAGGTCGCCACCGGCACAGAACGCGCTGCCCGCCCCGTCGACGACGACATGTTCGACGGAGTCGTCGAGTACTGCGAGGCGCAACGCCTCGACGAACGCGTCGCGCAGCGCGGTGCCGTAGGCATTGCGGCGTTCCGGCCGGTTCAGAGTGATCCGAAGGGTGTTGCCGTCCCGGTCGAGCAGCACCGGGTCGACCGCCGGCGGCGGCAGCGGGCGCCCATTCGCACGACGCTCCTCCAGCCATCGGCCGAACTCGTCGCCGCCCTGCAGCGTCGAGTACCCCAGCGATTCGACGTCGATCGCCGGGACGGGGTCGAGCGGCTCGGCGGTCCGCACCACCTGCGCGGCGACGAGCGAGGCCTGCGGACACAGTTCGACCGCGGCAGTGAACGCCGAGATGGCGGCGTCCACGTCGTCGGCAGCGACCACCCCACGATGGCGGGTTCCGGCCGTGGCATAGGTGAGGTCCAGGGCGTCCAGGAGAGGATCGAGGGCGTCGTCGACCGGTCCGGACGCGATCCCCACCAGGATGACGTCCGACGCAGCGGCGCGGGCGGCGGCTCGGGCCAGGTTCTCCGCCGGCGCGTCCGTCGCCGTGTCGAGATCCACCAGCACCACCGGCGACGTGATGGCGGCACGGTCTCCGAGTAGGTCGCCACCACCGATGGCCGGGAAGGCGGCCAGGTCGGCAACCGAGATACGTCGGGTCTGCATGGCGGTGAACCTCCTGAGCTTTGTGTGCGGACGGTAGCATTTCGCCCGTGTCCACCCTCGAGTCCCACGACCCCGTACGGGCCTGGGCCGAGAGTGGAATCCCCCATCTCACGGGTAGGCCCGACGGCCCGCCGCTCATTCCGCCCGGCCATGCCGCGGCACGGGCACGCGAACTCGCCGACTGGATCCGCACGGCAAGCGCCGGAGCGGTCGACGTCGACGGTGCCGCACTACTGGGAGAGCGCGCGGCACTGACGGGTCACCGCCGCCAGGGAGACCTCACCCCGGGCGGATCGGGGCGTCTGCTTCCCGCATCGGACGGCTGGGTCGCGGTGAGTTGCGCACGCCCAGACGACCCCCTCCTGCTGGGCGCGCTGATCGAGAGCGAGGTCACCGAGGACGATCACTGGCCGAAGGTCGCCGCCTGGCTCGCCGGACACTCCCGAGCAGACTTCGACGAACGTGCTGCACTGTTGGGCATCGCGGGCGGCGGCGTCGCACATGGCGCCGCGATCGCTGACGCAGCGCGTGACGCATTGCGGCCGAACGGTGTTCCCCGTCCGGTCGACGGTCTGCTCGTCGTCGATTTCAGCGCCCTCTGGGCCGGGCCACTGTGCGCACACCTGCTGGGCCTCGCGGGAGCGCGGGTGGTGAAAGTCGAGACACCGCAACGTCCGGACGGCGCGCGACGCGGAAACCAGGACTTCTACCGATTGCTCCACGACGGCCACGAATCCGCCGTGCTCGACCCGTCCATCGCCGCTGAACGCGAAGCGCTTCACCGACTCGTGGCCGCGGCCGACATCGTGATCGAGGCATCCCGACCACGAGCGCTACGCGGATTCGGTCTGCGCGCCGAGGATTTCGTCGCCAACGGGATCACCTGGCTGTCCATCACCGCGGCCGGACGCGACTCCCACCGGATCGGCTTCGGCGACGACATCGCAGCCTCGGCGGGTCTGGTCGCCGCCGACGACGCGGGCCCGATGTTCGTGGGCGACGCGATCGCCGATCCGTTGGCCGGTCTGACCGCCGCCGCGCTGGCAATGTGCGAGCCCGGCAACGGGACACTGTGGGACATCTCCATGCGCGCCACGGTCGCCTCGACCCTCGGCGGTCAACCGTCCCCGCCCACGCATCGCGACGGCGATCAATGGGTGGTCGACACCGGTTCCGGCACAGTGCCCCTCGATCCACCCCGAGCACGCGCCGGCGGTGGAGGAACCCGATGAACGGCAACCTGTTCCGTGGGGTGTCACTCCCCGAGGGCATCCGCGACGTGGCCGTGGTCGACGGCATGATCACCACGGTTGGCGTGGACCTCACGGGCGACGCGACAACGGGATTCGACGTCATCGACGCCGACGGCGGTGCACTCATCCCGGGTCTCCACGACCATCACATCCACCTCCACGCGCTGGCTGCGGCCTCGGCGTCGGTACAGTGTGGTCCACCCCAGGTGACCAGCGCCGGCGATCTCGGCGCCGCCCTGGACCGCGCCCCCGACACCTCCGGCTGGGTCCGCGGCGTCGGCTATGTGGAGACCGTTGCCGGACTTCTCGATTCCGCCGCCCTCGATCAGCTCCACGCCCGCCGGCCGGTCCGCATCCAGCACCGCAGCGGAGCGGTGTGGTTCCTCAACACCGCAGCCGCCGTGGGCGTCGGGTTGCGGACCGCCGATCATCCCGGCGTCGAGCGAGACGACTCCGGAGCACCGACCGGGCGGGTGTGGCGCGCCGACGACTGGCTTCGGGAGCGGATGGGGCACGCTCGGCCGCCGGATCTGAAGCACGTCGGTTCCGAACTGGCCCGATTCGGCATCACCGGGGTCACCGACGCCACGCCGAACCTGTCCGACGAGTCCCTCATCGCGCTCGTCTCCTCGCACACGAACGGAGCAGTGCCACAACGACTTCACCTGCTGGGAAGTCCGCTCGACGCGACACCCGACCTCCCACCGACCGTGACCGTCGGCCCGTTCAAGATCGTCCTCGCCGATTCCGACCTCCCCGACTTCCCAACCCTGTGCGAGCAGATCCGGACCGCGCACTCGCGGGGGCGCGGCGTCGCCGCGCACTGCGTCACCCGGGAAGCGCTGCTCCTCCTGCTCGCGGCCCTCGACGAGGTCGGCAGCCACCCGGACGACCGGATCGAACACGGCGCGATCATCGCCGCAGACACCGTCGAGGAGCTGCACCACAGGCAGATCCCCATAGTCACCCAACCCGGCTTCATCACCGCGCGGGGCGACGACTACCTGGATCGCCTCGACACCTCCGATGTCGCCGACCTGTACCGCTGCGCATCACTCGTCGAACGCGATGCACCCGTCGCGATGTCGAGCGACGCCCCCTACGGACCGGTCGATCCATGGACGGTGATCGCCGCTGCCGCAACCCGTCTCGCACCAGACGGCCGCACCATCGGCGCCGACGAACGGGTCAGCCGCGGAACAGCATTGGGTCGCTATCTGACGCCGCTGAGCACCCCGGGCGCAGCGCCACGGACGGTCCGTCCCGGTGAACCCGCCGACCTCGTCCTACTCGACGACACCCTCGAATCCGCGCTACGGACAGGCGCGGATTCCGTGCGCTGCACAATGATCCGCGGGCGCATGGCGTACCGGCGTCGGGAGTGAGCCGATTGTCAGCCGACGCCGGGCACCGGGACCTGCGCACCCGTCACCGCGGCGGAGGCGTCGGACACCAGGAAGGCGACGGTCTCGGCGATCGCCTCCGGCGACACCCAGCCCTTGCGGGACGAATCCGGCTGGCTCTCACGGTTGCCCGGGGTGTCGATCACCGACGGCAAGATCGCGTTGGCCCGGACGGCGTCGTCCTTGTACTCCGCGGCGAGGGCGCTGATGAACGCCCAGACGGCGGCCTTGGACGTGATGTATCCGGCGGCACCGGAGAACGGTGCGAACGCGGCCTTCGCCGACACTCCGACGATCGATCCGCCGCCGGCGTCGATCAGCTTCGGGATCGCCGCCGCGGACAGCAGATACAGCGGACGCAGGTTGAGGCGGAGCAGTCGCTCGAACTCGTCGACCGGGGTCGCGTCCACACGCTCCCCCATCGCGAACCCGCCGACCAGATTGACCACGGCCTTCACCGGAGCCGACGGATCACCTGCCGCAGCGGCGACGACCTCGGCCACCGACGACTCGTCGAACAGATCGGCCTGGAGAGCGACCAGTCGATCGGAGTCGGGAAGGCGCGACAGCTCGGCCTCGACGACCCACGGCACCACCACACGCCAACCGTCGTCGAGCAGTTTCCTCGTGACCGCGGAACCCAATCCGCCCGTACCGCCCGACACGATCACCGTTTGCACCATCACCCGATCCGTCCAGTCTGATTGTGTGTATTCATCTCACCCTATGCGTGAAAGGCTATGCCGATGAGCACGAACGTCACCGCGGACGCTCCGGAGTGGTTCCGCACAGCAGTCGAAACGGAACCCGAGCACTCGTCGATCATCGTCCACGGTGCGCGGATCACCTATCGCTGCTGGGGTGAACCCGGCGCCCCCGGCCTGATCCTGGTCCACGGTGGTGCGGCCCACGCCGGATGGTGGGACCACATCGCCCCGCGGTACGCGCAGGACCGTCGCGTCGTCGCCCTCGATCTGTCCGGACACGGCGACAGCGACTGGCGCGACGCCTACAGCCTGGGCATCTGGGCCGACGAGGTCGCCGCGGTCGCCACGGCTGCCGAAGCGACCACCGACGCAGTCCTCGTGGGGCACAGCCTGGGCGGGCTCGTGGGCATCCGGACGTCGGTCGCCCACCCCGATCTCACCGAGCACCTCGTGCTCGTCGACTCCCGCATCCTCGACGCCGAGATGCTCGACGAGATCCAGCGAAACCAGCCCGAGGAAGGCATTCCCCGAGCCAGCAAGCACTACCCGTCACCCGAGGCGGCCCTCGAACGGTTCCGGCTCGTGCCCGACCACCCGAGCCTCGACTACGCCAGGACCCACGTGGCGCGGCAGTCGGTCGTCCGCGACGACGACGGCTGGCGGTGGAAGTTCGACCGCGGATTCGCCGACGAACTGACCGATCTCCCCTCGCACCCGCCGAGCAGCTGCCGGCTCAGCGTCGTCTACGGCGAACACGGGGTCGTGACCCCGGCGATGATCGACATCGTCACCGCCGGCCTCGACGAACCCGCACGCGTCGTCGAACTCGCCGGCGCCGGTCATCACATCCCGCTCGAACAGCCCCTCGCATTGATGGATGTGATCGACCACGCCCTCTGATTCGCGTGACAGCGTCTTCGCGTCGCTGCACATCCCCAACTACCGGATCTTCTTCGCCGGTATGACGGTGTCGATGACCGGTTCCTGGATGCAGGCCACCGCCCAGGCCTGGCTGGTGTTGACGTTGAGCGGGTCGGCATCGATTCTCGGCCTGATCGTCGCGCTGCAGGCACTGCCCGTTCTCCTGATCGGCCCGTATGCCGGTGTCATCGCCGACCGCGTCGACCGTCGGCGACTGCTCACGGTCCTCCAGGCGATGATGGGCTTGCTTGCGGCGGTGCTGGCCGCGCTCGCCCTCGCCGGAGTCGTGGCGGTGTGGCATGTGGCGATCCTGGCGGTACTGCTCGGCCTCGGACACGCCTTCGAGCAACCCGCGCGACAGGCGTTCATCCACCAGATCGTCGGGAAATCGCTGATCCGCAATGCTGTCACGCTGAACTCGGTGATGGTCAACGCCGCTCGCGCCGTCGGTCCAGCCGTCGCCGGTGTCATCCTCACACTCGTCGGCGCGGGTTGGTGTTTCGCGATCAACGCGGTCAGTTTCGTCGCGGTGGTCGCCTCGCTGATCGCGCTCGACAGCACGAAGATCACCCAGGAGACCCCGGTTCCCCGTGCGAAAGGCCAGCTGCGCGAGGGTATCCGCTACGTCCGCGGCATCCCCTCGCTGTGGATTCCGCTCGCCACGATGGCGCTGGTCGGCACTCTGGCCTACAACTTCCCGGTCACCCTGACGGCCGCCGCGGACTTCGTCTTCGACGGCGGCCCACAGGCTCTCGGTTTCATGACCTCGGCCATGGGTGTCGGCGCGGTGGTCGGCGGTCTGGTCGTCGCGGCGCGCGGCACCATCGGCCTGCGGCCGCTCACGCTGGCCGCGTTCGGATTCGGCATCACGATCGCCGCGGCCGCGCTGGCACCTGATCTGATCACCGCCATCTGCGCGCTGTTCCTGGTGGGCTGGCTGAGTGTGACGTTCATGTCGACCGGCAACGCCACCCTGCAGCTCAACGCCGAACCGCAGATGCGGGGACGCGTCATGGCCCTGTGGTCGGTGGCGTTCATGGGATCGACGCCGATCGGCGGTCCACTGATCGGCGCGGTCATCGAGGCCACCAATCCGCGTGTCGGCCTGGGCGTCGGCGCGGCCGCGTGTCTGGCCGCCGCGTTGCTGGCCTTCGTCGCCGACCGCAGAAGCCGACCGCGCCCGGGGCCCGAACCTGTCACCGACTGACCGGTGAAACGCCTTGCAGCCGGTCAGCTGTGCTGACCGGCTGCGTGCGGGGGCTCGGGACTCAGAGGCGGGTCAGACGGCGTCGCTTCCGTCGATGCTCCCGAAGTCGCCGACCGAGACGTTGCCCTGATCGTCGACGGCGGTGTCGAAGGTGCCGTCGCAGTCGGTGTCGGCGACCGCGATGTCGGTGTAGCCGTCGCCGTCGCTGTCCGCCTCGATCAGGTCGATCTGGCCGTCGGCATTGGTGTCGTAGGCGATCGAATCGGCCGAGCCGTCACCGTCGGTGTCGAGGACGGCGTCGGTGGTGCCGTCACCGTCGATGTCGGCGAGGGCGGCGTCGACGAGGCCGTCGCCATTGGTGTCGACCAGGACTGCGTCTGCGGGGATCTGGGTGCTCATGGGTTGTTCCTTTCGTGGTGTCCGACAGTGCGGGCTGTTCGCTGCGTTCGAATACTTGGAGCGGGTGCGGGCCGGGAATGTTCCCGGCGATCCAGGAGTCGTTCGGATGGCCGATGCCCCGCCGCGTGTGCCGACGACATGCCTCTTTCGACGAATCACCCCCACCGTCTCAGTCCGGCCGTTAGCGTGACTCAGGTCACGATCGGAGGGGCGATGACGCCAGATCGATGGAATGTGTCCACAGCACGACGGCGACTACACGCGATCACCTGCCTTGCCGCGGGGGCAGTGCTCGCGTCGACGATGCTGGTGTCGGCGCCGGCGACCGCCGCGAACCACTGGTTCCCAGACATCTCCGACACTTCTGTTCCCAAGGCCGACTGCGGTCCGGGCTCCAAGCCGGAACCGGGCCTGCAGGGTGACGTCAGCGCCGAGGACCGACAGTCGGGCCGGAGCAAGCAGGGCTACAACTGCAACCTGACCGAACTCGGCAATGTGACGGGTGCGGGCGGCGGCATCGTGTCCGCATCCTTCGAGCACTGCAGCTACACCGGAAGTCTCTTCCCCGGCAACAACTTCTTGCCTCAGCCGGGCGTCCAGGTCATCGACGCCTCGAATCCCCGGAACCCGAAGGTCGTCGGGTCGCTGACCGACACCGCGATGCGCGGCGGCACGTGGGAGACCCTGAAGGTCAACAAGAAACGCAAACTCCTCGCCGCGACCGGGGTCCCGCTCCTCTGGGGTGCAGGCTTTTTCGCGGTCTACGACATCTCCGACTGCACCCGACCCAAGCTGCTCAACGCCCGTGGCGGCGGCATCGCCTACCCCATCCCGTTCACCTCGCACGAGGGCGGCTGGTCACCGGATGGCCGAACCTACTGGGCGTCGGGTGTCGCACCCGGTCACCTGAGCGCGATCGACGTCGCCGATCCGCGAAACCCGCGGGTGATCTGGCAGGGACTGCACAGCTTCCTCGGTCACGGTTTCGGCATCACCCCCGACGGCAATCGCATGTACCTGTCGAACATGGCGGGCGTCACGGTCCTCGACATCAGCGCGGTACAGCGTCGTGCGCCGTATCCGCAGGTCCCCCACGTGGCCGCGTACCTGTGGCCGGACGGCCAGCTCAATCAGCACTCGATCCCGATCACCTACCGCGGCACGCCCCACGTCATCACGGCCGACGAGGGCGGCTCGGGCGGCGTCAAGATCTTCGACGTCGCCCGGGTCAACAAACCCCGCTACGCCGCACAGCTCAAACTCGAGATCAACCTGCCCGAACACCTGGACACCCAGTTCCGTTCGTCCATGGGTGGTTCGTTGTTCAGCAGCAACCCGCACTACTGCGCGGTCGACCGTCCGAACGATCCGACGGCGCTGGCCTGCGCCTGGGAATCGTCCGGCATCCGCGTGTTCGACATCCGGGACTTCTCCGCCATCAAGGAGATCGCCTACTACAACCCGCCGGCACAGAAGGGCGCGACCGCACTGACCCGGCCCAACTCACCGCATGTGCTCGGGTCGGTCATCGGCGCACCGGGTATCGAATTCCTCAGCCTCGGAATGTCTCTCGTGAACGGACGAGCCAAGCTGAACGAGATGATCGGTCCGCGCATGGGCATGGTCGTGGGTGGTGACATGGCCACCGACTGGTGCTTCTCCCCGCCGGAGTTCCACGGCAACAAGATCCTCACCACCTGCGCCGACGGGGGCTTCTACGCCCTCGAGTTGAGCAACCGGGTCTACACCCCGCCGCCGGATCAGGATTCCTTCCTCGGATGACCGACCGGCACACCAGTACGCAGATCGCCGGACTGACCTCGCTCGCCGTCCTGCTCGTGGCGGTCGGCGTGGTCATCGGTTCGGTGTGGTCACCCGGCTCGCGGGACGACCTGAAGACGATGAGCCCCTCCGACATCGGTTTCGCACAGGACATGTCGACGCATCACGATCAGGCCCTCCTGATGGCCCGCACAGTTCTCGCCGCCCCCGATGTGGATCCGACGATCCGCGGATTGGCCGACCAGCTCGTCGTCGCCCAATCCGCGGAGAGCGCGACCATGCGCGGCTGGCTGCAGTTCTTCGAGCTGCCGCTGACCTCCGACGAACCGATGTCGTGGATGTCCCACGGTGATTCACATTCCCACGGTGCTGGCTCGGGGACCACGCCCGACGCACCGCTCATGCCGGGCATGGCGAGCACCGAGGAACTCGGCCGACTCGCCACCCTTCGCGGCGACGAGGCCGAGAAACTGTTCCTGCAGCTGATGATCCGGCACCATCGCGGCGGACTCGAGATGGCGCAGGCGGCGTACAACGACGACCGTTCCGGGTCGGCGACCAAGCAGCTCGCCCTGAACATGCTCAGCGATCAGGGAAACGAGATCGGCCAGATGTCGATGCTGCTCAAGGAACGCGGCGCCGAACCCCTGCCCACCTGAACGGTTCTCACGCTCTGACGGTCCGACCTCTCAGTCGGTCTTGGGATGCAGCATGAACATCTCCCAGACCTCCTTCTGGTCCACGGCCCACGGGTCGTAGACGAAGGGTGCGTGCCGCAAGGCCATTCCCGCTTTCCGCGGGGTGCGGTTGGCCTTGAAACCGTTGCAGGACTTGCATGCCGCGACCTGATTGCCGAACGTGCTGGGGCCGCCCTGCGACACCGGCACGATGTGGTCCACGGTGTCGGCCGGACCGTCGCAGTAGGCGCAGATCCATTGGTCGCGACGCAGGATCGTCGCATTGGAGGCGTAGGAATCCATCGTCTTGCCCGCGTACGGACGGTAGGCGTCCCGCTTGATGGCCACCACCTTGTGGATGGGCAGCGACACGGTCGGCGAATGGACGACGCGCACCAAGGGGGTGCCCTCGACGTTGCGTGCGACCTCGGTGGTCAGCAGGACGGCAGCGCGACGCCAGGTGACGCGCGCGAGGATCTGTAATCCCGCATTCGTGACGAAGATGGTCATGGATACTCCTCGATGCGTGGGCGAGTGAGCGCGCCGACCATCGAGGTTCACGACCTCAGGAACTGGTGGCGCTGGATGTGATTGGTCCGGACCGGGTTCGGGCTGGTAGCCCGTACCGGCAGCCGGGGTCGGTCATCCGCCACTCGCGAACGAACACCGCCATACCGATCGACATCTGCGCCACCTCCTCTCCGCTCTCTTCTGGCCTGCTGTTCGCCACGATAACCGCGGTCAGCGCAGCCTGCCACCGTTCATGCCGCGTGTTCGCCGAAGTTCACGTGCTGAACACAGGGTGTTTGCAGCAGGAACGCGACCACGCTCAGAAGATGTCGGGCAGATCCTCCGACACCTTGTTCGGGTACGTCGCCGGGCGCTTCTCCAGGAACGACATGACACCCTCGTAGACGTCGCCGGACTGGCCGCGGTAGAAGATCGCCTTCGAATCGGCGTGGTGGGCGTCGAGCGGGCTGGGCGCCCCGGCCATCCGCCACAACAGCTGGCGGGTCAGTGCCGCCGAGACGGGGGCGCTGTTCGCGGTCATCTCGCGGGCGACGGCGATCGCGGTCTCGAGGACCTTGTCCTTGGGCACGACCTGCTGGATCAGTCCGCATTCGTGCGCCTCGTCGACCTGCACCATCTTGGCGCCGACCGTCCACTGGAGAGCCGTCGGCAGACCGACGAGCCGCGGGAGGAACCAGCTCGACGCCGCTTCCGGCACGAGGCCTCGGGCCGCGAAGACGAAGCCGAATTTCGCGTCCTCGGAGGCGATCCGCACGTCGGCGGGCAGGGTCATGGTGACGCCGACGCCGGCCGAGGGGCCGTTGATCGCGGCGATGACCGGCTTGAGCGAGGCGAACATGCGCAGTGTCAGCTTGCCGCCCTCGTCGGCCGGGACCTCGTTGCCCTCGACCACCGAGGAGGCGTCGAAGGTCGAGCCGCCGGCCTCGAGGTCGGCGCCGGCGCAGAACGCCCGGCCGGTGCCGGTGAGCACCACGGCCCGCACCGAGTCGTCGGCGTCGGTCTCGTCGAAGGCCGCCCGCAACTCCTCGCCCATCTGCAGCGTGAAGGCGTTGAGCCGGTCGGGGCGGTTCAGCCGGAAGATGGCGATCTCGCCGTCTCGCTCGACGGTGATGGTGGGCTCGGCCTGCGTGGCCTTACGGCCAACCTCTGATGTATCGCTGCTCACAAGGATCGATGCTATCGACCGCCATCACAGCGCGTTCAAGCAGGAGTCGAGTTTCCCGAGCGAACGCTCTGTCAGTGCGACCTTCGCTCGTCGCGCCGCACACGCAACGGCGGCGCCACCCTTTCGGGTGACGCCGCCGATTGTGTCAGATCAGCTCAGGTCAGCTCGCGTCCGAGCCGCCGTCGCCTGCCTTGGACAGCTCGACCGGTGCGTCCGGAACCGCACGCGGCTTCTCCGAGCCGGTGAAGGTGAACTTGGCGTCTTCGCCGTCGCCTTCGCCGTCCCAGCCTTCGACGTCGACCAGCACGATCTGCCCGGGAGCGATGTCGCCGAACAGGATCTTCTCCGAGAGCTGATCCTCGATCTCGCGCTGGATGGTGCGACGCAGCGGGCGTGCGCCCAGCACCGGATCGAAGCCACGCTTGGCCAGCAGCGACTTGGCACGGTCGGTGACCTCGAGCGCCATGTCCTTGTTCTTCAGCGCGCTCTCCACTCGGGTCAGCATGAGGTCGACCATCTGGATGATCTCGTCACGCGTCAGCTGGTGGAAGACGACGATGTCGTCGATTCGGTTGAGGAACTCGGGCCGGAAGTGCTTCTTGAGCTCGTCGTTGACCTTCTGCTTCATCCGCTCGTAGCCGGACTTGGTGTCGTCCTTCGACGAGAAGCCCATGCCCACGGCCTTGGAGATGTCGCTCGTACCGAGGTTCGAGGTGAAGATCAGGACGGTGTTCTTGAAGTCGACCGTACGACCCTGACCGTCGGTGAGACGGCCGTCCTCGAGGACCTGCAGCAGGGTGTTGTAGATCTCGGAGTGAGCCTTCTCGATCTCGTCGAACAGCACCACCGAGAAGGGCTTGCGGCGCACCTTCTCGGTGAGCTGGCCGCCCTCTTCGTAACCGACGTAGCCGGGAGGTGCACCGAACAGACGCGACGCGGTGAAGCGGTCGTGGAACTCGCCCATGTCGATCTGGATGAGTGCGTCGTCCTCGCCGAACAGGAAGTTCGCCAGCGCCTTGGAGAGCTCGGTCTTACCGACACCGGACGGGCCGGCGAAGATGAACGAGCCCGACGGACGCTTCGGATCCTTCAGGCCGGCACGGGTGCGGCGGATCGCCTTGGAGACGGCCTTGACGGCGTCCTCCTGGCCGATGATCCGCTTGTGCAGCTCCTCCTCCATGCGGAGCAGACGGGTGGTCTCCTCCTCGGTGAGCTTGAACACCGGGATACCGGTCCAGTTGCCCAGGACCTCGGCGATCTGTTCGTCGTCGACCTCGGCCACGATGTCCATGTCGCCACTGCGCCATTGCTTTTCGCGCTCGGCGCGCTCGGCGACCAGCTGCTTCTCCTTGTCACGGAGGCTGGCGGCCTTCTCGAAGTCCTGCGCGTCGATGGCGCTTTCCTTCTCCTTGCGCGCGTCGGCGATGCGGTCGTCGAACTCGCGCAGGTCTGGCGGCGCGGTCATCCGGCGGATGCGCATGCGTGCACCGGCCTCGTCGATGAGGTCGATCGCCTTGTCCGGCAGGAACCGGTCGTTGATGTAGCGATCGGCCAGCGTCGCGGCGGCGACGAGTGCACCGTCGGTGATCGAGACGCGGTGGTGTGACTCGTAGCGGTCACGCAGACCCTTGAGGATCTCGATGGTGTGCTCGACCGACGGCTCGCCGACCTGGACCGGCTGAAAGCGGCGTTCGAGGGCGGCGTCCTTCTCGATGTACTTGCGGTACTCGTCGAGGGTCGTCGCACCGATGGTCTGCAGCTCGCCGCGGGCCAGCTTGGGCTTGAGGATGCTGGCGGCATCGATCGCGCCCTCGGCGGCACCTGCGCCGACGAGCGTGTGCAGCTCGTCGATGAACAGGATGATGTCGCCGCGGGTGTTGATCTCCTTGAGGACCTTCTTCAGGCGTTCCTCGAAGTCACCGCGGTAGCGGCTGCCGGCGACCAGCGAACCGAGGTCGAGGGTGTAGAGCTGCTTGTCCTTGAGCGTCTCGGGAACCTGACCGTTGACGATGGCCTGCGCAAGACCCTCGACGACGGCGGTCTTGCCGACGCCCGGCTCACCGATCAGAACAGGGTTGTTCTTGGTGCGGCGGCTCAGGACCTGCATGACCCGCTCGATTTCCTTCTCCCGGCCGATGACCGGGTCGAGTTTGCCCTCGGCGGCGGCAGCGGTCAGGTTGCGACCGAACTGGTCGAGGACCAGCGAGGTGGACGGGGTGCCGGACTCGCTGCTGCGACCGCCGGTGCCCGCCTCCTGCGGCTCCTTGCCCTGGTAGCCGCTCAGGAGCTGGATGACCTGCTGGCGGACCCGGTTGAGGTCGGCGCCGAGCTTGACCAGGACCTGCGCGGCGACACCCTCACCCTCGCGGATGAGGCCGAGCAGGATGTGCTCGGTGCCGATGTAGTTGTGGCCGAGCTGCAGGGCCTCGCGCAGCGAGAGCTCCAGCACCTTCTTGGCACGCGGGGTGAACGGGATGTGTCCCGACGGTGCCTGCTGGCCCTGGCCGATGATCTCCTCGACCTGACTGCGGACACCTTCCAGGGAGATCCCGAGAGACTCGAGCGCCTTGGCAGCCACACCCTCGCCCTCGTGGATGAGGCCGAGGAGGATGTGCTCGGTACCGATGTAGTTGTGGTTGAGCATCCGCGCTTCTTCTTGGGCCAGAACCACAACCCGTCGCGCGCGGTCGGTGAACCGTTCGAACATTGTTCTCCCTCACATTGCTAGCGCCCCGGCCGCCGCGAAAACCACCTCGTGTGTCCGGTCGGGACAACGCGGTGCGGGTAGGCGACGACCAGCCTGCTTCCACTCTAGAGGTCGTCGTGGATGTACCTGCAGTTAACGCCCGTGCAGAGTGCACGGATCAACCGCGATGGCGGGGATGTGCACAGTACAACTGCGCAGGCCGGGGCGGTGTTCCCGCTTCGCTACGCCCAGAGCGAACGGGGCGTCGGGTCACCGCCGAAGGGGGACGAGGCGGGTTCCGGCCGACAGTACCGACAGCGGTGTCGCCCGAGGGGTCGGTGAACCATCCGAGTTCATCGCCGCGATCGGCGAGTCGGGCAATTCACCCGACCACACGAGTTCGGAGAGGCTAGCGTCATAAGCCATGAGTGTCGGCGAAAGACCTGCAATCCCGTCCACTCCTGACACCCCGGACACCGGGGAACCGACACGACGCCCGAGTTCGGTCAATCTGACCGTCTTCGTCGCGTCGGCTGCCATCGTGCTCGCCTTCGCGATCTGGGCGCTCGCCGCGCCGGAGACCGCGGAGACCGTCATCAACGAGGTGCGGAACTTCATCACCCGCTGGTTCGGCTGGTGGTACTTCATCCTCGCCACCGCGATCGTCGGTCTCGTCGTCTTCCTCGGCGTCAGCAAATACGGGCGGTACCGCCTCGGACCGGAGGAATCCCGTCCCGAGTACAGCCTCTTCACGTGGACGTCGATGCTGTTCGCCGCGGGCATCGGCATCGACCTGATGTTCTTCTCGGTCGCCGAGCCCGTCACGCACTTCCTGAACCCGCCGACGGGCGCGGCGGAGACCAACTTCGCGGCACGTGAGGCCGTGACGTGGACCGTCTTCCACTACGGCATAACCGGCTGGGCGATGTATGCCCTCATGGGCGGCGCCCTGGCCTATTTCGCGTTCCGGCACAACCTGCCGCTGACGATCCGTGCGGCGCTCTACCCGCTCTTCGGCAAGCGGGTCGAGGGACGGTGGGGCGACGCGATCGACG
Source organism: Gordonia sp. CNJ-863 (assembly GCF_001942325.1). Lineage (NCBI taxonomy): Bacteria > Bacillati > Actinomycetota > Actinomycetes > Mycobacteriales > Gordoniaceae > Gordonia > Gordonia sp. CNJ-863. The sequence goes on from NZ_MKKG01000030.1 coordinate 16,335, forward strand.
TCGCGGCCGTACTCGGCACGATCTTCGGCATCGCGACTTCGCTGGGAATCGGTGTGGTGCAGCTGAACTTCGGTCTCAACGAGATCTTCGGCATCGAGCAGGGCAAGGCGGCGCAGATCGGTCTGATCGCCCTGTCGGTGGTGATCGCCACCGCGTCGGCGACCTCCGGGGTGGACAAGGGCATCCGGCGGTTGTCGGAGATCAACGTGATCCTGGCCATCGGCATGCTGATCTACATCACGGTCGCGAAGGACGCGGACTTCCTCCTCAACGGTCTGGTCCAGAACGCGGGCGACTACGTGTCGACCTTCGCCGACCGCACCCTCGACACGTTCGCCTGGGATCAGGTGAATCCACAGCCCGGCAACGACGCCCGCGCCTTCGTCGACGGCTGGACGCTGTTCTTCTGGGCGTGGTGGGTGGCCTGGGCGCCGTTCGTCGGGCTTTTCCTGGCACGAATCTCCCGCGGACGGACGCTGCGGCAGTTCGTCTTCGGCGTTCTGGTGGTCCCGTTCAGCTTCATCCTGGTGTGGATCTCGATCTTCGGGAACAGCGCCCTGGAAGCAGCCCGCGGCGACAAGGATTTCGCCGAGACGACGGCATCGGCCCCCGAGGCCGGTTTCTACTCGCTGCTCGAGCAGTACCCGGGCGCGACACTGCTGATCGGCATCGCGACCATCACCGGCCTGCTGTTCTACGTGACGAGCGCCGATTCGGGGTCGCTGGTCATGGGCAACTTCACCAGCCGCCTCGACGATCCGATGGCGGATTGCTCACGGTCGCTCCGCATCTTCTGGTCGGTCGCCATCGGCCTGCTGACGCTGTCGATGCTCTTCGCCGGCGGCGGCGACGGATCGATCCTCACCCTGCAGGCCGCGACGGTCATCATGGGCCTGCCGTTCTCGTTCGTCCTGGGGCTGATCGGTATCTCGCTGTTGCGGGCCGTCCGCACCGAGTCGTACAAGCTCGACAGTTACCGCACCACGCTGCCGAAGGTGATCGCCGTCGGACGCGGGCCGACCGAGCAGAGCAGTTGGCGACACCGCCTGATAGGAACGCTCCGCTTCCCCGGCCGGATCGCAACCCGCAGATACATCACGGCGACGGTGGTCCCGGCGATGCACGAGGTCGCCGAACAGTTCGGTCGCGAAGGCGTTTCGGCGACGGTGGACGAGTCGGCCGCCAACGAGGGCCTGCCGTCTCCTCGTCTGATCGTGAAGCTGGCCGATGTCCCGGCCTTCGAGTACTGCGTGTGGCCGGTGTCCGCGCCGACGCCCACCTACGCGGTCCGTTCCCAGCGTTCCGACGACCGGTACTTCCGGTGCGAGGTGTATCTGACCGAGGGCTCGCAGGGGTATTCGCTGTCGGGATACACCCGGGAACAGATCATCGGCGACATCCTCGACCAGTATGAACGGCATCTCGGTTACCTCCATCTGCGTGACTCGGCGTCCGATCATCACGACCACACCGCTGTCGACCACGACCCCGACACCAGCGGCCCCGCCGCCGGCTCCGCGAGCGCCGGTACCGTCGCGGAGACGGACATACCCGACAGCGACCCGGAAGGAGCACCCGCTCCATGAGTGACACTCTCTACATCGACGGCCGGTGGTGCGCCGCCGAGTCCGGCAAGACTCGTGAGATTCGTTGCCCAGCGGACAATTCGGTGGTGGGCGTGGTGGCCGAGGCGTCCGCGGAGGACACCGAGGCGGCGATCGCCGCCGGCCGGCGCGCCTTCGATGCCGGGGAGTGGAGCGCCACCCCGGCTGCCGAACGCGGCGATCTCCTGCTCCGTGTCGCCGATCAGATCGACGCCCGCCGAGACGATTTCGTTCGTGCCGAGACACTCGACACCGGCAAGCGGCCGTACGAATCGGACATTGACATGACCGACATCGCGAACTGTTTCCGCTATTTCGGGAAGCTGGCCGCCCAGGACGCCGGCCGTGTCGTCGACACCGGGTCACCCGATGCGGACTCACGCATCGTCTACGAGCCGGTCGGTGTCTGCGGTCTCATCACGCCGTGGAACTATCCGCTGCTGCAGGCGGCGTGGAAGGTCGCACCGGCGCTGGCCGCGGGTAACACCTTCGTCCTCAAACCCGCCGAGCTGACGCCGCACACCTCGATCCTGCTCCTGGAAGTGCTTGACGGCCTGGGCCTTCCGGCCGGGGTCGCGAACCTCGTGTTGGGTGCCGGCGCGGATGCGGGCGCTCCGCTGTCGTCGCATCCCGACGTCGATCTGGTGTCGTTCACCGGTGGACTCGTCACCGGGCGAGTCATCGCCCGCGAGGCCGCGGCGACGGTGAAGAAGGTGGCACTCGAACTCGGCGGCAAGAACCCCAACGTGGTGTTCGCCGACGCCTGCGCCACCGACGAGCTGCTCGCGGCCGCGGTGGACAACGCGCTCAACGCCGCGTTCCTGCACTCCGGCCAGGTCTGTTCGGCGGGCGCGCGACTCATCATCGAGGAGTCGGCCCACGACCGGTTCGTCGACGAGCTGGTTCGTCGAGCCGAGGAGATCCGTCTCGGACTCCCCTACAGCGAGGGCACCGAGACCGGGCCGCTGATCTCCGAAGCCCACCGCGACAAGGTGCACGCCTACGTCGAGAAGGCGCGTGCCGACGGTGCGGTGATCCGCACGGGTGGCGCCTTCGCGACCGGCGACCAGGGCTCGGGGAAGCTCGACGACGGATGGTTCTACCTGCCCACCGTCATCGACTGCGCCGACCGTTCGATGGCCTGCGTGCACGACGAGGCCTTCGGGCCGACCGTGACCGTCGAGACCTTCACCACCGAGGACGAGGCAGTGACGCTGGCCAACGACACCGTCTACGGCCTCGCCGGCGCGGTGTGGTCGGCCGACGCCGCCCGCGCACGCCGCATCGCCGGCCGTATCCGGGCAGGAACGGTGTGGGTCAACGACTTCGGACCGTACCTCCCCGAGGCGGAGTGGGGCGGTTACGGCCAGTCCGGCTTCGGCCGCGAGCTCGGGCCGTCGGGCCTGGCCGAGTACCGCGAGGCAAAGCACGTCTACGAGAATCTTCGGCCGGGCGTGACCGGTTGGTTTGCAGACCGGAAGGGGCAGCAGCAGTGAGCGAGTCGTACGACTACGTGGTCGTCGGAGGCGGTTCGGCGGGTGCGGCGGTGGCGTCCCGGCTGTCCGAGGACCCGTCGGTCACGGTGTGTCTCCTGGAAGCCGGTCCGTCCGACGTCGGGGACGACGCGATCCTGCGCCTCGATCGCTGGATGGAACTGCTCGAATCCGGTTACGACTGGGACTATCCCATCGAACCGCAGGAGAACGGTAACGACTTCATGCGGCATGCTCGCGCAAAAGTCCTGGGAGGCTGCAGTTCCCACAACAGCTGCATCGCCTTCTGGGCGCCGCGTGAGGACCTCGACTCGTGGGAGCGCGATTTCGGTTGCGCGGGCTGGGGTTCGGAGGAGTTGTACCGACTGTTCCCCCAGATCGAGACCAACGACGCCCCCGGCGATCATCATGGCCGCAGCGGGCCGGTCCACATCATGACGGTCCCGCCGAACGACCCGTGCGGTGTCGCCGTGCTGGACGCTTGTGAGGCGGTCGGCATCCCGAGGGCGGAGTTCAACAGCGGAAAGACGGTCGTCAACGGCGCCAACTTCTTCCAGATCAACCGCCGGCCCGACGGAGTCCGCGCGTCGTCGTCGGTGAGTTACCTGCACCCCCACCTCGACCGCCCGAACCTGACCATCCGCACCGGCTCCTGGGCCAAGCGCATCGTCATCGAGAAGGTCGACGGCGAGCTTCGTGCCGTCGGGGTCGAGATCACCGACAACGCGTTCGGACGCACGTCCAGGATCGATGCCGGACGCGAGGTGATCGTCTCGGCCGGCGCCATCGACACCCCGAAACTCCTGATGCTCTCGGGGATCGGGCCCGCCGACGATCTCCGTCAGCACGAGATCGACGTCTTCGTCGACTCCCCCGGTGTCGGCGAACACCTGCAGGATCACCCCGAGGGCGTCATCGGCTTCGAGACGAAGAAGCCCATGACGCAGGAGTCGACGCAGTGGTGGGAGGCCGGAATCTTCACCACCGTCGACGACGGACTCGACCGGCCGGACCTGATGATGCATTACGGCAGCGTGCCTTTCGACATGCACACGCTGCGTCAGGGCTACCCCACCAGTGAGAACACCTTCTGCCTGACGCCGAACGTCACCCACGCACGGTCGCGGGGCACGGTGAAGCTGCGATCTCGCGACTTCCGCGACAAGCCGCGCGTCGACCCCCGGTACTTCACCGACCCCGAGGGTTACGACATGCGGATCATGACCGCCGGTCTGCGCAAGGCGCGGGAGATCGCCGCAGCCGCACCATTGCAGGAATGGGTTGCGCGCGAACTCTATCCCGGACCCGACACCGGCAGCGACGAGGAGCTCGCCGACTACATCCGGCGCACCCACAACACCGTCTACCACCCGGTGGGCACGGTCCGGATGGGACCGCCGGACGACGAGATGTCGCCGCTCGACCCCGACCTGCGCGTCAAGGGAGTCGCCGGCCTGCGTGTCGCCGATGCGTCGGTCTTCCCCGAACACACCACCGTGAACCCGAACATCACCGTGATGCTGGTCGGGGAACGGTGTGCGGAGTTGGTGGCTGCGGAGCGGTAGGCCGCTCAGCTCCGGAACGAGTCGACGATGCGATCGAGGACGGCGGCGACCTCCGCGGTCGCCGCGTCTCGGTCCTGCGCCGCGGCGACGTACAGCGCCGCCTCGTCGAGCGCGCCGATGGCGACGTGGGCAAGGGGTCTGGTCGGCTGGTCGACGGCCTGGCCGGCGGCGATCGCCGCCTGGATCAGCCTCTCGACGAGGGCGAAGCCGAATTCCTCACCACGCGCGCGCCACTGGGCCCAGCCGAGGACGGACGGCGCCTCGACGAGCGTGATCCGGTGCACCGAGGGCTCGGTGCAGAGCTCGAGGAACAGCCGCATACCCGATTTGAGGGCGGCGATCGGGTTGTCGGCCGCGAGTTCGGCGGATCGCTCGGCGATCTGGGTGACGACGTCCTGCTCGACGGCGTCGTAGACGGCGGTGAACAGCCCCTTCTTGTCGTCGAACTGGTGGTAGAGCGCGCCACGGGTCACGCCGGCCTCGTCGACGATCTCCTGGGTACCGACGTCGGCGAAACCGCGCTCGCCGAACAGCTTGCGACCTGCAGCGATGAGCGCCGCGCGGGTCGCCGCGGTGCGTTCGGCCTGGGTCCGACGGTTGACTTTCATACAGTCTGCACGTAACTTTCATACTCAGTGTTCGTAAGTTATCCGAGTCTACGAGAAGCGGACCTCGCCATGGCAAATACGCTGCCGACAGTCGAACTCCCCTCCGGTGTCATCGAGTGCGCCACCTACGGTCCCGCGGACTCCACCCTGCCGCCGATCGTCTTCATGCACGGGGCCGTCGTCGACCACCGCCTGTGGGAACCGGTGGCGGAGCTCCTCGCCGAACGCGGTCACCGGTGCCACGTACCGCTGATGCCGCTCGGTTCACACCGAATCCCTTGGGGGCCGGACGCGGATCGTTCGCCGCGCGGTGCGAGCCGGTTGTTGCGCGAGTTCGTCGGACACCTCGACCTGTCGTCGGCGGTCCTCGTGGCCAACGACACCGGCGGCGCGGTCACTCAGTTCGCACTCGACGAGGATCCCCATTTTGTGCGTCGTCTCGTGTTCACCAACTGTGATGCCTTCGATCTGTTTCCGCCGCAACCCTTTCGGTTGTACTTCGCGCTGATGCGCCAGCGGCTGCTGTTGAAGCCGCTCGTCGACGCGATGCGGCTCAAGGCCCTGCGGCACTCGCCGCTCGGCGTCGGCCTGCTCCTCCACGACCCCGACCCGGACCTCACCGCTTCGGTGTTCGCTCCCCTGCAGAGCGACGCTCGCATCCGCGACGACTTCATCGCATTCCTGCGCGAGATCAACCCGGCGGAGCTCGCCACGGTGACCGCCCGCATGTCGCGGGTCGACCTGCCCGTGCGGTTCGTGTGGGGTCGTGACGACCGGTGTTTCACCCCCGAACACGGCCGGCGGTTCGCCTCGGTCTTCCCCGGACCCGACGGCGAGGCGCCCGGTTCGTCGAGATCCCCGGCGCCCGGACGTTCGTCTCGCTGGACCAGCCGCACGCGGTTGCCTCGGCGATCGCGGCGTTCGCGACGGAAGCGTCGAACCGTTAGGAGAAATTCTTCGCCGAAGGGCGTCGGATTCCGGTGCCCGCACACGACGATGTAGACGTGAGCAGCGACCAAGCGGCGTCTTCTGGACCAGAGGGATTGCTGGCGGTGTACGACCAGGCACTGCCGGCCGTCTACGGGTTCGTCGTCCGTCGCTGCGCGGATCGCCGGACCGCGGAGGACGTGACCTCGGAAACCTTCCTGGCGGCGATGGACTCCGTCCGTCGGCACCGGGACACCGAACCGACGACTCCGTGGCTGATCGGGATCGCGCGGCACAAGCTCGCCGATCACTGGCGGCGCGCCCAACGTACGCCGGAACCGGTCGAGGACGTCCCCGATCGCGGGGACGACCCGTGGGATGCCGAACTCGACCGCATGGTCGCCCACCACACGCTGGGGCAACTGTCGCCGATCCACCGTGCAGTGCTCACGTTGCGCTATGTCGACGACCTGCCGGTCGGTGAATGCGCCGAGACCCTCGGCCGCACGGTCGGTGCGACCGAGGCGCTTCTCACCCGCGCGAAGCGCGCCTTCCGCGCGGCCTACCCCGAACCACAACGCCAGAGCAGCGGGAGAGGAGGTCACGCATGAGCCCCCGGAACAGCACACGCTTCGGCGAGGCACGGGATCCGTTGCACGTCCTGCGCGCAGCCGATACGCCCGGCTTCGACGATCCCGTCGAACCCGACCGCGGTTTCGCCGCGTCCTTGCGCGACCGACTCGAACGCGGGGCGACACTATCGCAAGGAGTCATCATGTCCACCGCAACACAATTCGACGAGGCCGCCACCGTAGAGGCGACGAGCAGCACGGTGCCCGTGGTCGAGCGACCGGGAGCGCTCCCCTACCTCACCGTGGCAGAGTCGCAGGCCGCCATCGACTGGTACACCGCGAACCTCGGCGCACGACTCCGCGGTGAACCGATCGTCATGGACGACGGCGCGATCGGCCATGCGGAGCTCGAGATCGGCGGCGGCGTAATCTATCTCGCCGCCGAGTTCCCCGACCTCGGATTGCGGGCGCCCGATCCCGGCCACGTCTCGGTGAGCCTGATGCTCGCCGTCGACGACACCGACGCCGCGGTCGCCACCGCCGCGCGCGCGGGCGCCGCCGTGACCCGTGAACCCTACGAGGCGTATGGCTCACGCACCGGCGTCATCGTCGACCCGTTCGGTCACCGCTGGATGCTGACCGGGCCGTCGAAGGCGCAGCTCTCCGATCGGATTCGTCAGGGCGACATCGGCTACATGTCTCTGAACATCCCCGACGCCGCGCGGGCCCGACGCTTCTACGCCGCCGCCCTCGGCTGGGAGTTCGATCCCGAGGGGCGTCGCGTGATCAACGTCGGGCATCGGCTCGGGATCTTCGAGACCGACGGCGAACCAACCGTGTTCTGCGCGTATGCCGTCGACGATCTTGAGGCAGCACAAGCCCGTATCGTCGCGGCCGGCGGACAGGGCGAGTTCGGGACGAGCCCCGACGGTCACCGAGTCGTCGATGCCGTCGATGCGCAGGGCGTGCGTTTCGCAGTGTTCGCCCCCGAACCCGGCGACGTCCGACCCGACCAACACCCGCGCGGCATCGGAGCGATGAGCTACCTCACCGTGATGACCCCGGACAGCGCCCGCTTCCGCGACTTCTACGGTTCGGTACTCGGCTGGACGTTCCACGGCGGGCGGATCGACGACGGCTGGGAGGTCGACGACGGACGACCCCAGGTCGGGATCGCCGGTGGCGCCGACACTTCCGTCGCAGTACCGATGTGGGTGACCGATGATGTCGAAGCAGCGGTCGAGCGTGTCCGCGCCGCCGGCGGCGGCGTCCTCGAGGAACCCCGCACTGCGCCATACGGCGTCTCGGCCCGATGCACCGACGACCAGGGAGCGGAGTTCTACCTCGGTCAGTTGTTCTGAGCGGCCCGACGGCCAGACTTCAATCCGAGGAGACCTGCTGCCGCACAACCGGTTACCTCGAATTTCCTGTGGAGGAGGATCCGCGTTTGTCGGTGGGTTGATCTAGATTGGTTGGTAACAGATTCAGCCATCCAGGTTGGGCTGTAGACGTTGTGGGGGCAGCGTGAGCAAGTGGACCGATCTACCGAGCGGGTTCCTCGCCGGGGTCGATGCTGCCCACCCCGAATTGTCTGACACCGCAACCCATATGGAACGGTTCGGTTCGATCCGCCATGGTGAGGCTTATCTGGCGTGGTGCCGGTATGAGTCGATCCTGACCGTCTACGACCAGCTCGTGGTCAACACTCAGGGCGGGTTCTTCATCGACCGCTACACCGAGATGGTGACCCGGGTCTGCCGCGAAGCCGCCATTACGCGCTACCAGGCCGATCAGTGGGTCGGTGAAGCGCTCGCCCTGCGTGACCGGCTACCGAAGGTGCTGACCACCCTGCGCGACGGCATCCTGTCGCGCCAGTTGATCCAGACGGTCATCTCCCGCACCGACCTCATTTCCGACGCCGCGGTCATCGCGGACCTCGATACCGAGATCGAACGCATCCTGCGCACCAGGAAGGGCGCCTGGACCACACCGAAGCTGC
>NZ_MKKG01000031.1:0-24873 GCF_001942325.1 Gordonia sp. CNJ-863
CGCAAAGAAAGCTGATGCCTGCTTCAAGATGGTGTTCGCCCGCCGCAACTCCCGGTTCTCCCGTTCCAGCTGCGCGATCCGCTCAGCCTCGCTGGTCGTGGTCCCCGGGCGGTCCCCGCCATCGATCTCGGCCTGCTTGACCCAGGTGCGAAGCGCCTCAGGGTGCACACCGAGTTGATCGCCGATCCGTTTGAGCGCCCCTGGTCGCGTGGCTGGGTCCTTGCGGGCCTCCACCGCCATCCGCGTCGCCCGGTCCTTCAGCTCAACGCTGTACTTCCGTGGTGCTGCCATGCTCTCCATCCTTCACAGATTCGAGAGCCTCCGACAAACCCGGGGCGTTTCACTACCGACCCTGCGCAGAAGTCTCGCAAGGCCTCTGAGATGAACTCAGGGCCGTTGTCCATGCGCCACACCATCGGCGGGCCACCCCAGATCGCGAACGTCTTCTCCAACTCCTCGATCAGTCGCTGCGCGGGGATGGAGCGGTCCACGATGTTCAGCAGCGACATCTGGGTGTGTTCGTCGACCATCGACGCGATCTTGATCTTCTTGCCATCCACGGTGGATCGAACTGAAAGTCCAGTGCCCACACCGCCTTCGGTGCATCCGGGACATGCCAGGACTACTGGGGTTACTCGACTCATTGCTGGTACGCCGCATCAGAGTCCGTCTCCAATGGGTAGTCTGCTTCCGGTTGCGTTTGTTACGAGCAAGGGGCTGGAATGGCGCGTTTAGGTGGTGATGTGAGAATTGACTATTACGATTTTCCGATTGCTCCGAATTTGCGGACTATCAACGTAACGGAGGCAGCGTTAGATCGAGCGGCGATAGGTGTGGGAAACCTCAACGCGTTTATGAACGGTGCGCCGTCGACCGTAAAGGCAATCGCTGCCCAGTGGCGGACGGCAATTACACGCGACACAGTGCATCTGGCCGCTGGGGAATGGAGGCGGGCTATCGAGTATGACAGCCTAGAGCGAACTGAGAAGGGGTTCTTAAGTGGCCTGCTCGGTGGTGTAATAGGGAAGCTGGTTGCCGAGTCTGTCTTTCAGGTACGACAGTTCGGTCATATCGAATACTTCACTCCGCCACCCAGGTTCGACCGAAGAACACGCCGTCGGCCCGACTTCTTAGGGCTCCCCGCGAATAGCGGCGACCCTGCGGTGGTTGTCGAGTCGAAAGGTCGCAGCAATTACTTCGGAGGCCACAGCGGGCAGGTCGAGCAGGCGAAACAACAGGTTCGGTCGGTACTTTCTGTTCCCGGTTGGGTTGCAGTCCACCGCTATGTGCAGTACACCCATTTCAACAATGGCGTCCTGGTTGTGGATCTTTATGATCCTCCCGGTCCTGATGGCAGCATTCCTGTTGATGACGCGCCGGGGAAGAGCGAGCCGCGGATCGACTTGCGTTCGTACTATCGGGACGTTGTTGATGCTGCAGTTGCCCTTCAGGCCCCATCAGTCGAGCTGGGTGGCTCGGAGTACCGGATGATTACCTACGGTTTACTCGATATTGCTGTAGGGGTCCCTGAGCGCATCTATCAAGCTATCCTTGAAGACCGCCCCTTGCTTGTGGGCTCGAGCGAGCTCGCGCAGGTAAACAAGGAGGACGTCGCTAGTCAGAGTGAACTCTGGTGGCATGAAGTAGGAATCGTCCGCGACAGCCGACAGGTCATATCCGACGTTGGACTGGACGGCATCGCGGTGGTTGGTTCGTACCCGCGACGCGGGTGAGCCCGAAGGCCTACCCCCGTCGCGTCAGCTCCCAACACCCTCTGTCGGACCGGCCCGGGCCAGGTAGGTTGACGGGGCATAGGGTCGATCAGGGGGGGGCGCGTCACCGGTTCAAACATAAGGGCTATTCGCGCTCTGACTGCCGCACTGCGATGGCATCAGAACCGGTTGGTCCCGTCGATGTCGGCGCGGTCGGATACGCTCACCAGACCCTGTGTGCTCGGGCGCCTGGCGCTAGATTGAGTCGCACATCACGACGCGTTTCCGGAGGTGTATTCGGTGCAGGACGAGCGGTGGGTCGAGGTCTCCCCGTCGCAGTTCGAGCATGAGGCTAAGGGACTCTCCTACATCAAGCAGCTTCTACCCGATAGCCCTCCGTTCCGAGCGTGGTCCAATTTCGAGTTCCGCGACAATCGGGGACGCTGGCACGAGGTCGATCTCCTGGTGCTTGCGTCCGACACGCTGTATCTGATCGAGCTCAAGTACTACAAGGGTGTGCTGCGCGGCAACGACCATGTATGGCAACGCGCCGGGCACCGGTCAGAGGACTCGCCACTGCTGCTTGCGCGGCGCAAAGCGCAGTACTTTAAGTCGCTGCTCAAGGAGCGGATCGAGGAGAGGACCGGTCAGCGAGGCGCGGGCAAGGTCATCCCGTACGTCCAGGAACTGGTGTTCCTGCATCACCCCGAACTTGTCTGCGAACTGCCCGCGAGCTCCACCATCAACATCTACGGGTTCGACGAGAACGAACGCATCAGCGGATTGCCCGGTATTGGTCAGCGACTCCTACAGCCACCCAGGCATGAACCGGTCAGCGAGGAGAAATCGCTGTTGATCCGGGACCTCATGGAGGCGATCGGTCTTGCGCCGCGACGGCAACGCGAGGTCGGATCGTGGGTGATCGACGAGGAACCGCTCGGCGACGGCGAAGGCTGGCAGGACTGGCCGGCGTTCCATCACGTCGACACTGAGCGACACGCCCGCATCCGCTTCTACCTGCCCCGGCCCGGCGCCAGCCCGGCCGATCAGCACGCCCAGGTACGCGCCGTCGAACACGAGTACCGGCTCCTGGCGCGACTACGACGCGACGGCCTGCAAGTGCCGGTCGACGTGGTGAAAGAACCCGAGCTCGGTATCGGCCTCGTATTCACCCAGTCGAGGGATGACGCACGACTCGACCTGTGGCTCGCGGACAACCGCACGCGGTTGACCCTGGACGATCAACTCGAACTGGTCGCCGAGATCGCCGAGATCATCCAGTACGCGCACCGGCACCGCGTGGTCCACCGAACGCTCAATCCACGTGCCATCACGATCCGCGCTCGGGGCAGCAAACTGCATCCGCAGGTGACCGATTGGGACACCGCCGGGGTGTTGCCGGCCAACGCCGAGTCGGGGGTCACCCGGTTGACCGCCGGTGCGTTGAGTCTGATGGCCGGCGCCCTGAGCGAACAGGCGCGGTTGTTCGCCGCACCTGAGGACCTGAAGTCCACCGATCCGGCGCGATTAGACGTCTTCGGCGTGGGTGCGCTGGCGTTCTACCTGCTGACCGGGGGGCGGGCGCCGGCCACCGAACGCGGTGAGCTGATGGATCGGTTACGCCGCGACCACGGCCTGGACCTCGCCGCCGACATGCCGCAGGTGCCGTCGGCGCTGCGCGACTGGGTGCTCAAGACAACCCACCCGGTTCCGGCCGAGCGGTTCTCGACGATGGCTGATCTGCTCGACGGACTCGAGCAGGTTCGCCGCGAACTCACCCAGCCCGACACGAGCCGTGACCCTCTGGAGGCCGGACCGGGGGACGACCTGGGCGATGGCCGGTTCGAATACAAACGACGACTCGGTGCGGGATCGACTGCCGTCGCATCCTGGTGATTGACCGGCAAGCCGGCAACGCCGAGCGCGTCCTGAAGGTCGCCCGCGATGATGAGGCCGCTCGCCGCCTGCATGACGAGGCTCAGCTTCTCGGAAAACTCAACGACCCGCGGATTGTGCAGCTGTCCTCGGAAGTCACCGTCGGGGGACGTGACGCGCTGGTGGTGCAATACGCGGGTAGCACCACTCTCGCCGAAGAACTCACCGCCAAAGCCGGTCGTCTGTCGATCGATCTACTCGAACGATGGGGCACCGATCTACTGCAGGCACTGGTCGCTCTCGAACGTGCCGGAGTCATGCACCGCGACCTGAAACCGTCCAATTTGGGTGTGTTCGCGCCTAGCAACCGCGCGGACACGCATCTGTTGATGTTTGACTTCTCGATGGCCGGGGTCGACCCCCGCAACATCGAGGCGGGCACTCCGCCCTATTTGGACCCATTCCTCGGCCTCGACGGCCGCCGCCAGTACGACACCGCCGCCGAGCGTTATGGCGCAGCTGTGGTGCTCTTCGAAATGGCCACGGGGCTTGCGCCGCAGTACGGGTCCGATCCCGACGTGAATCCGGCAGCTACCGACGACGATGTGACCGTCACGCCAGACATGTTCGAACCGGCGGTGGCTGCTGCGCTCACCACATTCTTCACGTCCGCCCTCTCCCGACACGCGGCGACCCGTCCAGACACCGCCGAGGACATGCTGCGCACCTGGCGGCAGGTCTTCACCGACCTTGACTCTGCGACTGCCGACTCCGACATCAGCACCGATGTCGACACGTCGACTACTCTCCCGGATGCTGGACTCTCCGCCCGCGCGGTATCGGCTCTGGCAGCGGCGCAGGTCACCACCGTCGGCGAACTCCTCGCGCTGGATTCCACCCGGCTGAATCGATTGGTCGCCAAAGAGGCGAAGCCGACCCGCCGGGAGATCCTGAACCACTATCAGGCGTGGGTGAAGAAGCTCAACCCCAAGAAGAAGCGTCTCACCTCACACAGTTCGCAAGAGTTGCTCGGACTCGACGATGCGGTGACCCTGCTGCTGAACGCGGTCTCCACTCAACGCGCCAGTACCCGGCGCCACGCAGCGGAACTGCTGCTGGGAACCCGCCCCGGACTCGACGCCTTCGCAAGCGGTCACGAGCTCGCCACCGCCCTGGGCAAGACCCTGCCGCGCGGTCATCAGCTCCTCAAGGAGCTGCAAGCGGACTGGGGAGACAACAGCGAGACCCGCGCGTTGCTCGACGGACTGCTGGACGTCGCGAACTCGGTACTCAGCGATTCCGGTGGGGTGGTGGCGATCTCCACTCTCACTGCTGAGATTCGGAGCAGGCTGCCGCAAGCAGACGCCGGGGCCGCGGACGTCGCGGAGCGGACCCGCCGTGAACGGGTGGCCGCGGGATTGTTGCGTGTCGCCTACGACCGGCTGACCGAGCACGAATCCGCCGAAGGCAACCGACAACTGGTTCGCCGACGGCACGGCGGCCGATTGACCTTGGTCGCCGACGACGAAAAACTGCTGGCCGCAGCCGAAGCCGCCGCCAAACGCGCCGACGAACTGGTCACTGCGGCGCACACGACCGGCACGGCCGATGTGGTGGTTGCAGCCGGAACTGCAGTCCGAGAGCTCAACCGCGCTTTCAGCCGCGCCTATCGCAGCGCCACCGACCCGGACGCCCCGGTTCCGGCGCCGAGCGACGGACGGCTGGTCCGGCTGGCCGCCGCGATCTCGCGGCACACCGCAGTGTCCGGCCGCGGCGAATTGCATTCGCGTACTTTGGAACCGACAACCGCGTTACGCCTCGCGCTCGGCGGTCTCGCCCAGACCGAAGAACTCACCGCGGCAGAAGTCCGGGCACGAGTGGCGGCACGGTTCCCAGAGTTGGATCGCCTTCCCCAGCGCCCGCACCTGGACCCGATTATTGCGCGCGCCGGGCTCGGACTCTGGTGGGATGAGTCCCGGTCGCGTTACCGCTACGAGGCGCAGGCGCCACCAAGCCAGACGTCGCTGCATACGCGACCCGCCACCCACCAGGGGTCGGCGCCGGCGGATGCTGAGCCGAAGTGGGCAGGCGGGGACGTTCGAGCCCAGCGGGACGTGTTGGCAACCTCTTTGCGCGAGAACGGATTCGTTGTCATCGGGGTACCGGTGTATCGACCCGGCGATCATGATGCGATCGCACGCTCCTTGGCAGACGACCACAGGGGAGAGCTTTGTGACGTGACCGGTGCGATCATCGCGAGGATGCGAGACTTCTCCTCGGCCAAAGGTCTGCCCTGGGACTTGGTGCAGAGCGCCGACGCCGCGGAATCAGGCACTCGCGACGCCCGAGGTCTGCGGGCCGTACTCGATCAGGTGATGCCGCAGTTCCGCATCGAGCTGGAACGGCAAGTGTTCGGCGAGAACGTGCAGTCGGGCAGCGGACCGCTGATCCTCACCGAACTCTCCCCGCTGGCCCGCTATGGCTACCTTGACGTGCTGGCCCACCTGAGCGACCTTTCAGCGCCACGCCGGCGCCCGGTGTGGGCGGTCGTCCCGCAGTTGCGTGGGCAACGCGGAGCGATGGTGGACGGGAAGCCCATCCAATTGGGCTCTCCGGGAGGGCAATTCGTTGTGTGGTCGACTGGGGCCAATTCGACACCCGCGCACGACGGCGATACGGAAGCCAGTGAGGTGGTGTGACCGTGGCGCTTGTTGCGGCGGAGTTGGTCAAGGCGTTGCGTACACAGTTGGCCGGGCTTGAAGATGACCTGCGGGCCAGGGTCGACGGCGACGACGTCGCAGCCCGGCAGGCCGGTGTCGGCGAGGCGTGGCGCGCTGAGCATGCCGAAGCGTTGACCGCGCAGCGAACGGCCGCATCGTGGCAGGCGTGGCGCGACGAACGGGTCACCCAGTCGGCGGTGGCGTGGCTGCTGCTCACCGTGTTCGCGCGATACTGCGAGGACAATGTGCTGGTCTCGAAGGCGTGGATCGGTGGACCCGAGGCCGACTCCCGCCAGGAAGCCCTCGACGCCCGGCGAGCCTACTTCGCCGCCAATCCCGAGCACACCGACCGGGATTGGTTGAACACGATCGCCGAGCACTTTTCGACGCTGGATGCGACGCGCGGACTGGTCGACTCCTACTCCCCGCTGCACCAAGTCGCGCCGTCGGGCGACGCTGCGCGTGAGTTGCTCGAGTTCTGGTGGGACAAGGACGATGAGGGTGAGCCGCGCTGGAGTTTCACTGGTGTTGACACCCGCTTCCTGGGTGATGTGTACCAGGATCTGTCGGAGTTTGCGAAGCAGACGTATGCGCTTCTGCAGACGCCGGATTTCGTGGAGGAGTTCATCCTCGACCAAACCCTGGAACCCGCACTCGATGAACGGTCGCTCGAAGGTTTCACCGTCATCGACCCTACCTGCGGCTCAGGGCACTTCCTGCTCGGCGCCTTCCACCGGCTCCTCGACCGATGGCAGCGCGAAGCCCCAGCCCTTGGGCAGCGTGTGCTGGTGCAACGCGCACTCGAGTCGGTGTACGGCGTGGACATCAACCCCTTCGCCGTTGCGATCGCGCGATTCCGGTTGATTGTCGAGGCGCTTCAAGCCAGTGGTGACAAGTCGATCGAGAAGTTGATCGACATCAAACTCAATCTCGCTACCGGTGATTCGCTGTTGTGGGGATCGCGGCAGGAAGCCATGAACGATGACCTGCTGTCGGTCGGGTTATCGGAGTTCGCCCTGTCGACAGAGGACACGGAATCGCTGAAGGCGATCTTGCGTAGAGAACACGATGCGGTGGTGGGTAACCCGCCGTATATCAGCATCAAAGACGCCGCTTTGCGTGACCTTTATCGCCGTCACTACACGACATGTCACGGCAAGTACGTGCTCACTGTCCCCTTCATGGAACTGTTCTTCGACCTGGCCAAGGACGGCTCGTCCGGTAGATCCGGGTGGGTAGGGCAGATCACGGCCAACTCGTTCATGAAGCGCGAGTTCGGCACGAAGCTGATCAAGGACTTCCTGGGGTATAAAGACCTTCAGAAGGTCGTGGACACATCCGGTGCCTATATACCTGGTCACGGCACACCAACGGTGATTCTGGTGGCAAGGAACCGAGGGATCGCCAACGCCTTGCCGACTGTCCGTGCAGTGCTTGGGATTCGGGGCGAACCCGGTCGGCCTGACGACGCTGCGAAGGGCTTGGTGTGGTCGGCGATCACTGAGCACATCGACGAGCCCGGCTTCGAGAACAACTGGATCAGCGTGACGGACCTGCCACGAGTTGCCCTGCAGGAGCACCCGTGGAGCCTTTCCGGCGGCGGCGCCGTCGAGTTGCTAGCCGAGATTGACGATCGAACTGAGCGGTTGCACAAGCGCACACGTCGTATAGGTGTCTTCGGAATGACCAACGCCGACGACGTAATGCTGGCAAGGGGCACAGATTTCTTTCGCAAGAGCGTCGAGCCTGAGTTGTACCGTCCGTTGATAGTGGGCGATGAGATCAGAGATTGGAATACTCATTCTGAGACGTTCTCTTTCTTCCCGTACGGTGACGCACCTGCGTATGGCAAGCGCGGTCTAACGCAGGCATCGAGTAAGTGGTTGTGGCCATCGCGTACAACTCTCGGAAACAGAGCCACCTTCGCAAAGAAGACCTATTTCGAAGAAGGTCGCACGTGGTATTCGTGGCATCAGCTCACGCGTGATAAGAATGCGTCAGCGTCGACCATCACCTTCGCCGAAGTTGCAACCCACAACCATTTCGTCCTGGACCGCGGCGGCAAGGTGTTCAAGCAGACCGCGCCGGTGATCAAGTTGCCGGAGGGGGCGAGCGAGGACGACCACCTGCGGCTGCTGGGTGTGCTGAACAGCTCTGTGGGATGCTTCTGGCTCAAGCAGAACTGCTTCAACAAGGGTAATGGAGGAATCGGGGGCGGTATCGGTGACGAGGATTGGGAGCCTCGCTACCAGTTCAACGGCACCACGCTGAAAGACTTTCCGCTCCCGTTCTCATATCCGTTGGCTCGTGCCCGCACGCTCGACACGCTCGCTCAGGAGCTGTCGGCTCAGTCCCCATCAGCTCTGGCCGAGCGAGGGATACCGACTGCCAACGCTCTCGAAACAGCTCGCGCCGAGTCGGAACGACTGCGCGCGTTGATGATCGCGCACCAAGAAGAACTCGACTGGGAGTGCTACAGACTCTACGGGCTAATTGACGGCGACCTCACGTATGCAGGCAATCTCCCTGGATTCGCGTTAGGCGAGCGCGCATTCGAGATCGCGCTCGCGCGCGCAGTCGAGGACGGCGAACACACCGCATGGTTCGAGCGACACCGTTCCACGCCGGTCACCGAGATCCCGGCCCACCTCCCGGCCGATTACCGCGAGCTACTCCAGCGCCGATTAGACGTCATCGCATCGAATCCGGGAATCCGCCTGTTGGAGAAGCCCGAACACAAACGGCGGTGGTCGAGTGATCCGTGGGACAAGCGCGTCACCGAGGCTCTGCGGGACTGGTTACTCGATCGGGTGGAGCATCGCGAGCTGTGGTTTGAGGACGGTCATCCGACACCCCGCAGTGTCGCGCAGTTGGCAGATCGACTGGACCGCGATGAGGTCTTCCTTCAGGTGCTGCGGTTGTGGGCCGGCAGCCCCGACGTGGCGACCGGTGCCGCGCTGGAGAAGCTCATCGCCGACGAGGGCGTGCCGTATCTGGCGGCGTGGCGGTACAAGCCGAGCGGCCTCACCAAACGTGAAGCGTGGGAACACACCTGGGATCTGCAACGCCGCGAGGATGCCGGCGAGAAGTTGGACGCGCCGATACCTGTGCCGCCCAAGTACAAGCCCGCCGACTTCCTCAAAACGTCGTACTGGTCGCGGCGCGGCAAGCTCGACGTCCCCAAGGAGCGGTTCATCTCCTACCCGGAGGCCGGACGTGACTCGGACCCGACGATGCTGCTCGGCTGGGCCGGATGGGATCACGCCGAACAGGCCCTCGCGCTGGCCGGTGTGATCGACGAACGCATCACCTCAGACGGCTGGGATCAGACCAGCCGCGACAAACTGGTGCCGATGCTGGCCGGGCTGGCCGAACTGATGCCGTGGGTACGCCAATGGCACAGCGAGATCGACCCCGAGTTCGGCGAGTCGGTCGCCGACACCATCGACGAGGTATTGCGCTCGCACAGTGTCGAACTCGGCGTCGGACCAGACGAACTCTCCGCATGGCGCCCACCTGCTCCCGTCCGCGGACGTCGTACCCGAAAGAAGACGGAGGACACTTCGGCATGAGCACCCTGCTGCGCGATGTCATCGACATTCCCGAACGCACCGGCGCCGACGACTACGTCCTGCGGCTGACCGACAGCACCGACGACGACGCACACATCCGCGCGACCCTCGATCAGTACGTGCTCACCGAGTCGCTGGAAGCGAACTTCGCTGCGGCTCTTGGCTTGGTTGCCGACGGAATCGAGAAGCAGACATCACGCGCCGCGTTCCTCACCGGCTCCTTCGGGTCCGGTAAATCGCACTTCATGGCGGTGCTGTATGCGCTGCTCGGTAACCATCCTGCCGCGCGCACCTCGAAGTACACCTCGCTCACCGGCTGCTACGACGAACAACTCGGCGGCAAATCCATTCTGCGGCTCACCTACCACCTTCTCGGGGCAAAGAGCCTGGAGGAAGCGGTCTTCCGCGGCTACCTGCGGCAGATCGCCCGACTGCACCCTGACGCACCCTTGCCCGCCATTCACGTCACCGACACCCTCATCGAGGATGCCGAGAAGCTCCGCGGGCAGATCGGCGACGACGCATTCCTTGCCGGTCTCAGCGGCGGCGACACCGCGGGTGACTCGTCCGACGCGTGGGGAGCGGTACTCGGTGGCGACACCTGGGATCTCGCCACCTATCTGGCCGCGGTCGCCGCACCACCAGAAGACGCCCGGCGCACTACCTTGGTGTCAGCGCTGGTGCGTAGCTACTTCGGATCGTTTGTGGAGCAGGCCACCTACGTCGATCTCGATCGCGGATTGGTCGCCATCACCGAGCACGCCCAGTCACTCGGTTACGACGCGGTCGTGCTGTTCCTCGATGAACTTGTGCTGTGGCTGGCTTTCTCCGTGACCGACACCGAGTTCTTCTCCCGCGAGTCACAGAAACTGACCAAGCTCGTCGAATCGTCCGGAAGCCGACGGCCGATCCCGTTGGTGTCCTTCGTATCTCGGCAGATGGATCTCCGCAAGTGGTTCGCTGATGCCGGAGCGTCCGGCGCCGAACAAGATGCGCTCGATCGGGCCTTCCACTACCAGAAGGAACGCTTCTACGAGATCGAGCTCGGCGACGACAACCTCGCCGAAGTCGCCCACGCACGTCTGCTGCGGCCCCGCGACGACGCTGCGGCCGCTGTGCTCGACGAGGCATTCCGTTCGGTCAGCCGCAGCCCTGAAGTGTGGGACGTACTGCGCGACAGCATGAATGCCACCGACACCCATACCGGTGCGTCGGAGCGTGAGTTCCGGTTGACCTATCCGTTCTCCCCGGCGCTGGTCGCCACCCTGCGGCATCTGTCGTCCGTGATGCAACGCGAACGCACCGCCCTAAAGGTGATGCAGCGGATGCTGGTCGACCGGCGCGATACTTTGACCACCGCCGACCTGATCCCGGTGGGCGACGCCTTCGATTACATCGTCGAGGGCAACACCCCGATCGATTCGCACGCCGGCACCATGTTCACCGCGGCCTCGGATCTGTACCGCACCAAACTCCTCCCGATCCTGCTGCGCGCGCACGAGGTCACCGAGGAGCAGCTCAACGACGATCCGTCCTCTGTGCCGGTGGGGTTTCGGGCCCACGAGCGGATCGCCAAAACGCTACTGTTGTCGGCGGTTGCCCCCAAGGTGCCTGCACTGCAGGACATCACCGCGTCCCGGCTGGCGGCACTCAACCACGGCTCGATCCGCTCCAAACTGCGCGGTGGCGAAGCTCGGGTGGTGCTCGGTGTGGTGCGCGGCTGGGCCAAGGACGTCCCTGAGATCACCGTGTCCGAGGGTGCCAATCCGATCATCCGCGTGCAGTTGTCCGACGTCGACTATCAGTCGGTACTGGATCGCATCAGGGCCGAGGACAATTCCGGTCGTCGTCGTGTGCTGATCCGGACTCTGGTGCACCGCGCGCTGGGCGTCAGCACCGCGCAGGATGACCTTGTCGGCGCAGCCACCCGCACCATCATCTGGCGGGGGTCACGACGCGAAGTCGACGTCGTGTTCGGCAACGTCCGAGATCCCGGATCAGTGCCCGAACAGAGCTTCGACAACCGTCCGGGAACCTGGAAGCTCGTCGTCGACTACCCGTTCGATGAACAGAACTTCTCCGCTGCCGACGACATCGTCCGTATCGATCGTCTGCTGGCCGGCGGTGATCGGCACTGCGTCGCGTGGTTGCCGAAGTTCTTCTCCGCCAAGGCTCTCGACGATCTCGCGTTGCTGGTGAAGCTGGACTGGTTGTTCACCGGCAGCGGCGAGAGGTGGCAGGAGAACTCCGACCATCTTTCGGCATCAGATCGCGCGCAGGCACGTGGCATCCTGGAGAACCTCCACCGCGGCATTCTCACCTCGTTCGGCCTGCTGCTTCGGCAGGCATATGGCATTGAGGCGCCAGACCCCAAGATGTTCGTCGACGACCCCGGCCACACCGAGGTACTGATCTCCCTCAGCAAGGATTTCAGCCCGAAACTCCCGGCCGCCCTGTCGTTGAGCGAGGCCTTCGACAAGGTCATCGACCAGGCGTTCACCGCCGTCTATCCCGCCCACCCGCAGTTCATCAACCCCTCCGAAGAGGTCACCGCCCGCCAGTACGAGGTCGTGCGCGACTACGTCGAGCGCGCAGCCACCGACAGCACCGGACGGGTGCCGACACTGCCGGGCACCGAACGCAAGACCGTGCAGCGGGTCGCCGAGCCACTACGCGTCGGCAAAGCCACCGAGGATCACTATCTCTTCGGCGAGGACACCTTCGCGTTCTGGGCCGGCGAGCTCGATCGGGCGGCCGCGGACGCCGATCGCGTGACCGTGGGAGTGCTGCAGCGACGCATCGACACCGTCACTCCTGCCTGGGGGCTACGACCTGAAGCGCGGGACCTCATCGTCTGGGCGTGGGCGTTGCTCCGCAAACGGGCGTGGTTCGACGCAGGGGCACCGGCGCGCTCGCTCAAGCTCGGCGCGTTGCGCGAGAGCATCGAACTGCGCGCCGAGGAACTGCCCGACGACACCGATTGGGAGAAAGCACGGCTTCACGCCAGTCAACTGTTCGGGTACACGATGCCGCGGACCTTCCTGACCGGTGGCAACGTCGCCGAGTTCGCCGACACCGTGCGCACAAAGGCCGGCGAGCGTCGGGCCGAGCTGCAGAACGTCGCCGATCAACTGGCCACCGCGCATCGCGTACTGGGGCTGGACGTGGCCGACTCCGATCGACTCACCGCAGTCCGCGAGCTGTCCGAGTTCCTCGACGAACTCGCGGGGACGGGTGGCAACGTCGCGCTCATCACGAAGCTGGCGCAGATGCAGCTCGTCGTCGCCGCCCAGACGGCCGGGCAGATGCGGGTCGACGCGGGTGCAGACGCGGTCGCGCTGCGCAGTTTCAAGTGGCGTCTCCTCGAATCCGTCGTCGCGGGCCGCGACCTCGGCGGCGAGCGGGGGGCCGCAGCACGATCCATCGTGCGCAGTTTCGAGGAACTCATCGTCACACCCGGCCGGTCGCTTCGCGACGAGGTCGGCAGGATCGAGAGCAAGGTCGTCGACTGGGTGGTGGACGGCCAGTCGAAGCCCGGTGACGACGACGAGGACCGGGACGACGACCACGACGACGGCGAATCGACCGACGCCGGCAAGCAACAGGCCACACACGACGTCAGCGTCGCCGGTGCGGCCGACGTCGACGAACTCGCCGTATCGTTGCGGGAGGCATTGGCCGCCCATGGGTCCCGGGTGCGGGTGAAGTGGTGGATCGAGTGAGCACCCTCACCGCGACCCGGCCGATCATCGCTGCCCGGTTGCGGCAGGCAGTCGACAAGAGCTACCGGCACGGTGTGCTCGGTCTGCGCGCGTCGGCCACATGGAAGGACGGGACGTTCACCCACGACGGTGTGACGGTGACGGTCGCGCCCTGCCCGTCGACGCTGGCGGTGTGGGAGGCGATCGAGACCCGAGACGAACAGGGATGGTTGGTGATCCTCACCCCGGTCGACGAGAAGGAATTGGGCGACGGGGTCCTCGCGCACCTGATCGACAATCGGCTTCTCACGCCGGACCCGTGGGCGGCGCTGCGATCGATGTTCGCTGCCAATACGATCGAACCCGCCCTCTACCGGGTACCCGACGACCGTGGCCTCGCGGTCGGGCTGCTCGCCGCCCTGTCGAACACTGCCGTGACGCCCGCACCCGGTGGAGTCCTCACTCGCGATCACGCGATGTCGACACTGGCGTACGCGACGCTACGGGTGACCGATGACCCGCAGGTCGAGATCGATGCGTCGGCAGTGCTGGAATGGAGCCTGCGACGCGAGGTGTCCGACGATCTTGCACACCTCCGCGCCGTCGGCGGCGCCGCGGTAGCGGCGTCGGCCACCGCATGGCTCGCCGAACGCGCGGGCCGGCTCGGCTCCGCGGTCGGCCACCTGCTCGCCACCGATCGCATCGGAGACCTGGTGCCGCTGGGGCTGATCGCCGGGCTCATGGTCGACAAAGCGCCAGGCCGCGAGTTGGCCCGCGGCAGGTTCCTCGGCCGCTACGGTCTCGACGGCCTGACCGAAGCCGACCTCGTCAACTGGTCCGAGGACGCATCCGGGCTCGTGATCGGCCAACTCGACCGCGTGGCACGGCGCGTGGTCGTCACCGCTGCCACAGCACTCGTCGACAACCTGGGGATCGCCGAACTGGCAGCTTCTTCCGAACTACTACCGCACGGTCTGTCCGCACGCTTCGACACACTGGCGCAGACGATCACCGCAGCGATCCCCGACGATCCCACAGCCGTACCGACTGCCGATGCTGTAGCCCGTGTCGACGCCGCCTGGTACGAGGTGACTCGCCACTTACTGGCGGCAGAGGATTCCTCGCTCGCGGGTGCCGAGGCCGCGGTACGTCTGTTGCGATGGCTCGTCGAAGACGACGACGCAACCGGCGGACTCGACGCACTGATCACCGGCCACGTCCGCAACGGCGCGTGGGCGGACGCCGCACTCATCACCGCACGCCGCGGAGTCGAGCATCGGGGCATGGCCGAGGCCATCGCACACGTCATCGACCGCGTCGTCGTCCGGCGTCGCGCTGTGGACCGGCGCTTTGCCGCGGCCCTCGCCGACACACCGCAACCGACCGGGTTGCTGGTGGAAAACCTCCTGCGCGACATCGTCTTCCCCTTGGCCGCGCACACCCCGACCCTGCTGATCGTCGTGGACGCACTGTCGATGGCGGCGGCCATCGACGTCGTCGCTGCGGCACGTGAGGCAGGCTGGAGCGAGGCAACCGTCGGCGGAGCGTCCCAGCGGACGGGCGCACTGGCAGTACTTCCGACCCTGACCGGCCGCAGCCGATGCTCACTCCTGTGCGGTCAACTCCGGGAAGGGACGGACACGACAGAGCGGTCCGGCTTCCTCGACGCCATCCGCGAGGCAGGGTTGCAGGCCGCTCCGGGCCGAACCGACCCGATCTTTCACAAGAAGGCCCTCGACACGGTTCCCACCGGTGCTGATCTCGCCACCGAAGTCGCCGACGCCATCGCCGACCCGGTCGGCCGTCGCGTCGTCGCGGCGATCCTCAACTACGTCGACGACACGCTGCATCACACCGACCCGGGCGGCACCGACTGGTCGCTGAGCACCATCACCCACCTTCGCGCCTTGCTCCGGGACGCGCAGCGTGCGGGGCGTGCCGTGATCATCACCTCCGACCACGGGCACATCATCGAACGGCGTGACTCGGTGAAACTGGTGCGCGCCAACCACTACGGACAACGCGCTCACGGCCAGCTCGACACGATCGGTGACTGCGAGGTCTTGGTTCGCGGCCCGCGGGTGCTCACCGCCGACCACGCGGTCGTGTTGGCCGTCGACGAGACCATCCGTTACGGACCCGTCAATGCCGGCTATCACGGCGGGGGCACCCCCGCCGAGGCCGTGGTCCCGGTCATCGGGCTCTACACAGGCGATGTGCCGGCCACTTTCCATCCGATGGGGGCCGTGGAACCCTCCTGGTGGCATACGCCTGTGAGTAGAGGCTCAGAAAAGTCGCGTACGACACCGACTCTCCCGACTGTATCGACCCCAACCCTGTTCGACAACGAGGAACCGGCCGATTCGCCCACTCAAAGTTCGCTTGCCCAAACTGTTCTCGGCACTGCAGTATTCGCATCTCAATGGAAGCTGGCAGGACGGATCGTGGTGTCCGACGCTCAGGTAGGTGCGCTCATCGACGGACTGCTGGCCACCTCGAACCGGGAGATCCCGCTGCGGCAGGCGGCCCGGATCCTCGGGATCGGAGAGAGCCGCGTCACCGGCGCTCTGCTGCAGATCAAACGGGTCCTCGACGTCGAAGGCTACGAAGTCCTCGCGCTCGACGGGCCGGTGGTGCGCCTCGACGAGCATCTGCTGCGCGAACAGTTCGGGGTCGGGTCGTGACGGCGGGGGTGTCACCGCGACGGCGACGTGAGATCCTCGACGCGCTGAGGCGGGGAACGGTACCGTCGAACGGCCTCGACCAGTTGGCCGTGGGACTCGGCCGGTTTGAGGCCGAGATCGACACAGAGCTGGGTGTGGTCGCAGCCGGTGGGGCCATGTTCAAGGCAGTCCGGGGTGACTACGGCTCGGGTAAGACGTTCTTTGCGCGCTGGCTCGGCGACCGTGCGATGAAACGTGGATTTGCGGTCGCCGAGGTACAGATCAACGAAATCGACACGCCGCTACACAAACTCGAAACCGTGTACCGGCGCAGCATCGAGTCGTTGCGGACCGCCTCGATCCCGCCGTCGGCACTACGTCCCATCCTCGACGCATGGCTGTTCACCATCGAAGACGACGCCGCCAACCAAGGCGTCGGCATCGATGAACTGCTGGAACGACGTCTGGCCGCGGTCGCCACTAGTGCCCCGGTCTTCCCGATGGCCATTCGTGCCTACCGTCGGATGATCGCCGACGGCGACCACGACGGCGCCGACGGCCTCGTCGCCTGGCTCGGTGGACAACCCCACGTGGCAGCTGCGGTCAAACGTCGCGCCGGGATCAAGGGCGACCTCGACCACTATCTCGCTCTGGGCTTTCTTCGTGGTCTGCTCGCGGTGCTCTCCGACGCGGGCAATGCGGGCCTTGTATTGGTCCTCGACGAGGTCGAGACATTGCAGCGCATTCGATCCGACGCCCGGGCGAAGGCACTGAACGCGCTGCGGCAGCTGGTCGACGAGGTCCATGACGGGCACTTTCCCGGACTGTATCTACTCATCACGGGGACACCCGCATTCTTCGAAGGACGGCAGGGAATCCAACTGCTGCCGCCGCTCGCCGACCGGCTGCACACCGACTTCACCCGCGATCCTCGCTTCGACAACCCGCGGGCGCCGCAGTTGCGACTGACCGGCTTCGACATCGGCCGCCTGGTGGAACTCGGTGGGCGCGTCCGTGAACTGTTCTGCAGCGGAATCGAATCGGCCGATCGGGTGCGCGACACTGCAGATGACCAGTTCCTGCGGCGATTCGCCGAAGCCGTGGCCGGGGGCTTGGGAGGCAAAGTCGGGATCGCACCACGGCTGTTCCTGCGCAAACTCGTCGACGTGCTCGACGTCATCGAACTTCACCCTGACTTCGACCCATATACCGACTACGACTTCACGATCAACGACGCCGAACTGTCAGCCGCAGAGCGCGAAGCGCTTTCGGCCGACGACATCGACCTCGACGTCTGATGACAACCGACCCGTTCGACCGGTTACACCCGGGTGTGCAGTATCACTTGGCAAACACTCTGCGCTGGAACGGGTTGCGGCCCACCCAGGCCGCCGCCGTCGGCCCGATCCTCGGGGGCGATGACGCCTTGGTGCTCGCGCCGACCGCGGGTGGCAAGACCGAAGCGGCAGCATTTCCGCTGCTCTCGGCGATGGCCGAAAATGGTTGGCAGGGCGTCTCGGTGCTCTACGTGTGCCCGTTGCGCGCCTTGCTGAACAACCTTCAGCCCCGCCTACACACTTACGCCCAGTGGATCGGACGCAGCGCAGACGTCTGGCACGGCGACGTCGGACAGGCAGCGCGACAACGAATTCTGCGAGAACGTCCCGACATCCTCCTCACCACGCCCGAGTCGCTGGAAGCCATGCTGGTGTCGACCAAGGTCGATCCACGGGTCCTGTTCGACGGGCTACGCGCGGTCGTCGTCGACGAGGTCCACGCCTTCGCCGGTGATGACCGCGGATGGCACTTGCTTGCCGTTCTGGAGCGGCTCTCCCGGATCGCCGGTCGCCCGTTGCAGCGGATCGGGCTCTCAGCGACCGTCGGCAACCCCGACGAGCTGCTCGGCTGGCTCCAAGGTGGGTTCACCACCCGACCCCATACCGTGGTTTCCCCGTCGGCCGGGGTGACGGCGTCCGCACCGGAGATCGCGGTCGATCACGTGGGTTCACTACAGAACGCGGCCACCGTGATCGCTTCGCTGCATCAGGGTGAGAAGCGTCTGGTCTTCGTCGACTCACGCAGGCGTGCCGAGGAACTCGGTGCCGCGCTGCGAGAGCGGGGTGTGAACACCTTTCTGTCCCACTCCTCGCTGTCAGCAGCCGAACGCCGACGATCCGAAGCGGCGTTCGCCGATGCGCGCGACACCGTCATCGTCGCCACTTCCACCCTCGAGCTCGGCATCGACGTCGGCGATCTGGACCGCGTGATCCAGATCGGGTCCCCGCGCTCGGTCGCGTCGTTCCTGCAACGACTCGGCCGCACCGGGCGACGACCGGGGACTGTCCGTAACTGCTTGTTCCTGTGCATCGAACCGGAACAGCAACTCCTCGCGCTGGGGATGTTGCACCGCTGGGCGAGCGGATGGGTGGAGCCGATCACGCCGCCACCTTCACCCCGACACATCGCCGCGCAACAGATGATGGCGCTGTGCCTGCAGGAGCACCGCATCGGCCGGTCGTCATGGCGAGACTGGTGGGGCGCGCTGCCGGTGTTCGACGAATCTGCCGACGAGATCATGAACTTTCTTTCTTCCGAAGGATATTTCGAGCGGGACGGGGACTTCTTGCACATCGGGCCGGAGGCCGAGCGACGCTTCGGGCGCCGCTACTTTTCCGACCTCACCGCGGTATTCAGCGCTCCGCCCGAGTTCACCGTCCTCGCCGGGCGAAACGAGGTCGGCACCATTGGCACGGACCTACTCGTCGAAGAAGTGCAAGGCCCGCGGGTACTGCTGCTGGGCGGACGGTCGTGGACCGTGACTTACGTCGACTGGAAACGGCATCGCTGCTTCGTCGAACCGGTTGAGTCTGGCGGACGTGCGAAGTGGTCGGGGGTCGGCGGTACCGTCTCATTCGAAATAACAAGGGGGATGCGGTCCGTCCTGCTCGGCGATACACCTGGGGGAGTAACCCTCACACGGCGCGCGCACTCGGCGCTCGCAGACTTGCGCGCGAGCTTCAACGGGGTTGTCACGGAAGATCGGATCGTTGCTGTGTTACCAGCCCAGGGGACTGGCCGTTGGTGGACATGGGCGGGTACGGCTGCGAACCGCACTCTGCAGGCGTCGCTGCCGCGGTTGGTCGATCCACGACAGCGTGTCGACGAGAAGTCGTTGCGCCTCCTGCCGGGGATCTCGCGCGAGGACATACGCCGCGGACTGTCCGATGTCGAGTGGCGCCAACCAGACGTGACTCCGAACGCGCTCGCCGGCCTGAAGTTCTCGGCAGCGCTGCCACCGGGACTGGCGTCCCGAACCTTGGGGGAGCGTCTGGGCGATCCGAGTAACGCGAAAGTGGTTGCGGGCGAGAGATTCGTGACGACCAGTCCACACGACTGACACGAAGGAGCGAAAAATGAGCGTTCAAACCGAGGGACTCGAGCAGTTTGTCGCTGAGGTCAGGCGGCGTGGCGGTACCGCGGTTCCACGGGATGGGCGTGAAGCGCTGATCGATATTTCCGCTCCCGACGGCCGCACATACTGCGTGAAACTCAAGACCAAACAGCGTGGCGACTGGCAGGCCCAGAAGACCGACGGTTCATCCCGCCGCATCCCCATCGACGCCTGGGTGTTCATCGACGTGCATCAGCCGATCAGCAATGCCCGAGTCGTCGACGCTGAATGGATGCGTGACGATATTCAAGGGCAGGTCGATGACTGGCTCGCCGCAGATCCGAGCAGGGACGTGCGGACGCAGAACCATCACAAGATCGAAGCGTTCCGGGTCGCCGAGTGGGTCGGGCGATGGGATCTCATCGGCCTCGCCGATGGGCCGGCCGGCGGCCGGGTGACCGACGACAATTTGGGTGCGTGGGTGTTCAAGTGCAATCCGAAGGTCTGGAAGATTGACGAGTTCGTCGCAGATGGAAACAACTGGATCGATAGCTGGAGCGTCTTCGATAACTACCGTTCCGAGATGATCGGTGACGGCCAGCGAGCGCTCCTTTGGGTGAGCGGTTCGGAGACTGGAAAGACGCCGCGTGGGATCTGGGGCCTGGGATGGACCGTCGGACCCCGCTTTCCGGTCATCGATACAGATGGCGATTATTGGGCAACTCCCGACAGTCGGGCGGCGGTCGACTGGTTTGTTCCCACTGACATCGTCCTCCTGGACGAACCCTTGTCGGCCGCAGACGTTCTCGCCCATCATCCCGATCTAGGAGATATGGAGGTCTTCCGCTCTCCGCAGATGGCGAATCCGTCCTGGATTTCGAACCGTGAGCTTAGATTGCTCGAAGGGCTACTGCCGGAATGGCCGGACCCCGACTCGGGCGTAGGCGGGACAGTGACGATCGGCCCGCGGGGCGCGGGGTACGGTGACACAGCGACCAACAAGCTCGTCGAGGAGGCTGCCATCGACGCGG
This sequence comes from Gordonia sp. CNJ-863, assembly GCF_001942325.1. Lineage (NCBI taxonomy): Bacteria > Bacillati > Actinomycetota > Actinomycetes > Mycobacteriales > Gordoniaceae > Gordonia > Gordonia sp. CNJ-863. The sequence goes on from NZ_MKKG01000031.1 coordinate 20,666, forward strand.
TCACAGCGCACTACAGATCGTTGGGGTATCGCGTCGACGATGTCGGTAGCCAGAAGATCGGCTGGGATCTCACCTGCTCCAGCAGGCTCAACGGTCTCCGCCGAGTGGAGGTCAAAGGGGTTGCCGGTCGAGAGCCGTCCATTCTGCTGACCCGCAATGAGCTGAGATCTGCGAGAGAGGACAAGTATTGGGAGCTGGCAATCGTGACGTCGGCTCTAACGGAACCGACCATTGCGATCTTCACAGCCCAAGACGTGATTCAGCGTGCCGACGGGTATGTGTACCAAGTTGACCTCCGTGGCGTAGATTCAGCTGGCTGAGAATCCAGCTAGTCGGGCGGGGCGTGGGCTAGCTGCGTCGTTATCGTCTGGTCACTGCGGCAAGTCACCGAATCGGTCTTTCCAATAGTGCTGGTTCCGCCACCAATCGACGTCTTGATCCTTGCCGTTAAAGGCAAATTCGATCAGTTGATCGTCCCAATTTGACCGTCCTGCAGGTACGGCCCACACGGTGTCCTGATTCGTGTACAGGTACCACTGGAGCGGCTCTGATTGTGGATCCCAGTCGACTTTGACACTGCATCCATCCCCCGGATTCGCGACGATTGTGCCGGTTAGGAAGATGTCCATTACTGACACTTGTCGTCCGCGGCGGTCGAAGGGTACACCCTTCGTGATGTTCTTCCGAGACCTCACCGCGATTCGTTCGCCTGGCAGCATTTCTTGAACATGAAGCTCGTACTTAGGGTTTGGCTCCATCCTCCACTCACGATTCACCAGGAAGTCGGCGACTGTGTGGCGATTCAACCGCTTCGGTCCGGTGTTCACGAACCAGTAGATGACGATGTCATCCTCGACGAACTCTAGTTCTTCCTCGGAAAGCTCTGTGTTAGAGGACTTTGCATCCTGCTCCGCGGCAACCTCTTCAGCCTGAACCGCGGGGAGGGCTTCTGCAGCAATCAAATCGGCGGGGGTCCGCACTTCGGAACGCTGGAGGACATCCTCCTCACGCTGGAACTCTGGGTATACATACTCTACGACTTGTGGACAGTGATAGCGCGTGTAGACGCTCGGATGCTTGCGCATCACGTCATAGACGAGCTGTCCGGCTGCTCTGAGGACTCGCTCGGCGGAAAGCAACTCTGTCCACGCTGATGGCGTGTCGGCGCCCAGCGAAATGGTGTCTTTGCCAGCGTCGTCGTAGTGTCGATGCCAAGCCGAGACATTCGTAAAGCGCTTGAGAACCTCGTCTATTCCGGAAGTCCCTTCGACGAGAATGGACTCACGTACGACAATGAAGCCGACCATCTCGCGCGTGACAACAAGAGTCTCCATCCTCCCGACAGTGACGCACAGGAGGCGCGCACCTCCGTAGGTACCGGTGCTCACGCTCCACCCTTGGAACTCTGTGCGTCGCGGAGTTGGCACGCAGTTGTCGAGGTACCGGCGCAAGAGATTCGTTGCCTCGGCTTCGCCTGGATGATCAAGGTAATGCTTTGCGGCAGTGGAGTACTTGACGGACTGCGATGGCGTCATCGCCTTGAGGGGGCTAGAGTCGCCGGCGTTGAATCTGTACGGGTCATCGAGCCAGGCCGCTTGTTCGTCGGACGTGAGAAATTCATCCAGACCATCGGAGCCGAATGACTTGGAGGCATGGGTCTTGTTGCGGCAGTGGTCTGGAATGATTCCGTTGAGCTCATAGATGAGGCGCTTCTCGATCTTCCTGAGCTGCGGCTTGGACAGATTCTGTCTGATGAACCGGGCGTCTTGGATTTCCGATCCCCAATAGCTGTTGTGGCCGCCCATCCGAGCGCGGAGGTTGACTGATTCACCCAGGTAGTAGCTGTCGTTCGCGAACCTCAGTAGATAGAAACCCGAGTGAGGAACCGTTGGATCTCCACCTACGTCCGTGGCGGTGCCGGCGAAGCTAACGTACGGTCCGAATCCCTGCCTGGCTGCCCACTCGTCGACTTCGGTGAATTTCGCTGGCTCCGGGGAGTCGTTCACCGATTCAGCCCCTGGTCGCTGATCGCAAGGGGGAAGGCCTTGAGTACCTGCTCCGCGAGGCTAAGGGTTCGCTTCTCGATGAAAGCGACTGTCCATTCGTCCTCGGATACGACATCTTCATTCAGTCGGATACCGTTTCGGTAGCCGATGTAGTTTCCGTTCGCATCCTTTCGATCCTTCTTCTCGCTGAAGGACTTATTTCCGAGGCTAGTGTTGTACCCGGTAATCGTGAGATTGCCGAGTTGGTGGACGTGGCTATCCTGGGCTTCTGTCGCTGCGGCGTCGCCACCCAGCATCGTCTTCCATGAATCAGGAAGATTCTTGCCTTGGGGGAGGATGTGCTCGATCGTCCAGATGTAGTACGAATTCTTCTTGTCGCGAGCCCAAAGGTCTTGCTTTGTCTCCTTGGTCATACCTCGCTCGGCGAGGCTCGTTAAGAGGAATCGTGTGACGTCGGCATTGTCCTCGTACACAGGTCCCAACAGTCGCTCGCGGAAGGTATCGTCGCTTGCCGATTGCTCCCGAAGGCTTTCGCCACGATCTGGGCTGCACCCTCGCTCTGGTGGTCGGCCAGAAGATCGATCACGTCCATGAAGATGCGGGGGAGAGCATACGTCTGTGGAAAGCCGGTAAGATTGCGGCGGACAAAGAAGGCAGTGAGTAGTTCTACGATGCTCTCGATCTCCGAAGTCGGAGTTTTCTTACTCGCGGCCTCTCTAAGTAGGTAGAGCAGAAGCATGTACGAAGGAGCGCCCTGGGCTCGTCCGAGGGCGGTTAGCTTCACGTCAAGGGATTCACCACGCGGGATCTGCCCGGTAATTCGTCCATATATCTCAGATGCTGGCACGATTGCATCGATAAACGCGGAAACACCGCTGCTGACTAAGGTTTCGTAGATTCGGATGAGTTTCGATCGAGTTGCAACTGTTGCGTTTGGCACCGAAGGCAGGCTCGACTTGAACGCGTTGTAATAGTGGCGAAGGAATCGTTCCTGATTTGCATAGTCGTCGCCGAGATTGGAGAGCATTTCGTTCCACTTTTCGAATGTCTTCTCGACGTCCATAACCTGAAGGCGCTCCGCATCGGCAAGCACGCGGTTCTTGATCAAGTCAACCGGAGTGAGGGGCATTCCGCGGTTGTTCAAAGATTCGAATAGAACGAATGCGTCGGCGTGTGTGTCAACCTCAATTTTGACGATGATTGCTCGATTGACGGCATCGAGGATCTGCTGTGCGGCTCCCACACGTGCGATCTGTTGATCGGCTGCGTACTCCTCGATCTCACCGAGAAAGTGGTTGTAGCATCGCCAAATCCGTCGAAGATGCAAGTAGTTCACGTGGTCGTGCTCGACAGGTAAGCCTGCCTCTTTCATTACTGCGGCGTAGTCAGCTCGATTGCTCCCTTGGAGCTGCGGGCGAAGCCGAAGTTTGTTGTCCTGCTTGCGAACAAGCTGGCGTCGCAAGTTGATGAGGTCTGCTTGTGCCTCATCGTCGAGGACGACCTTGTTCTGGCTGAGTATCGAGTGAATGGCGGCGAGTAGGAGGGTGATCGTCGTCATCCGCTGCTGACCGTCGACCAGTTCCAAGATGTTCGCTTCGACGGCGTCGTGGGTTGCGTTCAAGCAGATGATGGTCCCGAGGAAGTGCGGGCCCTCTGACTCGGCGAGGTCGTCGAACAGCTCCTCCCACTGCTGCTTTTGCCACGAGTACTCGCGCTGATAGGGAGGGACATGGTAGAGGGTGTTCGCATCATGGCTGATAAGGCTGTGAACGGGGTACTGAGTTGCCGACTTGATCACGTCGCGAGTATCGCAGTCACCCTGTGGGTTGGTCCATGATTCGAAGACGTGATGTCCCGTAGATTGAGTCCGCTCGCGAGTGGGGCCTGGCCAATACGACTAACGAAGGCTTCGTGTGTCGTCCGAACGATCGAATTCAAGGATGTCAGCTCGGAGAACCCAGGATAGGCACCCTGTCGGACGACAGTTACCCGCGCTAACTGTCATGACGGCCGGCTATTGTGACTCTCGATTATGGCGAGCCGCGACGCCGCGGCCTGAGTTAGTGGGTTTTAGTGGCTCTTCCTGATTCAGAGTGCGTCGAGGTGTTGTGCGAGGCCGCCGGAGTGGATGAGTGACCGCAAGATGTAGTGGTTGAGGTTGCGGAAGCCCAACGCGATCCCGCGGAGGTGTTCCAGGCGGCC